>NZ_LT598653.1:3657500-3957500 GCF_900078365.1 uncultured Sphingopyxis sp.
GGCGACATGGCCGTGGAGCACGAAGCTTTTCTTGCCATCGAGGCGGAAGCCGTTGCCCGCGCGCGTCGCGGTGGTGGCAATGCGGTCGGGGCGGTGCTTGGCGCCCTCGTCGATCGCGAGCGCGACGATCGCCTCGCCCGACGCAATCGCGGGGAGCCAGCGGCCCGCCTGCGTGCCGCCCGCTTTCGCCAGCGCGGCGACCGCGCCGACGCCGGTCGAGAGGAAAGGCGACGGAGTCAGGTTGCGGCCGATTTCCTCGAGCACGATGCCCGCTTCCATATGCCCCATGCCGAGCCCGCCGTGCGCCTCGGGCACGAGCATGCCGGGCAGGCCCATTTCGGTGAACTGCGCCCAGAGGTCGCGCGAAAAGCCGGTGGCGTCGGCGCTGTCGCGCAGTTTGCGCAGGTGCGAAACGGGCGCCTGTTCGGTCACGAAGGGGGCGACGCTGTCCTTGAGCATCGCCTGGTCGTCATTGTGATAGAGCGGCATATTTTCTCTCTCCAGTTCCCCTCCCGCAGGCGGGAGGGGTTAGGGGTGGGCCAGCGAACTCGCATCTGCCCACCCCGCTGCGGCTAGCGAACAAGTTCGCAAGCCTCGCTGCCCCTCCCGCCTGCGGGAGGGGAGAATGGTCAAGCCCCCGGCAAATCCAAAATCCGCTTGGCGATGACGTTGAGCATGACTTCGCTCGTCCCGCCTTCGATCGAATTGGCCTTGGTGCGCAGCCAGGTGCGCGCCCTTGCGCCGCCCTTGCTCTCTTCGCTGTCCCATTCGAGCGCGTCGCTGCCGCCGCCCGCCATGACGAGTTCGTGGCGGCGCTTGTTGAGTTCGGTGCCGACATATTTCATCATGTTCGACGACGCGGGATGCGCGCGGCCGGTCTTCCACATATCCATGAAACGCTCGCCCATCGCGCGATAGGCGAAGACATCGACGTCGAACGCCGCCATTTCGGCGCGCAATATCGGATCGTCGAGTTCGCCCGCCGCATTCTTTCCGAACGCCTTGGCAAAGGCGCCGCCGATGCTGACCATGTCGCCGCCCGCGCCGCCGCCCGAAATCATCTCGCGCTCGTGGCCCAAGAGATATTTGGCGACGTCCCAGCCGCGATTGACCTCGCCGACGAACTGCGTCTTCGGCACTTCGACATCGTCGAAGAAGGTTTCGCAGAAGGGCGAGTTGCCGCTGATCAGCAGGATCGGCTTGGTGGTGACGCCCTTGCTCTCCATGTCGAAGAGCATGAAGGTGATGCCCTGATATTTGTTCGCCTTGTCGGTGCGGACGAGGCAGAAGATCCAGTCGGCCTTGTCGGCGTAGCTGGTCCAGATCTTCGACCCGTTGACGACCCAGTGATCGCCCTTGTCCTCGCCGAAGGTCTGCAAAGACACGAGGTCGCTGCCCGAACCCGGTTCCGAATAGCCCTGGCACCAGCGGATTTCGCCGCGCGCGATCTGGGTGAGGTAATGGACCTTCTGCTCCTCGGTGCCGAATTTGAGCAGCGCGGGGCCGAGCATCCAGATGCCGAAGCTGTCGAGCGGCGAGCGCGCGTTGATGCGCTTCATTTCCTGGCGGAGAATCTTGGTCTCCTCGGGCGAGAGGCCAGCGCCGCCATAGGCCTTGGGCCAGTCGGGCACCGTATAGCCCTTCGCGACGCAGGCTTCGAGCCACGCTTTCTGGGCGTCGTTCTTGAACACCCATTTGCGGCCGCCCCAGCAGACGTCGCCCTCGTCGCGCACGGGTTCGCGCATTTCGGGGGGGCAATTGGCCTCCAGCCATTCGCGCACTTCGGTGCGGAACGCGTCCAGTTCGCTCATCCTTTTGGCTCCTCTTCTGCGGGCAAATCTACGTCCGCTTCGCTGCTTTACGCAAGCGTCAACTTGGCAGCGCGCACCTGCCGTTACGGCGCCGTAGCGTCGGATCGACCGCCGTTGACGCATCCCCTTTGGCGCCTAAGCTAAGTGGCAAAAGAAAACGGGAGAATGGGTCATGCGATTCGCAGGCAAGGTAGCGGTGGTCACGGGCGCGGCGTCGGGAATCGGCAAAGCCACGGTGCTGAAGCTGGCGGGCGAGGGCGCGCACGTCTTCGCCGCCGACATCGACGAGGCGGGCGGCAAGGCGCTTGCCGAACAATCGAACGGCAAGATCAGCTTCATCCGCTGCGACGTCACAATGCCGCCCGACATCGAGGCGCTGATGAACGCCGCGGCGGCGAAGGCGGGCGGGATCGACATCGTCTTCAACAATGCCGCCGCGGGCGGCGACCGCGCGCCGATCGACGAGATCAGTCCCGAAGGCTGGGACCGCACGATGGATCTGGTGCTGAAATCGGTCGCGATGGGCATCCGCTATGCCGCGCCGCACATGAAGCACCGCAAGGGCGCATCGATCGTCAATACCGCGAGCGTCGCGGCATTGGGTGCGGGCTATTCGCCGATCGCCTATGCGGTTGCGAAGGCGGGCGTGCTCCATCTCTCCAAGGTCGCGGCGACCGACCTCGCCCAATATGGCATCCGCGTGAACGCGATCTGCCCCGGCTTCATCAACACCAATATCTTCACCGCCTCGCTCGAAGTTCCGGGCGAGCTCAAGGCGCAGGCGAATGCGGCGATCGCCGAGATGAGCGCGAACGCGCAGCCCGTCGCGCGCGGCGGCCAGCCCGAGGACATCGCCAACGCCGTCGCCTATCTCGCGAGCGAGGAGTCGAGCTTCATGACGGGCACGCACCTGCTCGTCGACGGCGGGCTGACGATCGGCCAGCGCCATGCGTGGGACAAGGAAACGCCGGGCATGTTCGACGCCCTGCTCGCGATGGAGGAAGCGGCGAAAGCCGGAGCCGCCGCGTGAGCGCGGCGGCGACGCCCGTCCCGGCGCCCGAGCGGCTGCCGATCGGGCTCAAGCTGATGCACGGGCTCGGCAGCATCGCCTATGGCGTCAAGGAGAATGGTTTTTCGACCTTCCTGCTGCTTTTCTACAATCAGGTGATCGGGCTCGATGCCGGCATCGTCGGCACCGCGATCATGGTGGCGCTGATTTTCGACGCCTTTGTCGATCCGGTGATCGGCGAGCTGACCGACCGCACGCGCAGCCGCTGGGGCCGCCGCCTGCCGTGGCTCTATGCCGCCCCCTTCCCGCTCGCGCTTGCGTGGATGGCGCTGTGGAGTCCGCCCGAAATGAGCGATGCGGCGACCGTCGCCTGGCTGATCGGCTTCGCGATCGTCGTGCGCGCGCTGGTGTCGATGTGCGAAGTGCCGTCGGTGGCGATCGTCCCCGAACTCACCGCCGATTACGACGAGCGCACGGTGGTGATGCGCTATCGCTTCCTGTTCGGCTGGGGCGGCGGACTGCTCATCCTGTTCCTCGCCTATGGCGTCTTTTTCGGCGGATCGAAGGGACTGGTCGATCCGGCGGGCTATTTCCCCTATGCGCTGACCGGTGCGCTCGTCATGCTCGGCGCGGTGCTGATCTCGGCGGCGGGGCAGCACAAGCGGATCGCGGTGTCGAACCTCGACGACGCCAAGCCGTCGGCGAGCCTCGCGCACATCCTGCGCGACATGCGCGACACGCTGTCGAACCGCGCTTTCCTGTGGCTGGTGTTCGCGGCGCTGTTCGGCTTCGTCAATCAGGGCATCACCTTTTCGATGACCAACTATCTGCTCGGCTTTTTCTGGCAGCTGACGCAGGGCGAAATGATCGGTTACGTCCTGATGCTGTTCGGGACGATGATCGCGGCCTTCATCCTCGTCGCCCCGCTCGCCGCGCGGCTCGGCAAGCGCGACGGCGCGATCCTTGCGGGCACGGTCGCGCTGCTCGTCAACAGCGGCATCTATTTCGCGTGGATCGAGGGCATCTTTCCCGGCCTGCCCGGCAAGCCGAGCGTCGCGACGATGTTCGCGCTGGTGTTCGTGTCGAACACTTTCTCGATCATGCTGATGATCCTGTCGTCGTCGATGATGGCCGACGTCGTCGAGGCGTCGCAGAGCGAGACCGGACGCCGCTCCGAAGGGCTGTTCTTCGCGGGCTATTTCTTCATGCAGAAATGCGCGACGGGCATCGGCATCTTCGTCGCGGGACTGATTCTCTCCTTCGCGGCCTTTCCGGCGAATGCGAAGCCGGGCGAGGTCGGCGCGGGCGTGCTCGGCAATCTCGCGCTCGGCTACGCGCTCGCGGTGCTGGTCATCGGCGCGGCGGGGCTGCTCGTGATGCGCCGCTTTCCGATTTCGCGCGCCGACCATGAAGCGCGGCTGGCCTTGCTCGACGATGCCGCGCGCGGCGAACCCGACGCCACGGGCGCGCATCCCTGAGCGAAAACTGCGCGCCATGACCAAATGAGGTAATTTTCGGGCCGCAGGACTTGGCAAGGCCGGCGAATCGGTCCAAAGGTTTACGTGAACGTAAAGGGAAGGATGCGGAGATGGATTTCGACCTCACCGACCGGCAGGTCTATTGGCGCGACCGGGTGCGCGATTTCATCGAACGCAAGGTGCGCCCCGCCGTCCCGACCTATTACGAACAGGACAAGGCGGGCGACCGCTGGAAGGTGATCCAGATCGTCGAGGATCTGAAGGCCGAGGCGAAGGAAGCCGGCATCTGGAACCTGTTCATGCCGCCGCGCAGCGCCGCGCATCACCATGTCGACGAGACGTTCGAGTTCGAGGGGCCGGGTCTCACCAACCTCGAATATGCGCTGTGCGCCGAGGAGATGGGGCGCGTCGGCTTCGCGAGCGAGGTGTTCAACTGCTCGGCGCCCGACACCGGCAATATGGAAGTCTTCCACCGTTACGGGACGCGTGCGCAGAAGGAGAAATATCTCGGCCGGCTGATGAACGGCGAGATCCGCTCGGCGTTCCTGATGACCGAGCCCCGCGTCGCCTCGTCCGACGCGACGAATATCGAGACGCGCATCGAGCGCGACGGCGACGATTATGTGATCAACGGCCGCAAATGGTGGTCGTCGGGCGCGGGCGATCCGCGCTGCGAGGTCGCGATCGTGATGGGCAAGACCGATTTCGCCGCGAAGCGCCACGCGCAGCAGTCGATGGTGCTGATGCCGCTGAACGCCCCCGGCGTGACCATCCTGCGCCACCTGCCCGTCTTCGGCTATGACGACGCGCCGCACGGCCATATGGAAATCGAGCTGAAGGACGTGCGCGTCAACGCCGAGGAGGCGATGCTGCTCGGCGAAGGGCGCGGCTTCGAGATCGCGCAGGGGCGCCTCGGGCCCGGCCGCATCCACCATTGCATGCGCACGATCGGCGTGGCGGAAGAAGCGATCGCCAAGATGGCGAAGCGGCTCCAGTCGCGCGTGGCGTTCGGCAAGAAGGTCGCCGAATATAGCATCTGGGAGCACCGCCTCGCGCGGGCGCGCATCGACATCGAGATGACTCGCCTGCTGTGCCTCAAGGCCGCCGACATGATGGACAAGGTCGGCAACAAGACCGCGGCGGCCGAGATCGCGATGATCAAGGTGCAGGCGCCGAACATGGCGCTCAAGATCATCGACGATGCGATCCAGGCGCATGGCGGCGCCGGCGTGTCCGAGGATTTCGGGCTCGCCAAGGCCTATGCGCATCAACGGACCTTGCGTCTCGCCGACGGGCCCGACGAGGTTCACGAGCGCGCGATCGCGCGCATCGAGTTCGCCAAGCATAGCGAAGCGAGCGATCCCGGCTTTTCGTCGGGCGACGTCGGGGTATCACGTTAGCTCCCCTCCCGCTTGCGGGAGGGGCCGGGGGAGGGCCTGTTCCGCTTCGTATTTAACATTCCCTCCCCTAGCCCCTCCCGCAGGCGGGAGGGGGACCAAATGGAGAGCATGAATGACCAAAGCCGCGATCCTGATCGAGCCGGGCAAGCCGCTGTCCGTCGAGGACGTCGTCGTTGCCGACTGCGGCCCGCACGAGGTGCGCATCCGCACTGCCGCGTGCGGGCTCTGCCATTCGGACCTGCATTTCATCGACGGCGCCTATCCGCATCCTCTGCCCGCGATCCCCGGCCATGAGGCCGCGGGCATCGTCGAGGCGGTCGGCAGCGAAGTGCGCACGGTGAAGGTCGGCGACGCGGTCGTGACCTGCCTCAGCGCCTTCTGCGGCCACTGCGAGTTCTGCGTCAGCGGCCGCATGTCGCTGTGCATGGGCGGCGACACGCGGCGCCCCGTCGGATCAGCGCCGCGCATCACGCGCCCTGACGGGTCGCCGGTAAACCAGATGCTCAACCTGTCGGCTTTTTCCGAGACGATGCTCGTCCACGAACATGCGTGCGTCGCGATCGATCCCGACATGCCGCTCGACCGCGCCGCCGTCATCGGCTGCGCGGTGACGACGGGTGCGGGGACGATCTTCAACGCGTGCAAGGTGACGCCGGGCGAGACGGTCGCGGTCGTCGGCTGCGGCGGCGTGGGGCTCGCGACGATCAACGCGGCGAAGATTGCGGGCGCGGGGCGCATCATCGCCGCCGACCCGGTGCCCGAGAAGCGCGAACTCGCGAAGAAGCTCGGCGCCACCGACGTCGTCGACGCGCTCGCCGACGATGCCGCGAAGCAGATCGTCGAAATCTCGAAGGGCGGCGTCGATCACGCGATCGAGGCCGTGGGCCGCCCCGCCTCCGCGAGCCTCGCGGTCGCCTCGCTGCGCCGCGGCGGCACCGCGACGATCCTCGGCATGATGCCGCTTAGCGAGAAAGTCGGACTCGGCGCGATGGACCTGCTTTCGGGCAAGAAATTGCAGGGCGCGATCATGGGGGGCAACCGCTTCCCGGTCGACATTCCGCGCCTCGTCGATTTCTACCTGCGCGGGCTGCTCGACCTCGACAGCATCGTCGCCGAGACGATCCCGCTCGCCAGGGTCAACGAAGGGTTCGACAAGATGAGGAAAGGCGACGCCGCGCGGTCGGTGATCGTGTTCGACCAGTGATCGTCGGGCACATCTCATCCCCCCTCCTCTTCAGAGGAGGGGCAGCGAAACTTGCGAGCTTGCTCGCTAGTTGCAGCGGGGTGGTGAACCGAACCGTCGCTGCACCACCCCAAACCCCTCCTCTTAAGAGGAGGGGCTTATGACTTTGGACGCGCAGAAAGCGTTCAGCGGCACCGTCGCGCCCGAGGGCGCCGACCTGCTCGACGAGGCGAAGCTGACCGCGTGGATGGAAGCGAATGTCGAGGGCTTCGAGGGTCCGCTGACGCAGAGCAAGTTCGCCGGCGGCCAGTCGAACCCGACGTACAAGATTTCGGCGCCGTCCGGAAACTATGTGCTCCGCCGCAAGCCCTTCGGCCCGCTGCTGCCCTCGGCGCATGCCGTCGACCGCGAGTATAAGGTGCAGGCGGGGCTGCATAAAATGGGCTTCCCGGTCGCGCGCCAGTACGGGCTTTGCACCGATGACTCGGTGGTCGGCAGTTGGTTCTATGTGATGGGCATGGTCGACGGCCACACGATCTGGGACGGCGCGATGCCGGGGTCGACCCCCGACAATCGCCGCGCGACCTATGACGCGATGATCGACACGCTCGCCGCGCTGCACAGCATCGATGTCGAGGCGGCGGGGCTGGCGGATTTCGGCAAGCCCGGCAATTATTTCGGGCGGCAGGTCGATCGCTGGACGAAACAGTATAAGCTCTCCGAGACCGAGACGATGGACGAGATGGAGCGGCTGATCGCGTTCCTTCCCGCGACGCTGCCCGAGCAGACGCGGACCAGCGTCGTCCACGGCGATTACCGCATCGACAATATGATCTTCGCGAAGGACCGACCGGAAGTGCTCGCGGTGCTCGACTGGGAATTGTCGACATTGGGCGATCCGCTCGCCGATTTCACCTATGTGGCGATGGCGTGGGTCACCGAAAATGGCGGACGCTCGGGGGTGATGGACCTCGACCGCAAAGCACTCGGCATCCCCGAACTGGACGAAGTCGTCGAACGCTATTGCGCGGCGACGGGCCGCGACGGCGTGCCCGACATGAACTGGTATTTCGCCTATAATTTCTTCCGTCTCGCCGGGATCATGCAGGGGATCAAGAAGCGCGTCATCGACGGCACCGCCTCGTCCGCCCATGCCAAGGCGATGTCCGAACGCGTCCGCCCGCTTGCCGAAAAGGCATGGGACTTTGCACGAAAGGCCGGCGCATGAGCCTGTTCGACATGACCGGCCAGGTCGCGCTGATCACCGGATCGTCGCGCGGCATCGGAAAAGCCACGGCGGAGGCGATGGCCGAGCAGGGCGCGAAGGTCGTGATTTCGAGCCGCAAGCAGGATGCGTGCGATGCGACCGCGGGCGAGATCAACGCGAAGTTCGGCGACGGCACCGCGATTTCGGTCGCCGCCAACATCTCGTCGAAGGACGACCTCCAGAACCTCGTGAACGAGACGCGCGCCGCCTTCGGCAAGATCACCGCGCTCGTCTGCAACGCCGCGTCGAACCCCTATTACGGCCCGGGCCTCGGGATCAGCGACGATCAGTTCCGCAAGATCATGGACAATAATATCCTGTCCAACCACTGGCTGATCACGATGGTCGCGCCCGAAATGCTCGAACGCGGCGAAGGGTCGATCACGATCATCAGCTCGATCGGCGGGCTGAAAGGATCGCCGATTATCGGCGCTTACGGCATTTCGAAAGCGGCCGACATGCAGGTCGCGCGCAATTTCTCGGTCGAATTCGGGCCGCGCGGCGTGCGCGTCAACTGCATCGCGCCGGGGCTGGTGCGCACCGACATGGCGCGCGCCTTGTGGGAAAATCCCGAAAACCTCAAACGATCGACCGCCGCCTCGACCCTGAAGCGGATCGGCGAGCCGCACGAGATCGCGGGCGCCGCGGTCTTCCTCGCCAGCAAGGCGGGAGCATTCACCACCGGCCAGACCATCGTCTGCGATGGCGGGGCCACGATTTCGGGAGGCGCATGATGGGCGCATTGGACGGCAAGGTTGCGATCATCACGGGCGCGGGCAGCGGCATCGGCCGCGCGAGCGCGCTGCGCTTCGCCGCCGAGGGCGCAAAGCTCGTCATCGGCGACAAGACGGCGGCGGTGCATGAGACCGCGAAGCTGGTGAAGGATGCGGGCGGCGAGGTCGTCGCGCTGGAGATCGACGCGGGCGTCGAGGTCGACGTCGCGTCGCTCGTTGCAGCGGCCAAGGACAATTTCGGCGGCCTCGACGTCGCCTTCGCCAACGCCGGGATCATCGGCGACATGGGCGGCATCTTCGATTTCGACCCCGCGGCATGGGCCGAGACGCTGCGCGTCAATTTGATCGGTCCCGCGCTGATGGTGAAGCATGCCGGCAAGGCGATGGTCGATCAGGGGCGCGGCGGCGCGATCGTGCTGACCGCGAGCGTCGCGGGGATCAATTCGGGCGCGGGTCCGGGCGCTTATTCGGCGTCGAAGGCGGGCGTCATCAACCTCGCCAAGGTCGCGGCGCAGCAACTCTCGACCAGCGGCGTGCGCGTCAATGCCGTGTGTCCCGGCCTCACCGAAACGGGGATGACCAAGCCGACCTTCGACTATGCGCGCGCCAAGGAGGTGACGCACAAACTCGGCCAATTGAACCCGCTGCGCCGCGCGGCGCAGCCCGAGGAGCTCGCCAATGTCGCGCTCTTCCTTGCCAGCGATCAGGCGAGCTATGTCAACGGACAGGCGATCGCGGTCGATGGCGGCCTCACCAGCTCGCACCCGGTGACGCGCCAGCTGCTCGGCCAGACGTCGCACTGAGGGTGGCTCGCAGATGATGCGCTTCGGTATACGCTGCGTGTCCCCGCGAAGGCGGGGACCCATCTCCGGCCGGTTCAAACTGGCACTATCCGGTGATGGGCACCCGCCTTCGCGGGTGCGCACGGCTTTTTCAGTTTGGAACTAATCTCATGACTCACGGCTTCGACACCACACGGCTCGACCGCATTCCCGCTTTCCTCAAGGCCAAATATGTCGAAACCGGCCGCCTGCCGCACGCGGCGACGCTCGTGTCGCGGCGCGGCGAGATCGCGCACCGGTCGATCATCGGCGAAGCGCGGCCGGGCGAAGCGCTGAAGGAAGATGCGATCTTCCGCATCGCGAGCATGACCAAGCCGGTCACCAGCATCGCCTTCATGATGCTGGTCGAGGAAGGCAAGGTCGCGCTGTCCGACCCGCTGGTCAAATTCTGCCCCGAGTTCAAGGACACCGGCGTCTTCGTCGCGGGCGGCGGCAACGTCCCCTTCCTGACGCGGCCGCCGACGCAGCCGATCCGCATGGTCGACCTGCTGCGCCACACCGCCGGCCTGACCTATGGCTTTCAGGAGCGCACGCCGGTCGACGCGGCGTACCGCAAGGCGCGGATCGACGATTTCGACGCCGATTATACGATGGACAGTTTCATCGCCGACCTCGCGAAAATCCCGCTGCAGTTCGACCCCGGCGCGCACTGGAATTATTCGATGGCGACCGACGTGCTCGGCGCGGTGATCGAGCGGATCGCGGGCAAGCCGTTCGGCGAAGTGTTGCAGGAACGCATCTTTGGCCCGCTCGGCATGGTCGACACGGGCTTCAAGGTGCCCGCCGAGCAGCAGCACCGGCTGACCGACGCCTATGCCTTTCACCCCCGAGACAAGATGCAGGGTTTCGACGAAGGCGCGCGCAGCCGCTGGGCGAAGGAGCGCAGCTTTCATTCGGGCGGCGGCGGGCTCGCCTCGACACTCGACGATTATCACCGCTTCTGCCTGATGCTGCTCGGCGGCGGCAAATTGGGCGATGTGCGGATCATCAGCCGCAAGACGCTCGATCTGATGACCTCGAACCATCTTCCCGGCGGCGGCGATTTGACCCAGCACAGCGTCGGCATTTTTTCCGAGGACGAAAATGCCGGGGTCGGCTTCGGACTCGGCTTCGCGGTCACGCTCGACCCGGCGCGTGCGGGCATTCCCGGCTCGGCGGGCGACTTTTACTGGGGCGGCATGTTCTCGACCGGTTTCTTCGTCGATCCGGTCGAAGATATCTGCATGGTCTTCATGACCCAGCTCATGCCCTCTTCCACCTATCCCGTGCGGCGCGAGGTCAAGACGCTTGTCCACGCCGCGCTCGACGATTGAAATGCAACACCACCTTCCGTTCGTGGCTCGACCAAGCTCGGCGCGAACGGCTATTGATTGAAGGAGTTCTCCCATGTCCGAAGACACCCCGATTTCCGTCACGATGGAAAAGGACGGCGAAGTCGCCGTCATCATCGTCAACAATCCGCCCGTCAACGCGCTGAGCTGGCACGTCCGGCAGGGCCTCGAAGACAATTTCAAGGCCGCGCTCGCCGACGACGGCGTCAAGGCGATCGTGCTGCGCTGCGCCGGCGCGACCTTCATCGCGGGCGCCGACATCAGCGAGTTCGGCAAGCCGCCGCGCGGGCCCGATTTCAACGCGGTGCTGAACAGCATCGAAGCGGCGTCGAAGCCCGTCGTCGCCGCGATCCACGGCACCGCGCTCGGCGGCGGGCTCGAGACCGCGCTCGTCTGCCATTATCGCATTGCGGTGCCCTCGGCGAAGCTCGGGGTGCCCGAGGTGAAGCTCGGCCTGCTGCCCGGCGCGGGCGGCACGCAACGCCTGCCCCGCGTCGTCGGCGTCGAAGCCGCGGCGACGATGACCTCGACCGGCGATCCGCTGCCCGCCGCCAAGGCGAAGGAACTCGGCCTCGTCGACGAACTCGCGGGCGAAGACAGCCTCGCCGCCGATGCGATCGCCTTCGCCCGCGCGAAGATCGCCGACGGCCCGCGTCCGACGCGCGCACGCGAAGTGTTCGGCGATGTCGGTGTGATCGAACAGCTCAAGGCCAAGAACGCCAAACGCTGGCGCGGGTTCGAGGCGCCTTACGCCAACCTCGCCTGCGTCGAGGCGGCGACGCGCCTGCCCTTCGACGAGGGGCTCGCCTTCGAGCGCGAGCAGTTCATGAAGCTGATGTTCGGCAGCCAGTCGGCGGCGCAGCGCCACATCTTCTTCGCCGAGCGCCAGGCCGCGAAGATCGACGGCCTGCCCAAGGATACCGCGCTGCGCGACATCAAAAAGGTCGGCGTGATCGGCGCCGGCACGATGGGCGGCGGCATTTCGATGAACTTCCTCCAGAAGGGCATCCCCGTCACGATCGTCGAAATGGCGCAGGACGCGCTCGACCGCGGGCTCGGCGTGATCCGCAAGAATTACGACGCCTCGGCCGCCAAGGGCCGCTTCAAGCCCGAACAGGTCGATCAGATGATGGGCTTGCTGACGCCGAGCCTCAGCCTCGACGACCTCGCCGACTGCGACCTGATCATCGAGGCGGTCTATGAGAATATGGACGTCAAGAAGGACATCTTCGGCAAGCTGGACAAGATCGCCAAGCCCGGCGCGATCCTCGCGTCGAACACCAGCTACCTCGACGTCGACGAGATCGCGACCGCGACGAGCCGCCCCGGCGACGTGCTCGGCATGCACTTCTTCTCGCCCGCCAATGTCATGAAGCTCTTGGAAGTCGTGCGCGGCGAGAAAACCGCGCCCGATGCGCTGGCGACCGCCATGGCTACGGGTAAGAAGATCGGCAAGGTCGCGGTGGTCGCAGGCGTGTGCGACGGCTTCATCGGCAACCGCATGCTGAAGCCGCGCCAGATGGAGGCGATGAAGCTGCTGCTCGAAGGCGCGACCCCGGCGCAGGTCGACAAGGTCCATGTCGAATTCGGCATGCCGATGGGGCCGTTCCAGATGAGCGACCTCGCGGGCGTCGACATCGGCTGGCACCGCGACCCGAACCGCATCGAAAGCATCCGCGACGCGCTCGCCGCCGAGGGCCGCTGGGGGCAGAAGAAGCAGGCGGGCTTTTACGACTATGACGACAAGCGCAATCCGTCGGAAAGCCCGCGCGTCGCCGAGATCATCGAGGAATTCCGCCAGAAGGCGGGGGTCGAGAAGCGCGAAATCACCGATCAGGAAATCATCGAGCGCACGCTTTACCCGATGGTCAACGAAGGCGCGCTGATCCTCGCCGAAGGCAAGGCGCAGCGCGCGAGCGACATCGATGTCGTGTGGATTTACGGCTATGGCTGGCCGGTCTATCGCGGCGGCCCGATGTTCTGGGCGGGGCTCGAAGGCACCGACAAGATCGTCGCGGCGCTGGAGAAGCATGGTTTCGAGATTGCCCCGCTGCTCAAGGAAAAGGCGGAGGCGAAGTCGGGCTTCTGACGCTTTTCCGGCCCTCCCCTTCAGGGGAGGGCAGCGAGACTTGCCAGCTTGCTGGCTTAGTCGCAGCGGGTGGGGGCCATCGGCCTTGCGCAAGTTCGCGAGCCCCCACCCCAACCCAGTGTCAGGTAAACCGTCCCCCGGACGGTTTAGGTCATGCCGGGGGCATGACCGGCCTGACACTCCTGAAGGGGAGGGGCTTTTACTGTCCCACAGCGGGGCAGGCGGCCTTTCCTTTGCCCGGGGCGGCCGCAGGCGTGAGCGAAAGCTTGCGATTCAGGGTTAAAGTGCTGGCAAGGCCCGCCGTTACGGCAGAGCATGAACGCCATGTCCGCCCTTGCCCTCCTGCTGCTCGCCGGCAGCGCGCCGGTCGCCGCGCCCGTGGTGACGCCGCGGGTCACCGTGATCGGCGTAGCGCGCGCGCGGATATTGGCGTCCGCCGAGGTGCGGCGCGTGGACGGGCGGATCGAGGTGCGCACCGGCGAGCGCAAAGCGCCGACGCAGGTGCATCGCACGACACGCCGCGACGGCGGCGAGACGGCGGACTTTTACTAGCTACTCGTCGCCCCCGCGAAGGCGGGGGCCGCTGGCAGTCCTTCCGCACGCTGCCGCGTAAACCGATAGCGGCCCCCGCCTTCGCGGGGGCGACGATTATTTCTGCAGCGTCTGGATGATGGCCGAAAAGTCGTGGCCTTCCTTGTCGGCCTCGACAAAGGCTTCGTAAAGCTCGCGCGCTTTCGTGCCCATCGGCACGTCGGCATCGACGCTCGCCGCCGCCTCCATCGCGAGGCGGAGGTCCTTGAGCATCAGCGCGGCGGCGAACCCGCCCTGATAGCCATTGTCGGCGGGCGTCGCCGGCCCGACACCGGGGAGCGGCGCGTAAGAGGTCAGCGACCAGCACTGTCCCGACGACACGCTCGCGATGTCGAAGAATTTCTGCGGATCGAGCCCCAGCTTCTGCGCGAGCGCGAGCGTCTCGCACGTCGCGACCATCGAGGCGCCTAGCAGCATATTGTTGCAGATCTTCGCCCCCTGCCCCGCGCCCGCGTCGCCGGCGTGGATCACCGCCTTGCCCATTTTGGCAAGGATCGGCTGGCTCCGTGCGAAGCCCTCGTCGGTGCCGCCGACCATGAAGGTCAGCGTGCCCGCGTTGGCGGCGGCGATGCCGCCCGAGACGGGCGCGTCGACCGCGACAAGCCCCTTGGTGGTCGCGGCTTCGATGTTCGAACGCGCGGTCGCGACGTCGATCGTCGAGCAGTCGAGGAGCAAGGTTCCCGGCGCGGCGTTAGGGAAGACGTCGGTTTCGTAGACCCCGGCGACATGCTTGCCCGCGGGGAGCATCGTCACCACCGCTTCGGCTCCGGTGACGGCTTCGGCGGCGGACGCGGCGCGCGTGCAGCCCGCCTCGACCGCGCGCGACAGCGCCTCTTCGCTGAGGTCGAAGGCGCGGACGTCGTGGCCTGCCTTCGCCAGATTCGCGGCCATGCCGCCGCCCATATTGCCAAGTCCGATGAATGCGATCTTCATAGCATTTCCAATTCGTAGAGAATGATCACTGCGCCCATAAGCGTAAAAAGGAAGCCGAAGACGAAGCTGAGGATAGCTTGAAGATATTTGAGGAACCAATCGAGCTTCGTCAGCGGCAGCGGCTCTGCACCCGTCGCGTCAAGGATCGCGCCTTCCAATATATTGACCGTCTCCTCTCGCCGATGTCGCCAATGATTCCATCCGGCCCAAAAGAGCAGGACGCCCATCGCCAAGGCGAGTAGGCCGATCGTCACCGCCCCTTCCACACGCCTTCGCGCTTTTCGATGAAGGCGGCCATGCCCTCGGCCTTGTCCTCGGTCGCGGCGAGGATCTGGAACAGGCGGCGTTCGTAGATCAGCCCCTGGTCGAGCGTCGTTTCGAACGCGGCGTTGACCATGTCCTTGTTCACCATCGCGGCCATCGGCGGCATCGCGGCGATCGTCGTCGCGGTCTTCACAGCTTCATCGACCAGCGTTTCGTGTGCGACGACGCGCGCGACGAGGCCCGAGCGCTCGGCTTCGGCGGCGTCCATCATGCGGCCGGTCAGGCACATTTCCATCGCCTTCGCCTTGCCGATCGCGCGGGTCAGCCGCTGCGACCCGCCCATGCCGGGCGCGACGCCGAGCTTGATTTCGGGCTGACCGAATTTCGCCTTGTCCGATGCGATGATGAAGTCGGCCATCATCGCAAGTTCGCAGCCGCCGCCGAGTGCGAAGCCGTTGACCGCGGCGATCCAGGGCTTGCGCACCTTCTTCACGAAGTCGCTCGTCCATTTCGAGAAGAAATCTTCAAGGTAGAAATCGGACGCGGGCTTGTCGGCCATTTCCTTGATGTCGGCGCCCGCCGCGAACGCCTTGTCGCCCGAGCCGGTGAGGACAGCGCAGCGCTGGCTGTCGTCGGCTTCGAAGGCGGCGAAGGCGGCGATCAGATCGTCGA
This sequence comes from uncultured Sphingopyxis sp., assembly GCF_900078365.1. Classification (NCBI taxonomy): domain Bacteria; kingdom Pseudomonadati; phylum Pseudomonadota; class Alphaproteobacteria; order Sphingomonadales; family Sphingopyxidaceae; genus Sphingopyxis; species uncultured Sphingopyxis sp. The sequence goes on from NZ_LT598653.1 coordinate 3,673,105, forward strand.
GCACGCTGGAGTTGAGCGCGTTCAATGCCTGCGGGCGGTTGAGCGTCACCAAAGTTACGGCGCCGCGCTGTTCGATGAGGAGGGTTTCGTAAGTCATTCTTATGATCTCCGGATTTTCGTCATGCCGGACTTGATCCGGCATCCCGCTTTACGACGGTGAAGAAGCGGGACCCCGGATCAAGTCCGGGGTGACGAATGTGGATGGCGGTGTCAGGTAAGCGGCGTCCATTTCTCATTCTCGGGCAGCGGCGCGAAGATCGCGTCGATCCAGTCGTCGGTGACGGCTTCGGGGGTCGGCGGATCCCACTTCGGGCTGTTGTCCTTGTCGATGATCAGCGCGCGGACGCCCTCGATGAAGTCGTGCATCTGAACCACTCGGCTGCCGATCACATATTCCTGGCGCATCTGCTCCGCGAAGTCGTGCATCTCGCCGCCTTCTTTCAATTGGCGCAGCGCGACCTTGCACGTCTGCGGCGATTTGCCGTGGAGCGTCGCCAGCTCCTTTTCGGCCCATTCGCCGCCATCGGCTTCGAGCGCGGTCAGAATCTCCTCATAAGTATCGCTCGCGAACAGGCGATTGATCCGCTCGATATGCTGCGTGATCGCGGCGGGCGGCGCGGTGACCGACAGTTCGCCCAAAATACCGCCGATGCGGTCGGGGTCGACTGCGATGCGCGCCTTCGCCTCGGCAAGCTTTTCGGACGGCAGATAATGCGTCGCGAGGCCGAGCGCGAGGCATTCGGCGCCATCGAGCCGCGCGCCGGTGAGCGCGAGATAGACGCCGACGCGCCCTTCGAGCCGCGGCAGATACCAGCCGCCGCCGACGTCGGGGAACAGGCCGATCCCCGTCTCGGGCATCGCAAAACGCGTGTGCTCGGTCGCGACGCGATATTTTGCGGGCTGCGAAATACCGACCCCGCCGCCCATGGTGATGCCGTCCATGAAGGCGGCGACGGGCTTGGGGTAGGTGAAGAGCAGATGGTTGAGGCGATATTCGGTGTGGAAGAAGGCGCGCGCCTCCTCGCCGTCCTTCGCGCCGCTTTCGGCGAGCATGCGAATGTCGCCGCCGGCGCAGAAGCCGCGGCCTTCGCTGTGATCGATGATCACCGCCGCGACGGCATCGTCCTCACGCCACTTCAAAAGCGCGTCGATCATCGCTTCGCACATGGCGAGGTTGAGCGCGTGGATCGCCTTGGGGCGATTGAGCGAAATGCGGCCGACGCGGACGTCGGTCGAGATCAGGACGTCTTCGGTCATATTGGGGGTCATTGGCGCAGCAGGTCCCTTCCGACGATCATCCGCATCACCTGGTTGGTGCCTTCGAGGATCGAATGGACGCGCAGGTCGCGCCAGAAACGCTCGATCGGATAGTCGCGCAAATAGCCATAGCCGCCGAACAATTGCAGCGCGTCGTTGACGATCTTGCTGCCATTGTCGGTCGCGAGCCGCTTCGCCATCGCCGAGAAGCGCGACTTGTCGGGGGCGTTCGCGGTCACCTTCGCGGCCGCCATGTAAAGCAGCGCGCGCGAAGCTTCGAGGTCGGTCGCCATGTCGGCGAGCATGAACTGGGTGTTCTGGAAATCGGCGATCGGCTGCCCGAACTGCTGGCGGTCCTTGGTATAGGCGATCGCTTCGTCGAGGCAGCGCTGCGCCCCGCCCAGCGAGCAGGCGCCGATGTTGAGCCGGCCGCCGTCGAGCCCCGCCATCGCGAAGCGGAAGCCGTCGCCCTCGGCGCCGACGAGATTCTCCGTGGGCACGCGGCAATCCTCGAAAATCACCTGCGCGGTCGGCGAAGCGTTCCAGCCGAGCTTCTTCTCGGGCGCGCCGAACGACAGGCCCGGTGTGTCCCTTTCGACGACGAGGCAGCTGATACCCTTCGATTTCTCCTCGCCGGTGCGCACCATGCAGACATAGATGTCGTTGACGCCCGCGCCCGAGATGAACTGCTTGGTGCCGTTCAGCACATAATGGTCGCCGTCCTTCTTCGCCGTGGTCTTGAGCGCCGCGGCGTCCGACCCCGAGCCCGGCTCGGTCAAGCAATAGCTCGCGATCTTTTCCATGCTGACGAGATCGGGCAGAAAACGCGCCTTGATCTCGGCGCCGCCGAAGCGGTCGATCATCCACGTCGCCATATTGTGGATCGAAACATAGGCGGATGTAGCGGGGCAGCCATAGGCCATCGCCTCCATGATCAGCGCCGCTTCCAATCGGCCGAGCCCGATACCGCCCGATTCCTCGGCGACATAAATCGCGCCGAAGCCGAGCTCGCCTGCCGCCTTCCACACGTCGACGGGGTAATGATGTTTCTCGTCCCATTCTGCCGCAAAGGGCGTGATGCGGTCGGCGGTGAATTTGCGCGCCATGTCCTGAATGGCGAGCTGGTCGTCGGTAAGCTGGAACTGGTCGGTCATGTCTCTTCTCTGGGTGAGGGGCCTTCCACAATCGCCTCCGCCTCGATCTCGACTTTCCATTCGGGGCGGATCAGCGCGGGGATGACAAGCATCGTCGCGGCCGGGCGGATGTCGCCGAACATCGCGCCGTGCGCGCGGCCGACAAGGTCGGCGTCTGCGGGGTCGGTGATATACATGCGCGTGCGCACGACGTCGGCGGGCGAGCCGCCGAGCGCCGCGAGCGCCTCGGCGATGATCGTCAGGCAGCGGGCGGCCTGCACCCCGGCGTCGCCGACGGTCGAACTGCCATCGGGTTCGATCGGCGCGCAGCCCGCGACATCGATACGATTCCCCACTCGAACCGCGCGGCTGTAGCCGTAGACCGGTTCGAAGGGGGACGCGGAACTATGGTTGCGGCGGCTGGAATCAGCCACAGGTAACCTGCGTGATCTTGTAGGCGTCGTCGTACATGATGTTCACGCGGTCGACGCGATAATCCATCGTCATCGCCGAGCGCGGCGGACCCCAGCGCAGCGTGCGCGCGCCCGACGCCTTGAGGATCGCGCCGCCGAGGTCGGGGGTCGCGGTCTGGCCGACATAGCTCTGCACCGCGTCGGCCTTGCACGTCATTTCGGCCTCGGGCGGCGGCGGAGCCGATTCGACGGGGGCTTCGCTGCTCGCGCAGGCGGCGAGCGGCAGGGCGGCGGCAATTGCAATCCAGCGAAGGTCCATCTTTCGTCTCCCTTTCAAAAAGCCGTCAACCGGCGCAACGCGTATAGCGCATCGGACCAGCGGCGGCACCCTCGCCTTCGTCACGGCGGACGAGCGTCTTGCCGCCGTCGGCAAGGTCGAGTCGCATCCGGCGATCCCATTCCTCGCCCTCGCCGCTGAATTTATAGTCGGCGACGATGCGGCTCGCGTCGCTTTCCCGCACGCGCGCGAGCTCGCCATGCGATTCGAAGAAGCGCAGGTTGGCGGCGTCGATCGTCAGCGCGGTGAGGTCGGTGCCCCGCCGCGCGGTGCAATCGGCAGCCTTCAGCGCCCAGCGGCCGCGGATCGCGGGCGGAATCGTCTTGCCGTCAACCGTGTCGCCCGCCTCGGCCTCTGCGGGCGCTTCGGGCTCCGTATCCGCGGAAGGCGTTTCGCCGGGCGCCGGACGCTCCGCCTTTTGCAGCGGGCCGATATTCGAGCTGGCTTCGGGTCCCGACTCCTCGTCCTGCCCGCCGCTGCACGCGGCGAGCATCAACAGGGCGGCAGGCATCGTCCATCGCATCATCATCCTTCTCCTTCGCGAGGAGAAATGTTCGACGCGGCGCATGGGTTTCATGGGGGGCTTGCCCCGTCAGCCCATCGTCGGGATGACGAAGGCGTTGCCCCCATCCGGCGAGCCGTCGGGCCAGCGCGCAGTGACGGTCTTGACCTTGGTCCAGAATTTGACGCCTTCCATGCCGTGCTGGTTGGTGTCGCCGAACGCCGAACGTTTCCAGCCGCCGAACGTATGATAGGCGACGGGAACCGGGATCGGCACGTTGATCCCGACCATGCCGACATTGACCCGCGCGGCGAATTCGCGCGCGGCGTGGCCGTTGCGCGTGAAGATCGCGACGCCGTTGCCATATTGATGCTTCGACGGCAGTTCGAGCGCGCTCTCGAAATTGGGCGCGCGGACGATCTGCAGCACCGGGCCGAAGATTTCTTCCTTGTAGCTTTCCATGTCGGGCGTGACATGGTCGAACAGCGTCGGGCCGACGAAAAAACCCTTCTCATGCCCCTGCAGCGTGAAACCGCGGCCGTCGATGACGAGCTCGGCGCCTTCGTCAGCGCATTTCTGAATCCAGCCCTCGACCTTCTGCTTGTGCGCTTCGGTCACCACCGGGCCGTAATGCGCCTCGGCGTCGGTCGAGACGCCGACGCGCAGCGCCTCGATCGCCGGAACGAGTTTTTCGCGCAGCCGGTTCGCGGTGTCCTCGCCGACCGGGACGACGACAGGCAGCGCCATGCAGCGTTCGCCCGCCGAGCCGAAGGCGGCGCCGGTGAGGTCGTTCACGACCTGGTCGAGATCGGCGTCGGGCATGACGATGCCGTGGTTCTTCGCGCCGCCCATCGCCTGCACGCGCTTGCCGTTGGCGACGCCGCGGTTGTAGACATAATGCGCGATGTCCGACGAGCCGACGAAACTGACCGCGCCGATGTCGGGATGATCGAGGATCGCGTCGACCATCTCCTTGTCGCCGTGGACGGTCTGGAAGATGCCTTCGGGCATTCCGGCTTCGAGGAACAGTTCCGACAGACGCACCGGCACCGACGGGTCCCGCTCGCTGGGTTTGAGGATGAAGGCGTTGCCGACGACGGTCGCGATCGCGCCCATCCACAGCGGGATCATCGCGGGGAAGTTGAACGGGGTGATGCCCGCACCGATGCCGATCGGCTGGCGCATCGAATAGACGTCGATGCCGGGTCCGGCGCCGATCGTATAGTCGCCCTTCAGCACATGCGGCGCGGCGCAGGCGAATTCGACGACGTCGAGCCCGCGCTGGACGTCGCCGCGCGCGTCGGCGATCACCTTGCCATGCTCGGCCGACAGCATCTGCGCCAGCTCTTCCAGATTGGCTTCGACGAGGCGCTTGAATTCGAACATCACGCGCGCGCGGCGCTGCGGGTTGGTCGTCGCCCAACCCGGCTGCGCGGCCTTGGCGGCGGCAACGGCACGGTCGAGGACGGCGCGGTCGCCGAGCGCGACCCGCGCCTGCACGCCGCCGTTGTTGGGGTCGAGGACGTCGCCGAAGCGCCCCGAACCACTTGCGCCGCCGCCGGCGCCGCCGGCGATATGATGGTCGATCTGTCGCATGGCATGAGTCTCCCAAAAAGATGTTGCCGTTGCCACAGACCAGTTGCGGCGCGATTGCAAGGGATAGACTTGCAGGATTATCCTGCATATTTGCAGCTTATGGACTGGGACAAGCTGCAATATTTCCTGTTCGTCGCGCGCCACGGCACGCTGGCGCGCGCGGGCGCGGCGCTGCACGTCGATGCAACGACGGTGAGCCGCCGGGTCAGCGCATTGGAAACGGCGCTCGGACAGACCTTGTTCGAACGCGCGCCGACGGGCTTCGTTCTGACCGCGGCGGGCCGCGCGCTCGTTCCGCATGCCGAGGCGATGGCGGCGGCGGCGGCGCGTATCCATTCAGCGCGGGAGGGCGGGTCGGGCCTGTCGGGGCAGCTGCGCGTCAGCGTTTCCGAAGGCTTCGGAAACAGCTTCATCGCGCCGCGGCTGGGGCGCTTCGTTGCGGCGCATCCCGAACTCGAAATCGACCTCGTCGCCTCGTCGGGCTTCCTCAATCCCTCGCGGCGCGAGGCCGATATGGCGGTGCTGCTCGCGCGGCCCCGAAAAGGCCCGCTGATCACGCGCAAGCTGTCCGACTACAGTCTCGGCCTCTATGCCCCCGCCGACCGGCCCGACTGGCAAGCGGCGGTCGCCGCCGCGCCGCTGTCGCGCGCGGGGATTCCGGTGATCGGATACATGCCCGACATCCTCTACGCGCCCGAGCTCGACTATCTGGGCGAGATCGAGCCGGGACTGCGCGCCAATGTCCGCTCCTCGTCGATCCTCGCGCAACGGCGGATGATCGCGGGCGGCGCGGGGATCGGCGTCCTCCCCTGCTTCCTCGCGGCAGGCGATCCGGCGCTGGTGCGCGTGCGGGGCGATCAGACCATCGCGCGCGCCTTCTGGCTCGCGCTCCACCGCGACGTCGCGCCGCAGCCGCGGATCAGGGCGTTTATCGACTGGCTCGATGCGGAGGTGAGGGAAAGCCGGGGGTTGTTGGTGCCAGGCTGACCTCGTCATCCCGGCGAAGGCCGGGATCTCATCGGAGCAGCCGGACGAATCGGCGAGATCCCGGCCTTCGCCGGGATGACGGAATTAGGCTGAGGTTAGGGGCTGCCATTCCGACGCAACCAGGCCGCCTTCGCCGAACAGCCTTGTGATCGCGTCGGGGCCTGCCGCCGCCTCGCGCAACTTGTCTGCTAGCGGATCATCGACGGGATGCTGGCTACGCAGGAAGGCGATCCACGCCGCGATGGCCGCTTCGAGCGATGGGCATCGCGCACCCCGCGCCTGATGCCAGGCCAGCGTTTCGAGCCAGCGTTGCGGAATCTTCTGGCTGCCGTCCATCGCGATCTGGATCAGCCGGTGATGGAGCGCGGGATTGGCGAAACGGCCCAGCAAGGCATCGGCATAGGCCGCCAGATTCTGCCCCGGCGCGGCGTCGATCGTCGGCGCGGCCTCCTCGCGCATCAGCCGGTCGATGACCGGGCGGATTTCCGGATCGGCGATGGCCTGATGGACATAGTCATGCCCCCGCCCCAGCCCGATATAGGCGAGCGCCGAATGGGCGCCGTTGAGCATGCGCAGCTTCGCGGTCTCATAGGGCGCGACATCCGCGACCAGTTCGGCGCCGGCATCCTCCCAGCGCGGGCGCGGGCCGGCGAAGTCGTCCTCGATCACCCACTGGCCGAAGCCTTCGGTGACCACCGCGCCTTCATCGCGCGCACCGAGGGCGGCTTCGGCGGCGGCGCGGTCGGCGTCGGTCGTGGCGGGGACGATGCGGTCGATCATCGTCGCGGGGCAGGTGCAGTTCGCATCGAACCAATCGACGAGTCCGGGATGCTCGGCAGCAAGATATTCGCGCATCAGACGGCGCAGCACCGCGCCATTGCCCGCGAGATTGTCGCAACTGAGCAGGGTGAGCCCTCTGAGCCCCGCCGCCTTGCGCGCGGCAAGCCCGGCGGCGAGGAAGCGATAGAGGCTGGACGGGCTCGACGCCGCCGCGAGATCGAGCGCGCCGTCGGACCGGCGCAGATAGCCCTTCTCGGTCACGGTGAAGCTGACGATATGCGTCGTCGGGGCCGCGATGGCGTCGATCACCGCCTGGCTTTCGGCGGCAGCAACGAGCACTTTCCGCACCGCCCCGATCAGGCGGAGCTGCGTCCCCGCCGCGCTGCGCGTGCTGACGGTGTAGAGCCCGTCCTGCGGATTCAATTGCGCCGCGACGTCGCCCGAGCGGAGCGACACGCCGACGATGCTCCAATCGCGGTCGCCCGCGGCCAAGGCATCGTCGGTGTAGACCGCCTGATGCGCGCGGTGGAAGGCGCCGATCCCGATATGCACGATCCCCGCCGCTTGGGCGGCGCGGTCATAGCCCGGCGCCTGCACCGAGGGCGGGAGGCTCGTTTCGGCGGATAGCCTCACAGCTTGTAGGCTGCCTTGGCGAGATTGTAGCTGAGGTCGACCGCGAGTTCGGCGGCCTCCCATTCCTCCAGCCGGTGCTCGGCGACCAGTTGCGCGAGGAAGCCGCAGTCGATGCGCCGCGCGACGTCGTGGCGCGCGGGGATCGACAGGAAGGCGCGCGTATCGTCGTTGAAGCCGACTGTATTGTAGAAGCCCGCCGTCTCGGTCATTGCCCTGCGGAACCGGCGCATCCCCTCGGGGCTGTCGTGGAACCACCAGGCGGGGCCGAGCTTGAGCGCCGGATAATGACCCGCGAGCGGCGCAAGTTCGCGCGCATAGCTCGTCTCGTCCAATGTGAAGAGGATGATCGTAAGGTCCGCTTCGTTGCCGTAACGACCGAGCAGCGGGCGCAGCGCGTGGACATAGTCGGTGTTCATGGGAATATCGGCGCCCTTGTCGCGACCATAATGGTCGAACAGCCACGGGTTATGGTTGCGAAAGGCGCCGGGGTGGATCTGCATGACGAGCCCGTCGTCGAGGCTCATCCCCGCCATCACGGTCAGCATATGCGCGCGGAACAGCTCGGCGTCGGCCGCGCTCACATTGTCGCCCGTGACGCGCGCGAACAAGGTTTCGGCTTCGGCGTCCGAGAGGTCGGCGGTTGCCGCGGTCGGGTGGCCGTGATCGGTCGAGGTCGCGCCCATTTCGGCGAAGAAGGCGCGGCGATTGCGGTGCGCGGCGAGATAGCCCGCGTAGCTGAACGCATCTTCGCCCGAGAGGTCGGAGAAGCGCGCGAGATTGGCGCGAAACCCCTCATATTCGGGATCGACGACCGGGTCGGGACGATAGGCGGTGATCACGCGCCCGCCCCATTCGCCGCTTTGATTGGCGGCGCGGATCGCGGCATGATGGTCGAGCGTGTCGAGCGGGCTCTCGGTCGTCGCGATCACCTCGATCCGGTAGCGGTCGAACAGCGCACGCGGGCGGAAGGCCTCGGTCGCCAGCGCATCGGTGATGCGGTCGTAATAGAGGTCCGACGTTTCGGCCGCGAATTGCACGTCGAAGCCGAAGGCCTCGGCGAACACCCAGTCCATCCACATGCGGCTCGGCGTGCCGCGAAAGAGGTGATAGTTCTGCGCAAAGAGCCGCCAGCTCTCGCGCGGGTCGGCATCGGCCCCACCGATGCCGAGCGCGTCGAGGGGGATGCCCTGCGAATAGAGCATCCGAAACACATAATGATCCGGGTGGAGCAGCAGCTCCGCCGCATTGCCGAAAGGCGCGTTGCCCGCGAACCACGCCGGATCGGTGTGGCCGTGCGGGCTGACGATCGGCAGATCCGCCACCTCCCTGTAGAGCCGGCGCGCGATGTCGCGCTGCGCCGGATCGGACGGAAAGAGGCGGTCGGGGGAGAGGAGCAGCGGGCGCGGCATGGGCTATTGCGCGCCTTCGACGCTGACCGGCGCAAGGCGCGGGCTCAATATATGGACCGCGAGCACGGCAAGGAAATAGACGGTCGTGCAGGCGGCGAAGATGAGCGTGTAATTGCCCCCCGTCGCGTCGAGCACGAGCCCGGTCGATTTCGCCATGATCATGCCGCCGACGCCGCCCATGAAGCCGCCGAGCCCGATCACCGAGCCGACCGCGCGTTTCGGGAACATATCGGGCGGGATCGAGAGGATCGTCGACGAAAAGGCCTGGTGCCCGGCGAGCGCGATGCCGATCAGCACGACCGCGAGCCACATATTGTCGAGCCCGGTGACGAACAGCAAAGGCAGCACGCAGAGGCCCGCGCCGATCATCGTGGCCTTGCGCGCGAAATTGACGCTGTGGCCCGCCTGGATCAGCTTCGACGACACCCAGCCGCCGAGGATGCTGCCGGCGTCGGAGAGCAGATACATGATGATCATCGGCAGCAGCACGATCTTGAGGTCGACGTCATAGGTGGTGCTGAAATATTTGGGCAGCCAGAAGAGCATCAGGAACCACACCGGGTCGGTGAGGAATTTGGCGGCCGCGAACGCCCATGCCTCGCGCTTGGTGACGATCCTGCCCCAGCCGATGCGCTCGATCTTTTCGGGCGGGTCATGTTCGATCCACGCGAGTTCGGCCTCGCTGACCTTTCCGCTTTCGCGCGGGTTGCTGTAAAGCCAGAGCCAGAGGATCAGGAGCAGAACGCCGAAGGCCCCGGTGTAGATAAAGGTTTCGCGCCAGTCGAAGCCGAGGATGCGCATGCACAGCGCGACCGTGGGCGCGGTCAGGATGACGCCGATCGTCGTCGCGCTGTTGACCCAGCCGATCGCGTAGGAGCGTTCCTTTTGCGGGAACCATTCGCTCGATGCGCGGACGACCGAGGGGAAATGCCCCGCTTCGCCGACGCCGAGGATGATGCGCGCGAGCATGAAGGAGACGACCGAGGAGGCGAAACCGTGCGCGACATGACCGATCGTCCAGATCGAGATGGCGATCGCATAACCGATCTTGGGTCCGAAGCGGTCGATCAGCCAGCCCATGAGGAGGAAGCCCAGCGCATAGGCGAACTGGAAGGCGGTGACGATGTTGCCATAGTCATTCTCGGTCCATTTGAGCTCGTCGCCGAGGGTCGGCGCGAGCAGGCCGAGCATGGTGCGGTCGATATAATTGACCGTGGTCGCGGCGAACAGCACCGCGACGATCAGCCAGCGGTAACGCCCCGACCGAGGCACTGGCGCCGCCGTCCCTCCGTCCGCGAATGCCTGTGCCATAATCCTCTCCTGTTATTGCTCTAAAGGCTTGTGATCGAGCAGCCGACGCGGATTTTTCCGTCGAAGATTGCCTCGGCGCGCTGGCCCGGCCGGATTTCGTGAATACCGGTGATCGCACCGGCGGACACCCATGTCCCGGGCGGAATAGCTATGCCGCGCGTCCGCAGTATGTCGATCAGGAACAGCGCCGAGCCGAAGGGGCCGTCGAGCATGGCCTCCATCGTCGCGCCGCCGACCCGCGCGCCGTCGATGAACATCTCGACGGGCATGCGGATCAGGTCGGCATTCCGCCAGTCCGCAATCGACGGGCCAAGGATCAGCCCCTTGTTGTTGCCATAGTCCGACGCGGTGACCGCGGGGCCGTGGCGGTTGATCTCGGCGAAGGGCGAACTCGCGATCTCGATGCCGGTGCGGACGTCGGCGATGCAGCCCTTCACGCTGTCGATGTCATAATCGCGCGCGCCGACCTCGCCGAAGCAGAGCAGCACTTCGGCCTCGGCCGCGGCGAAGCCGTCGGCATAGACCGGCATCGCCGGTTCGGCGGCGGTGCCGCCCACGATTTCATCGGCGAAGATCGGGCCGGTCAGGCGGTTGCCGCCGTAACGATCGACGAGATCGGCGGCGATTCGCCCGACCTTCCAGCCGCCGATGCGGCGACCGTCGAACGCGATCGCGCGATCCTGGATCGCATAGGCCTCGGCCATCGTCTGCGGCATCGCGCCGGGATAGACGGTAAGCGGTGTCTTTCGCGCACGCGCGTCGATCAGGGCCCGCGCTATATTCTCTTGATCACCTGTCGCCAGCATCTTTCTCATTTCCCTCTTCCGCGATGCGGTGTAAGAGACACCGGTGTCAAAGGCAAGCGAATATCCGATACGCGGGGCGCTACGTGTCCATGAGGCGGACAATGTCGCGACCGCGATCGCCGACATCGCGCCGGGCGCGGCGCTATTCGCGGGCAGCGATCTGCGCGCCGCCGTCGCCGTGGCGCGCGGGCACAAGATCGCGCTCGCGCCGATCGCGCGCGGCGCCGCGGTGATCAAATATGGCTTTCCGATCGGCACCGCGACGACCGACATCGCGCCCGGCGAGCATGTCCACAGCCACAATCTCGTGACCGCGCTCGATGGCGGCGGCGATTATCATTATGCGCCGCCGCCCGCCGCCCGTGCAGCGGCCGCCGCCGCGCCCTCCCGGACCTTTTCAGGCTATGTCCGTCCCGACGGCCGGACCGGAACGCGCAACGAAATCTGGATCCTGCCGACCGTCGGCTGCGTGGGCAATCTCGCCGCGCGCGTCGCGCGGATCGCGGGCGAACGCCATGCGGGGCGCATCGATGGCGTCCATGCCTTCAAGCATCCCTTCGGCTGCTCGCAGCTCGGCGACGATCTGGGCCATACGCGCGCGCTGCTCGCCGCGCTCGCGCAGCATCCCAATGCGGGCGGGGTGTTGATCGTCGGGCTGGGGTGCGAGAGCAACCAGCTCGGCGCGCTGCTCGACCTGATCCCGGCCACGCGCCGCGCGTCCATCCGCACCCTGTCGGCGCAGGCGGTCGAGGATGACGAAGCCGCCTGTCTCGCGCTGGTCGACGAGCTGGTCGAAGCGTGCGCCGACGCGCCGCGCACCGAGGTGCCGCTGGCGAAGCTGGTGCTCGGGGTCAAATGCGGTGGCTCCGACGGCCTGTCGGGCCTCACCGCCAATCCGCTCGTCGGGCGCATGGCCGATGCCGTTGCCGCGGCGGGCGGCAAGGTGGTGCTGACCGAAATTCCCGAAATCTTCGGCGCCGAACAGCTGCTGATGGACCGTGCGGTGTCGCGCGCGGTGTTCGACGAGACCGCCGCGCTGGTGCGCGATTTCAAGCAATATTTCCTCCGTCACGGCGAGCCGGTGAGCGAGAATCCCTCACCCGGCAACATCGCGGGCGGGATCACGACGCTCGAGGAAAAGTCATTGGGCGCGGTGCAGAAGGGCGGCACGGTGCCGCTCGCCGATGTCCGCCGTTATGGCGGCGAGGCGGTGCTTCCCGGCCTCACGCTGCTCGAAGCGCCCGGGAACGACGCGGTGTCGTCGACCGCGCTGACCGCGGCGGGGGCGACGGTGATCCTTTTCACGACCGGACGCGGCACCCCGCTCGGCTTTCCGGCCCCGACGCTGAAGATCGCGTCGAACAGCGCGCTCGCGGCGCACAAGCCGGGCTGGATCGATTTCGACGCGGGTCAGGTGCTCGATGCCGGTTTCTATGCGGCCGCCGAGGCGCTGCTCGACCTGATCGTCACGACCGCCTCGGGCGCGCCGACCAGGGCCGAGGTCAATGAAGAGCGCGACATCGCGATCTGGAAATCGGGCGTGACGCTTTAGGCGAGCGCCTCGAACCTGAAATCGCGGAAGCGCGCTTCACCCGCCCCCGCCGAATAGAGGCCGGGCCGCAGCATCAGGAAGCCGCCGCGCACATTATGGTGGTATCCCGACACCTCCATGCCGCGGTCGAAGCGGACCCACGTCTTTCCGCCGTCGCCGCTCGTATCATAAGTGACGATATGGCGGTCGTTGGTGACGCGCATCCGCATTCTTGATCCGTGCGGATTGGCGGGCCGCGCGCGCTCGATACCGTACTGATGGGTGACGAAACGCGCACCGTCGAAGCCGAGCCCGCAATAGAGTTTCTCGTCGTAGAAGAGGATCAGCCCCGCCGTCCCGCCCGGCGCGATCTCGATATCGCATTCGAAGCGGTACGCCTGATCGCCCGCGATCAAGAGCAGCGGCGAGGAATCGACCGGCGCCTTGCCGCGCGCCGACAGCACCAGCGCGCCATCCTCGACGCGCGCGCGGTCGCGTTCGTCGGCCGCGGGCTTGAAGAAATTCCATTTCGCGCCGAGCGCCAGCGTCGCGAAATCGTCCGACAGCGCCATGCCATGCGGCCCCGCGACCGTGCCGCCCTCGGGCTTCGCGATCGGCCGCGACAGGTCGCCGCCCTTCATGCGAAACCAGCCGTCGCCGGTCCATTCGACGGGATCGAGCAGCGCCTGCCGCCCGAGCGTCCAATAGCCATTTTCATAGCCGTGATAGACGCTCCACCAGTCGCCCGCTGGCCCTTCGACGAGCGTGGCATGGCCGCGAGACCACCATTTTTCGGCGGCCGATTTAGTGTGGACGAGCGGATTGGCGGGGCAATTCTCCCAGGGTCCGTGGATCGACTTCGACCGCGCGGCGATGACCATGTGGCCGGTCGGCGGGCCCGCGGTGCCGCCGACCGCGGTGATCATGTAATAATAATCGCCGTGGCGGGTGATCTTCGGTCCTTCGGGCGCGAAGCCTTCGACCACCCAGTCGGAAGGATAGCGCCACGGGTCATAGACATGTTCGGGCTCGCCGATGCGCGACAGGCCATCGTCCGAGAGGCGGACGCGGTCGCCGCCCGACAGGAACAGCCAGCGCGACCCGTCCTCGCCGACCGCATGGCCGGGGTCGATATGATTCGGGAGGCCCAAATCGACAGGATCGCTCCACGGTCCCTCTATCCGGTCGGCCCAGATCACCCAGCTCGTGTTCGGCCCCTTGGTCGGGATATAAAGATAGTAACGGCCATCGTGCTTGCAGAGTTCGGGCGCCCAGACCGAACCGATATTGCGGGTGAGCGCGGGGCCGATTGGGCGCCAGTTCACCAGATCGCGCGAATGCCAGATGACCAGGCCCGGATAGGAGTCGAAGGTCGAGAAGGTCATATAATAGTCGGCGCCGTCCTTCAGGATCGACGGATCGGGATGGTCGCCCGCCATGATCGGGTTGAGGAAGCGCCCGTCGCCGAGGTCGGCCTTGCGCTGGCCGTCGAAGCCTTTCGCCCAAGCCGGCGCAGGATCGGGTGCAGCGGGCGTCGTGCGGGCCAGCACCGCCGGAGCGCCGAAGCCCGAGAGCCCCGTCCCGAGCAACCCCGCTCCGGCCAGTTTGAGCATGTCGCGCCGATCGGTCACTTTTCTCTCCTTGCAAAAGAAAGGCCCGGCCCCCGCAAGCGAAGGCCGGGCCCACCGGGACGAATCACTCCGTGTCAGATCTTGAACCGCGCACCGAACAGGAAGGTGCGGCCGTAGTGGTTGTTCTCGTAGTTGCGGTTCGCTTCGAGATCGGTGAAGCGATAGCGGTAATCGTCGGTCAGGTTGGTGCCCTCGATCGACAGCTCGATATTGTCGGTCAGCGCATAGCGGATCGACGCGTCGACGTTGAACGAGCTGCCATAGCCTTCGAACACATTGTTGTTGCCGCTGGTGCTGTCGTTGTAGCCGCTGCGCCACGCCGCCGAGGTGCGGACCGAGAATTTGCCGTCGTCATAATAGATGGTGGCATTCCACGCGCGTTTCGCGAGCCCGAGCAGCGGCTGGGTATATGTGCCGGCAGGCTGCGCTTCGAGCCGGTTGTCGACGGGATCATAAGCGAGCGGTCCCGGAACCGTGTAGTCGACATCGCTCTTCACGAAGGTCACGTTGCCGAGCACGCCGAAGTGACGCAGCGAGTCCGAAAAAACCGAAAAGGGCAGTTGCAAGGAGAACTCTACCCCCTTCAGATTGGCGCCGGGTCCATTGCCGGTGGTTCGATATTCGAATTCCCGGTTGGGGTTTGCTCCATCAACAACGGCGATATACGCAGGTGTTCCAGGGGTGAGCGGCGGCAGGGGCACCGGGCTCGACGCGAACGTGCCTTGCGTCGAGGTTCCGAGCGGAAAGCTTTCGATATCCTTGGCGAAAAGTGCAACCGATGCGAGACCGCCGGGCGCGAAATACCATTCGGCCGCGAGATCGAACGTGGTCGCCCGATAAGGTTCAATAAAGGGATTGCCGGTGGTGACGCGAAAGTTGAACTGATCGACTGAAGCACTGGGCGACAAGGTACCCAGCGTCGGACGCGTGATCACCTTGGCGATCGCGCCGCGCAGGATGATGCTGTCGGTCGGGTGCAGGTTGACGTTGAACGACGGCAACCAGTCATCATAAGTGCGTTTTACCGTAACGTAAGAACCCCCGGTGAAGCCCGACGACGACTGGTCGGTCTTCGCATAGCGGACGCCCGCGTTGCCCGTCATCCGCATGCCGAAGAGGTCGGTCTCGAACTCGGCCATGAACCAGCCGCCATAGGTTTTTTCGGTGACGGCGCGCTGTTCGCCCTGCTGGAGCTGCGCGGGGCGGCCGTAAAGGTCGATCAGCGCGGTGCCCGCGTCGAGATCGGGAACGATCCAGGCGTTGGTGTTGCCCGACGGCTGCCCGGCGTTGCCGAGTTCGAACAGCTCCGCAATGTCCGAGGTGACCGGCAGCCCGCCGGTGCCCGGCGCGCAGGTGAAGGCGCTGCAATAGCTGCTGTCGCGGCGGTAGCCGACGGTGTCGAAATCGAACTGGCGATAGAAGCCGCCGCCGCGCATCTTGAACCGGTCGGCGACATCCCAGTCGAAATCGGCCGCGAAGGTCTTGAACTTGTTGGTCAGGAACGACGGCCGGTCACGGAATTCGGCGAGCACGAAGGACGAGGGATCGTCGATGCCGACGCCGAAGGTCAGCAGCGGATATTTCATGTTCGTATAATCGTAGCGATAGCCGGTCGCGTCGGTGTCGTCGAAGGCGAGCGTCGTTTCGACCGGAATATCGGCCTGCGACTTGGAAAAGCCGCCGAGCAGATTGACCGCGAGGCTGTCGGTCAGCCGCTGTTCGAGCCGGCCCGAGATCTGGTAGAATTCGGTCTTGCTCTGGCGCGAATAGCGTTCGGTGCGGACATAGACATTGTCGAGGTCGGCGGCGATGAGATTATTGTCGCCGTCGATCGTATAGTTCGAGACGTCGATGGCGTCCTCTTCGCTGCGCAGCAGCACCTCGCCCCAAAATTCGTCGCGGGTTTCCTTGAAGGTCGAATAGAGGCCGTCGATCGAAATTTTGGTGTTTTCGCTCGGCTCCCACTGGATCGACGCGGTGGCGCCGAGGCGCTCGCGGTCGTGGCTGACGAGGCCGTAGCGCGGGATGCGCGGGTGAAAGGCCTCGGCGACCTCGATACAGGCGTCAGACGGGTTGGCGACGAAGTCGGAGCCGGCAAGACAGGTGACGCCGTCGACGCTGCGGAAGGGCGCCTGCGCCCAGCGCACGCTGTTGTTGCCGAGCTCGTGCGTCTTGTAATCGGCCCAGGCGACCGAGGCGGAGACGCCGAAGGTGCGGTCGGCGTTGGTCCAGGCGATGAGGCCCGCGAGGCGCGGATCGACGTCCTTGGTCAGGTCGTTGTAGCGCCCCTGCACCGACGCGACGGCGGTGAAGCCCTCCTTGCCGCCGAGCGGATTACCGGTGTTGAGATCGACCACGGCGCCGAGCGAACCTTCATCGAGCGAGGCCGACGCGGTCTTGTGGACGACGAGCGAAGTGAAGAGTTCGGAGGCGAAAACGTTGAAGTCGAACGCGCGGTCGCGGTTCGCCGAGGCGCCGTCGGTCGAGGTCGCGATCGTTTCCATGCCGTTGAGGCGGACGCGGGTGAATTGCGCGCCGAGGCCGCGGACGGTGATCGCGCGCCCTTCGCCGGCGTCGCGCTGGATCGAGATGCCGGGGATGCGCTGGAGCGATTCGGCGAGATTCTGGTCGGGGAATTTGGCGATGTCCTCGGCGACGATGACGTCGACCGCGGCAATCGAGTCGCGCTTCTGGTCGAGCGCCTTGTCGAGCGAGGCGCGGAAGCCGGTGACGACGATCTCGTCCTCGCTCGCGACGGCCTCGCCCGGCGCGGCCTGCTGCGCATGGGCCGGCGACAGCGCCAGCGCGGCAAGCGAGGCGCCGCACGCCAGCCGGGTCAAAGCGCGAACGCTCCGCATTACATATTTTGCCATTATCATCCTCCCTTATCGCCCGTTGCCCCCGCCTGCGCAAGAAATGACACCGGTTACTTTGCTCGACGGAACGATTTGGCCGATCGGTCCGCCCATCGATTTTCAGAGAGTGATGACAGGCCGCCGCACGGTGCGGCGAACCGGATCAGACCCTCTCCCTTGGAATTTATTTTCTCGTTGACCGATTGGGGTAACCGGTGTCAGAAAGATTGAAGGATACGGGCAGCCGTGTCAATACCCAAAGAATAGGGAGAGAGATATGCGCCAGAAACCCTGGATAACCGCGCTTTTTCTGGCGCTTGCGATGCCGGCAGTGCCAGCGTCGGCGTCCGATCCCACGCCATCGGCCTTCCCCGGCGCAGTCGGTCCGGCGGCCGCGACGCCGGGCGGACGCGGCGGCCAGATCCTGCGCGTGACCACCCTCGCGCCCGACGGTCCGGGGTCGCTGAAGGCGGCAATCGAGACGCCGGGGCCGCGCATCATCGTGTTCGAGGTCGGCGGCGTGATCGACATGGGCCGCAAGACGATCGAGATTAAACATCCCTATCTGACGATCGCCGGCCAGACCGCGCCGGGACCGGGGATCACCCTGATCCGCACCGGCATCGACGTGAAGACGCACGACGTCGTGATGCGCCACCTGCGCGTCTATACCGGCGTCGACGGCCAGCCGAAGCGCAGCGGGTGGGAAGCCGACACTTTCTCGACCGTCGCGGCGCACAATGTGATCGTCGATCACTGCACCTTCCTGTGGGGGATCGACGAAAATATGTCGGCATCGGGCCCGCGCTTCAGCGGCAAGAGCGTCGCCGAATGGCGCAAGGGAACGAGCCACAATATCAGCTTTTCGAACAATCTCGCCGCCGAGGGGCTTGCCGATGCGAGCCATCCCAAGGGCGAGCACAGCAAGGGGTCGCTGATCCACGACAATGCGACGGGCATCGTCTTCTACCGCAATGTCTGGGCGCATAGTGTCGAGCGCAATCCGCTGATCAAGGGCGGCGGGCAGGCGCTGATGATCAACAATCTGATCTACAACCCCGGGCACCGCGCGGTGCATTATAATCTGATGAACCTCGAATGGGTCGGCCATGATTATGTCACCGGGCAGATCACCGCGATCGGCAACGTCCTGCGCGGCGGCAATGACACCGACGAAGGCCTGCCCTTCCTGATGCTCGGCGGCGACGGCGACCTCGAATATTATGGCAGGGACAATCTGGCGGTCGATCGCCACGGCAATCCGCTCCCCGAATTCGGCCGCTATGGCGAGACGCAGGCGAAGCTCGTCCGTGCAAAGGCGCCGCTCGCACCGACCGGCGGCTATCGCATCCTGCCCGTGCGCGACGTCGAAACCTCGGTGCTCGCGACCGCGGGCGCGCGGCCGTGGGCGCGCGACGCCGAGGAGATTCGCATCCTCTTCTTCGTCGCCGAGGGACGCGGCGACATCATCGACGACGAGAAAGAGGTCAGCGCCTATCCCAAGGTCGAAGCGCCGGTGCGCGCGCCCTTCGTCGAGGCCGAGTGGGACCTCGCGACGATGGAGCCGAAATCGGGCCGCTATCCCGGCCAGACCGCGCCGATGCCGCAGGAGCATCTGTCGGCGCGCGACCGCGCGTCGCGGGGCGAGACGCAATGAGCGCGCTGCTCGCCGCGCTGCTCGCGGGCGCCGGCGCCGGCGCCGCGCCCGCGATGGTCGTGATCGACGAGGCGGCGACGGTGCGCGAGGAAGCGCCGCCGCACGGGGCAATCGGCCTGTCGACCGCCTGGCGGATCAGCGACGCGGTCCCCGCGCCGCGCAGCTTCGAATTCCGTAAGCGCGCGCTGCACGTCGGCGCCGCGATCGGCATCCACCGAATCGACCATGACGAGATTTATTACGTCCTTTCCGGCACCGGCATCGTCCATTCGGACGACGAGGAGAAGGCGCTGAAGGCGGGAACCGCGGCGTGGCTCTATCAGGGCGCGAAGGTCGGCATCCGCCAGACCGGGAGCGAGCCGCTGGTGCTGATTATCGCCTATCCGAACCAGGCCGCCGCGCAATGAGCGTCGGCCGCCGCGAATTGCTGACCGCCGGCCTCGCGCTGCCCTTCGCGAGCGCGGCGGCGCGCGAGGCGTGGACGCGGCCCGCCGGCCTGGCCCCGGACGCGAGTATCGCGCTCTGGCGCGAAGGCCGTATCGCGCCGCCCGCGGGCCTCGTCGAACGGGGCGTGCAGCGCAGCGACGACCCCAATGCCAGCGACCGGATGATCGAGGGCATCACGCGCCCGCGGCTCGATATCTTCCGCCCCGACAAACCCAATGGCGCGGCGGTGATCCTCGCGCCCGGCGGCGGCTATCGCTATGTCGTGGTCGACAAGGAAGGCTATGAACTCGCGCACTGGCTGACGGCGCGCGGCGTCACCGTCTATGTGCTTTTCTATCGCCTGCCCGGCGACGGCTGGACGAACGGCGCCGACGTGCCGCTCGCCGATGCGCAGCGCGCGGTGCGGCTCGTGCGCAGCCGCGCGCGGATCGACGGGATCGACCCGGCGCGCGTCGCCTTCGGCGGCTTTTCGGCGGGCGGGCAGGTCGCGACGAGCCTGCTCACGCGCTTCGATGCGAAGGTCTATGACCCGATCGACGCCGCCGACGCGCTGCCGGCGCGCCCCGATGCGCTCGCCGCCATTTATCCGGTGGTGTCGATGGACCCGGCGATCGCCCATGCGATGAGCCGCGAAAAATTGATCGGCGCGGGCGCCGATGCGGCGCGCGAAAGGACCTATTCGCCCGAACGCAACGTCCGCGCCGACCAGCCGCCCCTCTGGCTGCTCCACGCCGAGGACGACGATGTCGTGAAGGTCGAGAACAGCGCCCGGCTACGCGAAGCGACGCGCGGCGTCGGCGCGCCGGTCGAAGCGCATTTCTTCGAGCGCGGCGGCCATGGCTTCGGGTTGATGAAGAGCGCGGGGCTGCCCGTCGCGATCTGGCCCGAACTGCTGTGGAACTGGCTCGGAAGCCACACGATCGTTTGACCCCTCCGTCATTGCGAGCGAAGCGAAGCAATCCAGAGCGGCTTGTCACACCCTGGATTGCTTCGCTTCGCTCGCAATGACGATGATTTATGTTCCCGGCTGGATATAGGGCACACGCGCGAACAGCTCGCGTTCCCATCGGCGCGGATCGCTCTCGACGCGGCTCTCGGTGTCGAAGATCATCGTTTGCCGCTGCGCAAGATCATAGGCCGGCCACCCCGGCTCGCCGGTGCGTGCGAAGCGGACGAAAGCGTCCATGACGACGTCGCTCATCGCCTGCTGCGCCGGGGTCGGATTCGGCACCGTGCCGAAGCTGAGGCCGATGTCGTCGGTGTGCTTCGCGCTCTCGAAATCGAGCTGATAGACGAAGGCGGGCGCTCCGGCGCGGGCGCGCGCTTCGGCTTCCTCGACCTGTCCGCGCCAGCTGCGCGCGGCGGTGACGATGCGGTGGAATAGCTCGAGCGGCGGCGCGTCGGGGTAGCGCGCGCGAAACTGCGCCACGACCCACTCGGGATGGATGTCGATCCGCATCTCGGGCGCGATCCGTGCGGCGAGATTGTCGAAATCGAGCCCCGCGAGTTGCTTGCCGTCGGGGGCGTAGAAAGCGCGGGTCTCCATCACCGTGTTGCCGAGCATCATCGGAATGCCGAGCGACTGCGGCGCGGCGTCGGGCCAGAAGGGGTGGCGCGTCAGATGCGTCATGTCGAGCACCGGCCCCATATAGACGCCGCCGCCGAGGATGGGATCGGTCGCCGAGAGCGCGCCAACGATCTGTTCGACCGGCGCGGTCGCGGGATCGATGCCCTCGCCCAGCTTGTCGAGGAAGGCCTCCGCACGCTTCGTCGCATTGAGCGGCCCCGAGGCGGCGACCTGCTGCCCGCTCATCGTGATTGCCTTGTGAAACAGGCCTTTCGCGGCGGGCATCGCCATCAGCGTCGCGATCTTCGCGCCGCCGCCCGACTGGCCGAAGACGGTGATATTGCCCGGATCGCCGCCGAAGGCGGCGATGTTGCGTCGCACCCATTGCAGCGCCGCGATCAGGTCGAGCTGCCCCGCATTGCCGCTGTCGGGGAAACGCGGATCGAGGCGCGCGAGATAGAGATAGCCGAGCGCGTTGAGGCGGTGGTTGACGGTGACCACGACGACATCGCCGCGCGCCGCGAGCGCCGCACCATCGTTGACCGGGTCGGTGACGCTGCCGGTCGAATAGGCGCCGCCGTGGAAATAGACCATGACCGGACGCTTCGCCGATTGCTCGGTGCCGGGCGTCCAGACGTTGAGGAACAGACAGTCCTCGCTCTGCGGCCGGTAGCGGTCGCCTTTTTGCGGGCAGGCGGGGCCGAAGCCGCCGAGCGTAATGCGGTTGTCGAGCAGCGGTGCCGGCGCTTCGAAGCGCTTTGCGCTGCCATAGCGTATGCCCTTGAACGTGCGCACCTCCCTGCTGGTTCGCGCGAGAAGCGGCGGCGACAGCGCGACGGCGGCGCCCGCCGCCAGAAGGGCGCGCCGCGTCAGCTCAGCGCCGGACATCGAGCCCGCCGCCGTGAAAGGCGTCGATGTCGGCCTGTCCGAAGCGGCTCGCGTCACCCGGCAGCGAATGTTTGAGGCAGGTGAGTGCAAGGCCCGATTCGGCCATCGCGCGCGCGTCGCTGCCACCGAGATGCGCGTGCAGCACCCCGGCCGCGAAGGCGTCGCCCGCGCCGATGCGGTCGACGATGCCGGTGACGTCGATCTCGGCCGTCTGGTGGAAAGTCTCGCGGAGGTCGACGCGCGCGGCGATGCGGTGATGGTCGGCGGTGACAATATGACGCGCGGTCGAGGCGATCAGTTTGAGGCCCGGGAAGGCGGCGAAGCCCGCCTCGGCCGCTTCGCGCCGCCGGTCCGCGCCCTCGCCGCTGAATTCCTGCCCGAGCACGAGCGACAGATCGCGGTGGTTGCCGAAGAGGATGTCGGCCGAGCCGATCAGTTCGGAAAGGATCGTGCGCGGGTCGCTGTCCCACGCCTCCCACAGCATCGCGCGGTAATTGCCGTCGAAGCTGACGGGCACGCCGAGCCGCTTCGCCGCGCGCGCCGCGCCGAGCGCCGCTTCGGCCGAGCGCGGTCCGAGCGCGGGGGTGATGCCCGACAGGTGGAGCAGTCCCGCGCCCGCGAGCAACGCGTCGAAGTCATAATCCTCGGGCCCGGTCGCCGCGAAGCTCGATCCCGCGCGGTCGTAGACGATCTCCGACGCGCGCAGCCCGGCGCCGACGCTGAGGAAATAGAGCCCCATGCGCCCCGGATGAAGCGTGACGGCGGTGCAGTCGACGCCCGCGCCGCGCACCGCCGCCACCGCACCACGACCCAGTGCGTTCGAAGGAACCTTGCTGACCATCGCGCAATCATGGCCGAGGTGCGCGAGCCCGATCGCGACATTCGCCTCAGCGCCGCCGACGTGGAGCGACAGCGATGGCGACTGCATCAACAGCTCGTTGCCGGGCGCGGTCAGGCGGATCAGCAGTTCGCCGAAAAAGACGAGGCGACCGGTCATGGCGCGACTCTAGCGCGCGAGCCAGCCGCCGTCGACGGCGAGGATATGGCCCTGGACATAGTCCGATGCGCGCGACGCGAGGAAGACCGCGGCGCCGCCGATGTCGCCCGGGTCGCCCCAGCGGCCCGCGGGAATGCGTTCGATGATCTGGCGGTTGCGCGTTTCGTCGCCTTGCAGCGCGGCGGTGTTGTTCGTCGCGATATAGCCCGGCGCGATCGCGTTGACCTGCACGCCTTTCGCGGCCCACTCATTGGCGAGGAGCTTGGTGAGCCCGCCAACGCCCGATTTCGACGCGGTATAGCTCGGCACGCGGATGCCGCCCTGAAAGGTCAGCATCGAGGCGATGTTGATGATCTTGCCGCTGCCGCGCGCGATCATATGGCGGCCCACGCTCTGGCAGAGGAAGAAGAGCGTCTTGAGATTGGTGTCCATCACCGCGTCCCAGTCGGCTTCGGTGAAGTCGACCGCGTCGGCGCGGCGGATGATGCCGGCATTGTTGACGAGGATGTCGATGCGCCCGAACGCGCCGAGCACGGCATCGACGAGCGGCTGGACCGCGCCGACGCTCGACAGGTCGGCGGCGAAATTCTCGGCCCGGCGCCCGAGCCCGCGTATCTTGCCGACGGTCTCGTCGGCGGTCGAGCGGCCCGCGGCGGCGATGTCGGCGCCGGCTTCGGCGAGGGCGAGCGCGATCCCCTGCCCGATGCCGGTGTTGGCGCCGGTGACGAGCGCGACTTTTCCGGTGAGGTCGAACATCTTCATCTTCCTACCCTTCGTCATGCCGGACTGGATCCGGCATCCATTTCAGCAGCGTTGTCTGGACCCCGGATCAAATCCGGGGTGACGATGAATGAATTACGACAACTGGCAGATGTCGAGGACGTTCATGTCGGTATAATCCTGATTCTCGCCCGCCATCGCCCAGATGAAGGCATAGGATTTCGTGCCCGCGCCCATGTGGATCGACCAGGGCGGCGAGATCACCGCTTCCTCATTCTGCATCACGATATGGCGCGTCGCCTCGCCCTCGCCCATGAAGTGCATGACGCGGTCGGTTTCGACATTGTCGAGCTCGAAGTAGAAGTAGATCTCGCTGCGCCGCTCGTGGATGTGCGGCGGCATCGTGTTCCACACGCTGCCTTCCTTGAGCACGGTCAGGCCCATGACGAGCTGCGCGCTGTCGCACACGCCGGGAATGACGAGCTGGTAGATCGTGCGTTCGTTCGATTCGGCGAGGCTGCCGCGGTCGAGCGCATTGGCGTCGGCGATGCCGAGCAGCCGCGTCGTGAACGCCTTGTGCGCCGGGCACGACGCCAGATAGTAGCGCGCGCCCTCGCCCGCGAAGGTGACGTCCTTCGCGCCCATCGTCACATAGAGGCAATCCTTGTTGCCGAGCGTGAAGCTCTCGCCGTCGACAGTGACGGTGCCCTCCACCGACGAGACGTTGACGATCGCGAGTTCGCGGCGTTCGAGGAAGGGGTGGCCCGCGGCCGACGGCGGCTCGGTCTGCGCGGGCAGCTTGACCGGCGCACCGCCCACCGCGACGCCGCCGATCACGAAACGGTCGGCATGGGTGTAGTTGAGGACGCATTCGCCGGTACGGAACAGGTTCTGGATCAGGTAGCGATCGCGCAGCTCGGCATTCGACACCTCCTCCATCATCACGGGGTGGGTGGCGTAATAGGTCTTGGAAAACATGGGATCGCATCCTCGCTAGAGATTTCTGGCTTGCTGCCTTGCTAGATTTGATGGTAACCGGTGTCAAGAGGTGTTGGCACGGCCGCCGGGCGTTGATTTTACGCGTTCGAGCGCCCATCAGCATAGAAAAGCGCGGGCCCGGCCAGGGGCCTGCAGGGGAAAGAGCGAATATGGCGGCACAGAATAAGGGGCCGGGAGGCAAGCAGCCGACGATCAACGATGTCGCGGCGCTGGCGGGAGTGTCGAAGAAGACGGTGAGCCGCGTGATCAACCGGTCCGAATTCCTGACCGACAAGACGCGCGCGGCGGTCGAAAAGGCGATCGAACAGCTCGGCTTCGTTCCCAATCCGCAGGCGCGCGCGCTCGCCTTTCGCCGTAACTTCCTGATCGCGCTGCTCCACGACAATCCCAACGCGCAGACGGTGCTCAACTTCCAGCGCGGCGTGCTCGACGCGATCAAGGACAGCGACCTCGCGCTGCTCGTCCGCCCGGTCGACCGCGGATCGGACAAGATGCTCGACGACGTCCGCACCTTCCTCGAAAAGCAGCGGCCGATCGGCGCGATGCTGCTGCCGCCGATCTCGGAGAATGACGATCTCGCCGCGCTCTGCGAAGACCTCGGCGTGCGCTATGTCCGCATCGGCTCGGCGCGGATCGACGATGCGAAACACTGCATCTCGTCGAACGACCGCGAGGTCGTGGCCGAAGCGGTGCGCGGCCTCGTCGCGCTCGGCCACCGCCGCATCGGCTTCGTGCGCGGTCCCGCCGGTTTCCGCTCGGCCGCCGAGCGCGAAGAGGGGTTTCGCGAGGCGCTCGCCGAAGCGGGGCTCGATCTGCCCCCTGAACTCTATGCGCCCGGCAACTACCGCTACACCGCGGGCATCGAGGCGGGCGAGGCCCTGCTCTCGCTGGCCGCGCCGCCGACCGCACTCTTCTGCTCGAACGACGAGATGGCGGCGGGCGTGATGAGCGTCGCGCATGCCAAGGGCATCAAGGTCCCGGGCGAGCTGTCGATCATCGGCTTCGACGACAGCCCGACCGCGACGCATATCTGGCCCGCGCTCAGCACCGTGCGCTGGCCGATCCGCGAAATGGGCATCCGCGCCGCGCAGACGCTCGTCCCCGATTTCCTGGGGCCGGGCGCGAAGGCATCGAGCGACGAGAGCAATGTGCTCGCCTCGACCTTCGTCGAACGCCAGTCGGTCGGCCCGCCGCCGGGGCGTTAGAGCCGCGTCGGGTTCGACTGAAACACCGCCTTCTTTATTTCGTCATCCCGGCGAAGGCCGGGATCTCGACCTTGCCTTCTGACGCGACGGCGGGATCCCGGCCTTCGCCGGGATGACGATGTGGCAGAGATGAGCGTCAGCGCCGTCGGCGCGCGAGCTGATATTCGTAAAGCGACGGCACCGCGTCGACCGCCTGCCCCGTGCCCTCGATATAGGGCGTCGGCGTATAGCTGACCCGGATCTTGCGGTTCGCGTGCAGTCCGACGATCCGCTCGCCCGGCCCTTCGAGCCCGCTCGTGATCGTCACGGTGGCGTCGGCGGGAACCTTTTCGGGTATCACCAGCTTCGCGTTCCAGAGCGTGTTGTAGAGCCCATGCCCCGGCTTCCAATAGGGCGCGCCGCCGCCGACCCAGAGCTGGTAATGCCAGCCGTCCTTGCCCTGCTGCGGATCGATGTGCAGTTCGACCTGATCGAACAGATTCTGATGGTTCGATCCGCTGTGCTGATCGATGACCGCGTCCCGGCCGACCACCGAACGCAGGAACACCGAGCGCGTCGAACGCGTGTTGATGCTGACCGGATGGACGACGGGATTTTCGACCTTCAGATCCTTGACCAGCACATTATGCACCGCGCCGACATGCACCGAATAATGCGCGCGGCGGTCGCCCGTCGTGGTGATGCCGGAAATCGTCAGGCTCGCCGCATTGTCGGTGAGGATGCCGCTGTCGGCCCGGTCGATCGTCAGATCGCGGATCCAGCCGTCGAACACGCCGGTCATATAGATGCCGTTGTAGCCCTGTTCGAGATGATGGCCGAAGGCGGGCGCTTCCGGAAATTGCAGCCGCAGATTCTGGATGCCGACGTTGGTCAGATGGCGCCAATCGGCGACCACCGCGGGCTGGTCGGCGCGGACGTCGTGGAGCAGCGGATCGCCGAGCGTCACCGTCTTGCCGCGGATCGCCGCGACGCGCGTCGCCTGCGCGACCACCGGCCGGTTCGGGAAAGTCCAATGGTGCGAGCCGATCGGCAGGTCGGTGTCGCCATAGAGCGACTTCAATATCCGGCTCTTCGGCCCGTCGACCGAGAACCATTGCAGCTGGACGACGTCGCCGACCTTGAGCTTCGATGCGTCGTCGATCGTCAGCGTGCGGCCGAACTGCTTGCCCGCGACGCCGTTCGCCAGCACCGGGTCGCGCACGTCCTTGCTGCCGTCGTAGGAAACCGGACGGCTGCCCTCGGGCGCGACATAGATCATCCCGCCCGACCAGGTATATTCGGTGAAGAGATAGTCGATATTATGCTCGGGTTCGACCTGCTGCTTTTTCTCGCGCACCAGATATTCGCGCAGCTCGTCATAATCGTGGCTCTTGTCGATGAGCTTCAGCGGGCGCGGGAACCAGAGCTCGCTGCCGCCCGGCCCGTCGCCGGCGCCGTCGAGGATGATGTCGCTGCGCGTGATCCGCAGCACCTCGGTGATCTGCGTGCGCCCCTTGGGAAAGCGCAATGTCACCTTGCCCTTCACCGCATTGGCGGCGGCGAGGGCGCGGAGCACCGCTTTCGTATCGTCGAGCCCGTCGTCGGGGATCGCGCCATGGTCGGTCACCGCGATGACCGTGCCCGCATCGGCGGGAATCGGCGCGAGGCCGAAGCCATAGCCCGCATAGGAGAAATCGGGCAGCGGGTTCGCCGCAGCCGTCGCAGGGTCCGACAGGATTTCGGGCAATTTCCCCGGCTGCGCCTGAACCGGAAAAATCAGCGCCGCGCCCAGCGCCAGAAGCGAAATGAGGCGCGCGCGCCAATCAACCGAAACCATCACCCGTCATACTCCCTGCGGCCCGGTGGCAGAGCGGCGCGCGACCCGCAAAAGGCCGGGGGCGCCGCCCTGCCGGGAACCCATTTTAGAACTTCGCGCGCACGCCGACCGAGAAACGCCGTTCGGACAGGGCATAGCTGTTGAGCGCGGTCGTGTTGAAATTGCTATATTCGCTCGTCGCCGATTTCCTGGGCAGCAGATTCTGCGCTTGCAGCGACAGCGCGATATTCTTCGTGATGTCGAGCCCTACCTGGGCATCGAGTTGCGAGCGCGAACCGACGAAGCTCGGCCGCCCTTCGGAAAATTCGAACACCGCCTCGTCGCGGTAATTATAGGCGATGCGCGCCGAGAAGGGCCCCTTTTCATATAGGCCGACGAGGTTGTAGCTGTTCTTCGACACCGCGACGAGCGGGAAGCCGGCATTATCCTCGGCATCCGAATAGGTATAGTTGGCGATCACGCCGAAGCCGTCGAGCGGCGAAGGCAGGAAGTCCATGAACTGCTGGATGCCGATCTCGAAGCCCTTGATCTTCGCGCTAGCCAGATTTTCGGGGCGCGAGAAGGTCAGCTCGCGGCCCTGGTCATCGAGATCGAGATCGACCCCGGTGGTCACAAAGCTGGCAATGAAATTCTTGACGTCCTTGTAGAAGACCGCGCCCGAGATCAGCGAGCTTTTCCCCGTATAATATTCGAAGCTGATATCGGCCTGCGTCGCGATCGGCGGTTCGAGATTCACATTGCCGCCGGTGACCGACAGATTGGTCGCGTTGAAGAAGGTCGACGGCGCGAGGTCGGCGATCGAGGCGCGTTGCATCGTCTGCGATCCCGACACACGGACGAGGAAATCGTCGGTGACGTTGAAGGCGATGTTCGCGCTGGGCAGCACATTGGTATAGCGGTTCCTGTCGTTGCGCAGCGTGCTGACCGCGCCGACATTGACATAGCTATCGACCGAGAGGCGCGTCGACGCGATGCGCACGCCGGCGTTGGCCTTGTACGGAATGCCGGCAATCTCGCCCTCGCCCGACACCATCAGATAGCCGGCGAGCGTCTTTTCGCTGAAATCATAATCGCGCTGGAGGTTGGGAAGCAGCGTCGAACGCCCGTTCGGATCGGGATTGGGCTGCGCCGCCTGCGCGCGGGTGAAAACATAGTCGAAGGTGGGCGCGGTGCTCAAAAAGCTGCGCGGGAAACTGCCCGGAATGTCGGGCAGGAAATCGCCGGCCTCGACAAGCTCCAGATAGGGTTCGATTTCTTCGCGGGTCGGGGTGACCTGGCTGCGGAAGGCGTTCGAGCGCGCGTGGAGGTCGGTGTAGCGCACCCCCGCCGCGATCGTGACGCCGCCGCCGGTCTCATAAGCGACATCGAGCTTGCCCGTCCATTCCTCAAGCAGCCCGAGCAGGCGGTTGCTGCGCACGCCGTTGTTCGCGGGGTTGAAGGAGGCGTAATCGGCCGGATCGAACGTCCCGCCGAGCGTCAGCGACGGGATCGTCCGGTCGCGGAAATCGAACGCGCCCGGAACCGGCGCGGCGGCCTGCAGCGTGATGATCTGGATCGTCTGGTCGATCGTGCCCTTGCTGTAATAGCCGTCGGCCTCGATCGTCAGCCCGTCGCTCTCATATTTGCCGTTGAGCCCGTAGAGGAAGCTTTCGGTCGGCTCGTTGCGGATCTGCCCCGCGGTGGTGACGGTGCCATTGGCTTCGCCCGCGACGACCATGCCGTCCTCGACCACGGGGTTCGTCACGGGATTGGTTCCGGTGGGCAGGCGGAAGGCGAAGAAATCCTGGCGGCGCCCGGTCTTGAGCTTGGAGTAGAGCGCGTCGGCGGTGACCGTGAATTCGGGCGTCACCGCGAACTGGATCGCGCCGTTGAGGCCGAGCCGCGAGCGGTCGACGGTGAAATTCTCATATTGCAGCAGCACCGGCGTCTGCTGCACGGTCGTCGTCCCGCCGCTCGTGTAATTGCGGTCGAGGAAATTGTTGCGCTCGAACGCCTGCGTCGTCGAGGTGCGCTTCTGATATTCGCCCGCGAGCATGACGCCGATGCGGCCGCCCGCGAACTTGGTCGTCGCGAAGCCGGTGATCGCGGGTTCGAACTTGTCCGAATTTTCCGAATAGACGCCCTGCGCGCGCAGCGACACCGTCGGCTCCTTGAACGACAGCGGCTTGGGCGTGACGAGGTTCACCGTGCCGCCGAGCCCGCCCTCGGCCTGGCTCGCGAGGGGCGACTTGCGCACTTCGAGGCGGCCGAACAGGCTCGACGGCACCGAATCGAGCCCCGACGAGCGGCCGAGCTGGTCGTTCTCCGGCGGCGACAGGCGCGCCGACCAGCCGAGCAAGGTGCGCCCGTCGACCTCGACGCGGACCTGCTGGAGCCCGCGCACCGACACCGACTGGCCTTCGCCGAAGACGCGGGTGATCTGAACGCCGGTGACGCGCTGCAACGCTTCGGCGACGTTGGCGTCGGGAAGCTTGCCGACGTCTTCGGCGGTGATGACGTCGAGCACCTGATCGGCTTCGCGCTTGATGTCGGCCGCCTGTTCGAGCGACGCGCGGATGCCGGTGACGACGATCGCATCCTCTTCGGCCGGCGCGGCAGCATCCTGCGCCTGCGCCTGGGCCGGCGCTATCGCCAGCACCGCCAGCGACGCGCCGCCCGCGAGCTTCGCCAGGGCCCCAATGCTCCGTTTTGCCTGAATAGCCATATCCATCCTCCCACCCGGGCCGGACTTGTCGCCCGAGCGCCGCCGTTTTCCCACAGGATCGCGGCCCGGCCGGTCGCGCATCCCATATTTCTATTTCGCTGCCCGGCCTTGGTAACCGGTGTCACGAATGATGCGGGAAAGAGCGAGTTGCTGTCAAGCAAAAATTGTATGACAACTATCCTATTGGTATGACAACTTTCCGGTTGCAATGACCCGTTGGCCCTCCGGCGGAAAAAGTGTCGCAAATTGTCGCATCGCGCCCATGGGGCTTGCCAGCGCGGGGGCAATCGGCTGAATAGGCGCCAATCCTCCCCCGTCCCGACTTGAAACGAGATCAATCCCATGCTGGACAAGAGGCCGCCGCTTCGTGCCGGAGCCCTGTGCGCCATCGCCCTGTCCCTCGCCGCCTGTTCCGGCGGAGAGGACAAGGGCGGCCGCGGCGCGCCCGAGGTCGGTTATGTCACCGCCGCTATCCAGCCGGTGCCCGTCACCACCTCGCTCGGCGGACGCACGGTCGCCTATGAAACGAGCGAAGTGCGCCCGCAGGTGAACGGCCTGATCCAGCGCCGCCTGTTCACCGAGGGCAGCCTCGTGCGCGCCGGCGAACCGCTCTATCAGATCGACGCGCGCCTCTATCGGGCCGGGGTCGATCAGGCGGCGGCAAACCTCGCGAGCGCGCGGGCGAGCGCCGAGGCCGCCGAGGAACGCGCGCGCCGCCTCGAACCGCTCGCCAAGATGCAGGCGGTCGCCGAGCAGGATTATACCGACGCGCTCGCGGCGGCGCGGATGGCGCGCGCCACGGTCGCGCAGAACAGCGCGGCGCTCGAAACCGCGCGCATCAACCTGCGCTTCGCGACGATCACCGCGCCGATCAGCGGCCGCATCGGCCGGTCGCTCGTCACGCCGGGCGGGCTGGTCAGCGCGAGCCAGGCGACCCCGCTCGCGGTGATCCAGCAGACCGACCCGATGTTCGTCGACATGCAGCAGTCGAGCGCCGAGCTCACCGCGCTGCGTGCAGCGATCGAAAGCGGCGGAGTGACCGCCGGCAG
Organism: uncultured Sphingopyxis sp.; assembly: GCF_900078365.1. Taxonomy (NCBI): domain Bacteria; kingdom Pseudomonadati; phylum Pseudomonadota; class Alphaproteobacteria; order Sphingomonadales; family Sphingopyxidaceae; genus Sphingopyxis; species uncultured Sphingopyxis sp. The sequence goes on from NZ_LT598653.1 coordinate 3,704,335, forward strand.
CACGTCGGTGCGCCTGCGCCTCGAGGACGGCAGCAATTATGGCTTTGCCGGGACGGTCCAATTCTCGGACGTCACGGTCAACGAGGCGACCGGCACCGTGACGCTGCGCGCGCGCTTCCCCAATCCGAAGGGCGTGCTGCTGCCCGGCATGTTCGTGACCGCGATGTTCGATCAGGCGGTGAACCCGTCGGCGATCCTGCTGCCGCAGGCGGCGGTGCAGCGCGATTTCGACGGGTCGGCCTTCGTCTATCTGGTCGGCAAGGACAATAAGGCGGTGCGGCGCAAGATCGTCGCCGACCGCACCTCGGGCGCCAGCTGGGTCGTCACCGACGGGCTGAAGCCTGGCGAACGCGTCATCACGCAGGGGCTCGGCAATTTGCGGCAGGGCGCGGCGGTCCGCCCCGTCCCGGCGAGCAGTGCGCAGCGCGTCGAGGCGAAGCGTGCCGGCACGGCCGGAGGCGAAGGCGCCGGGGCGAAGGGCGAATAGCGCGTCATGTCGCGTCTTTTCATCAACCGGCCGATCTTCGCCTGGGTGCTGGCGATCATCGTCATGCTCGGCGGCATCGGCGCGCTCTTTTCGCTGCCGATCGAGCAATATCCCGACATCGCGCCGACGCAGGTCAATATCCGCGCCTCCTATCCCGGCGCATCGGCCGAAACGATCGAGAACAGCGTCACGCAGGTACTCGAACAGCAGCTGACCGGGATCGACGGTCTCCTCTATTTCAGCTCGCAATCGAGCTCGCGCGGGCGCGCGGACATCACCGCGATCTTCGTGAAAGGGACCGACCCCGACATCGCGCAGGTGCAGGTCCAGAACAAGATCCAGTCGGCGGTCTCGCGCCTGCCGCAGCAGGTGCAGGCACAGGGCGTGCGCGTCACCAAGTCCAATTCGGATTCGCTGCTGCTCGTCGGCGTCTATGACACGACCGATACGCGGTCGAACCAGGACGTGTCCGACTATCTGTCGTCGAACATCCAGGACCCGCTGTCGCGCGTCGAGGGCGTCGGCGACGTCAATGTCTTCGGGTCGCCGCACGCGATGCGCATCTGGCTGAACCCCCAGCGGCTCGCGGCGATGTCGCTGATGCCGAGCGACGTGGTCGCGGCGATCAGCGCGCAGAACAGCGAGGTCGCGGCGGGCGAGGTCGGCGGCCTGCCCGCGCCCGAGGGCCAGATGCTCAACGCGACGGTCACCGCCCAGTCGCGGATGCAGACCGCCGAACAGTTCGAGAATATCGTGCTCAAGACGCTGCCCGACGGCGCGTCGGTGCGGATCAAGGATGTCGCGCGGGTCGAGATCGGCGCCGAAAGCTACAGCGCGATCGTCCGCGTCAACGGCCATCCCGGATCGGGCATGTCGATCTCGCTGTCGCCGGGGTCCGACGCGCTCGAAACCGCCGAACGCGTCAAGGCGCGGATGACCGAACTCGCCGCCGATTTCCCCGACGGCCTCGCCTACAGCTACGCCAATGATTCGACCGCCTTCATCAAGCTGTCGGTCAGCGAGGTGCAGAAATCGCTGCTGGAGGCGATCCTGCTCGTGATCCTCGTGATGTTCGTCTTCCTGCAAAGCTGGCGCGCAGTGCTGATCCCCGCGATCGCGGTGCCCGTGGTGCTGCTCGGCACCTTCGGCATTTTCTATCTGCTGGGGTTCAGTATCAACACGCTGACGCTGTTCGGGCTGACGCTCGCGATCGGGCTGCTCGTCGACGACGCGATCGTCGTGGTCGAGAATGTCGAGCGGTTGATGGAAGAGAATCCCGGCATGTCGGCGCGCGAGGCGACGATCCAGTCGATGCAGGAACTGCAGGTCGCGCTGATCGCGATCGCGCTCGTGCTGTCGGCGGTGTTCCTGCCGATGGCCTTTTTCGGCGGGTCGACCGGCGTCATCTATCGCCAATTTTCGGTCACGATCGTGTCGGCGATGGCGCTGTCGGTACTCGTCGCCTTGATCCTCAGCCCCGCGCTGACCTCGACCCTGCTCAAGCCCAAGAATGGCGACGGCGCCGGGGACAGCCGCTTTCCGCGTTTCCACGCCTTTCTCGAACGCGCCAGGGATGGCTTCAACACGCGCTTCGACGGCGCGGTCGCCCGCTATGTCGGCAGCGTCACCAAGGTCGTCGACCGCAAGTGGCTGTTCCTCGCCATCTATGCCGTGCTGCTCGCGCTCCTCGCCTTCCTCTTCCTCCGCCTGCCCGGCGGCTTCCTGCCCAATGAGGATCAGGGGCGCGTCTCGATCCAGTTCCGCCTGCCCGCGGGCGCGACGCAGGCGCGCACGATCGAAGTGCGCGACATGGTCGAAAAATATCTGCTGACCGAGGAAAAGGCGAACGTCGGGGCGCTGTTCCTCATCGCCGGCGGCGGCGGCGGCGGCGCGGCCGGGCAGAATACCGGCCAGGGCTATGTCAACCTCGTCCATTGGGATGAGCGGCCGGGCGAGGAGCGCAGCGCCGACGCGATCGCGGGGCGCGCACGCGCCGCGCTCGCCGGGATACGCGATGCGCAGATATTCGCGCTCGTCCCAGGCGCGGTGCGCGGCCTCGGCGATTCGTCGGGCTTCACGATGCAGTTCCAGAACCGCAGCGGGATGAGCCGCGACGATTTCGTCGCCGCGCGCGACAGGCTGCTCGCGATGGCGAACGACAATCCCAAGCTGACGTCGGTGCGCCTGTCCGACTTGCCCGACGTCTCAACGCTCAAGATCGACGTCGATACGCAGCGGCTGACCGCCTATGGCATCGACAATGGCGATGTGAACAACACGCTCGCGACCGCGTGGGGCGGCCGCTACGTCAATGATTTCATCGACAAGGGCCGCGTCAAGCGCGTCTATGTCCAGGGCGACGCCCCCTATCGCGCCAGCCCAGAGGATCTCGGCCAATGGTTCGTGCGCTCCACGGACGGACAGATGTCGCCCTTCTCGGCCTTTGCCACGATCGGCTGGTCGACGACGCCGAGCAGCAGCTCGCGCTTTCAGGGCGTTCCCGCCTTCGAAATCTCGGGCCAGCCGACCCCCGGCACCAGCTCGGGCGAGGCGATGGACGAGATGGAGCGCATGGCGAACCAGATTCCCGGCACCAGCGTCGCCTGGTCGGGCTCCTCCTATGAGGAACGCCTGTCCTCGGGGCAGGCGCCGCTGCTGTACAGCCTGTCTTTGCTCGTCGTCTTCCTCTGCCTCGCCGCGCTCTACGAAAGCTGGTCGATCCCGCTCGCGGTGATCCTCGTCATTCCGCTGGGGCTGATCGGCGCGGTGTTCGCGGTGAATCTGCGCGGGCTCGAAAATGACGTCTATCTCCAGATCGGCCTGCTCACGACAATGGGGCTCGCGGCGAAGAATGCGATCCTGATGATCGAATTCGCCGAGCAGGAGGAACGCAAGGGCAAGCGCGTGATCGAGGCGGCCGTCGAGGCGGCGCGCATCCGCCTGCGTCCGATCCTGATGACGAGCTTCGCCTTCATCTTCGGCGTGCTGCCGCTCGCGATCGCGACCGGCGCGGGCGCGAACAGCCGCGTCGCGATCGGCACCTCGGTGATCGGCGGCATGCTCACCGCCGCCTTCCTCGCCATCTTCTTCATCCCGCTCTTCTTCGTCCTCGTGCGCCGCGGCGTGCGCGACGGACTCGCCGCGATGCGCGCGCGTTTCGGCAGGAAGAAGGGCGATGGCGCCGCGGGAGCGCCGGCATGATCGGCGCCCGCGCGCTCCTCCTTGCCGGCACGCTCGCGCTCGCCGGCTGCTCGCTCGCGCCGAAGACGGTGCTGCCCGCGCCGCCGGTGCCGCAAAGCTGGCCCGCCGGCGACGCCTATCTGCTGCAAAGCGAGGCGACGCTGCCGATCCTCTCCTATAAAAGCGTCTTCACCGACGCGCGGCTGCAGGCGCTGATCGAGCAGGCGCTGGGCGGCAACCGCGACCTGCGCACCGCCTATGCCAATGTCGCCGCGGCGCGCGCACAAGCCCGTGTCACGCGATCGGGGCAATTTCCCGAACTCGGTGTCAGCGCGGGTGCGGGCTATTCGGATAGCGGCGATGCAAGCGGCAGCGGCGATTTCTCGCTGCGCGGCGGCGTCACTGCTTTCGAACTCGACCTGTTCGGCCGCCTCGCCAATCTGGCCGAAGCCGACCGCAACCGCGCGCTCGCGACCGAGGCGGCGTCGCGCACAGTGCGCCTCGCGCTGATCGCGGGCCTCGCCGAGGCGTGGGCGGCCTATGGCGCCGACCGCGACCTGCTGGAAATCGCCGAAGATACCGCCGCCAACGCGCGCGAAAGTGTGCGGCTGACGAAAGCCCGCCTCGACGGCGGCGTCGCGCCGCGCACCGACCTGCGCCAGGCCGAGCAGATCCTCGCGACCGCCGAGGATTCGATCGCGCAGCAGAGGACCGCGCTCGCGCAGGACGAGAATCTGATTCGCCTGCTCGTCGGCGGCAACGTCGATCGCGCGCTGCTGCCTGCGAGCCTGAGCGAAGTTACGCCTTCGGTCGTGTCGCTGCCCGCGGGGGTCAGCTCCGAGATATTGCTGCGCCGCCCCGATGTGATCGAGGCCGAATATGATCTGCGCGCCGCCAACGCCGACATCGGCGCCGCGCGCGCGCGGCTCTTCCCGTCGATCTCGCTCACCGGCTTGCTCGGTTTCGCGAGTGACGCGCTCGGTAGCCTGTTCGACAGCGGGTCGTTCAGCTGGTCGGCGGGCGGCGACGCAAGCGCGACGATCTTCGACGCCGGCGGCCGCCGCGCCGGGGTCGCGGTCAGCGAGGCGCAGCGCGACGCCGCGCTCGCAGGCTATGAAGGCGCGATCCAGACCGCCTTCCGCGAGGTCGCCGACGCGCTCGCGGTGCAGGGCACGATCGCCGAACGCGCGCGCGCCGCCGCCGCCAACAGCACCGCCGCCGCCGACACCGCGACGCTCACCGACGCGCGCTACAAGGGCGGCGTCGACAGCTTTCTTTCCAGCCTCGACGCACAGCGCAGCCTCTATGCGGCGCGGCGGAGCGAGATCGCGACGCAGCTTTTGCTCGTCAACACGCGAATCGCCCTCTTCCGCGCGCTCGGCGGCGACAGCAGCGCCGGGCGTGACGCGGCGGCGCGCTAGATTATCTCACGCAAAGGCGCAAAGGCGCGAAGAAGACGGTTCGGGCCGATAGGCCCATTTCTTCAGCAAAGGCGGCGACCGGCCGCATCGCCGAAAGAGGAGGGCCGCTTCGCGGCAAGCGCGACCTCTTCGCGCCTTCGCGTCTTCGCGTGAAACAAATTGGCGCAGCACCGATGTCTTGACAGGTGCCCTGAATCGCGCGCTAATAGAACATATCAGGAACAAATAATGCGCGAGTCGTCTCACTCTCTCGCCGGGCTGCGCCAACGCATCGCCGGGATCGCCGCCAGTGGCGGCGTCGAAAGCCGCCCGGCCGAGGGGCGGATGGCGAGCGGAGACGCGCGCTTCGACGCGGCGCTCGGCGGCGGGCTCGCGATCGGGCGTTGCCATGAATTTTTCGCCGCCGACGCGCTCGACGCGACGAGCGCCGCCGCCTTTGCCGCGCTGGTCGCGCTGCGCACCCCGGGCACGGCGCCGCTGATCTGGCTGCGCACGTGCGATGCCGGCAGGCGCGGTGGCCGCATCTATGCCCCCGGCATCGCCGAGCTCGGCGGCGATCCCGATCGGTTGCTGCTCGTCGAGGCCTCCGATCCCAAGATGCTGCTCGCCTGCGCCAATGATGCCGTCCGCTGTGCGGGATCGGCGGCGGTGATCGTCGAAAGCTGGGGCCAATTCCCTTTGCTCGATCTCACCGCGGGGCGACGCCTCGCGCTCGGCGCGCGCGACGCGGGCACGGCCCTGTTGATGCTGCGCCTGAACGCGGCCCCGGCGCCAAGCGTCGCCGAAACGCGCTGGAGCGTCGCCGCCGCGCCCTCGCGCGCGCTCGAGGCCGACGCCCCCGGCGCGCCCGCCTTCGATCTCGAATTGCTGCGCTGGCGCGGCGGCCCCGCGGGGACGCGCTGGCGACTGGACTGGAACCATGACGAAAAACGCTTCGAAGACGCGGCGCTATCTGGCGCTCTTCTTCCCCTTCCTGCCCGCCGAACGATGGCTTCGCGCGGCGCCGCGGCCGCCTGACACGCCGCTCGTCTTCGCCGAGAAGGCGCGCGGCGCGATGCGTCTCGCGAGCGTCGATGCGGCCGCGCTCGCGGTCGGGCTGCGTCCGGGCATGCCGCTCGCCGATGCGCGCGCGCAGGTCGGCGAGCTCACGGTCGTGCCGCACGATCCGGTGCGCGATGCGGAATGGCTCGACCGGCTCGCGCAGGGCTGCGCGCGCTACACGCCGCTCGTCGCGCTCGATGCGCCCGACGGGCTGATCCTCGACATCGCGGGCGCCGCGCATCTCTTCGGCGGCGAGACGGGGCTGATCGCCGACATCGAGATGCGCTTCGCGCGGCTCGGCATGACGCTCCGTCCCGCGCTCGGCCCGACCGCCGACGCCGCGCGCGCGCTCGCGCGCCATCAGGCGCGCCCCGCCCCCGACGAAGCGGGCGCGATCCGCCGTCTGCCCGTCGCCGCGCTCGAACTCGATCCCGAGGCGACGACCGCGCTCATGCGCGCGGGATTGAAGACGATCGGCGACCTCGCGAGCCGCCCGATGGCGAACCTCGCCGCGCGCTTCGGCGCCGGCGCCGCAATGGCGCTGCGCCGCATATTGGGCGATGCGCCAAGCCCGCTCGACCCGCGCGTGACGCCGCCGCCCGTCGCCGCCGAACGCCGCTTCGCCGAGCCGCTCGGCAGTAGCGCGCACGCGACCAAAGTGCTTGCCGAGCTCGCCGCCGAAGCGATCGAAGAGCTTGGCGAACGCGGCAAGGGCGGGCGTCATTTCCGCGCGACCTTCTTTCGCAGCGATGGCCTCGCGCGGACGATCGCGGTCGAGACCGGCCACCCGACGCGCGACGCCGGCCTCGTCATACGCCTCTTCGCCGAACGCATGGACGGGCTCGCCGACCCGCTCGACCCCGGTTTCGGCTTCGACATGATCCGTCTCGCGGTGCCGCGGCTCGAGGCGCTCGGCGCAAGCCAGCTGGGGCTCGAGGGCGGTGCCGTGAAGGAGGCCGCGATCGACGAACTCGCCGACCGGCTCGCGACGCGGCTCGGGCGCGGGCGGGTGCGTCGGCTGCGTCCCGCCGACACGCATATTCCCGAACAGGCGCAGCTCGAGCTGCCCGCGATCGACGCGCCCGCGCCGCTGCCTTGGCAGGCGCCCGAACCAGGCGAACCGCCGACACGCCCTTTCCATCTCTTCGACCCGCCGCAGCCGATCGAGGTGATCGCCGAGGTGCCCGACGGCCCCCCGCAGCGTTTCCGCTGGCGCCGCGCCTTTCACGCGATCCGCCGCTACGAAGGCCCCGAACGCATCGCCGCCGAATGGTGGCGCCGCCGCGACAATGGCGGGCTGACGCGCGACTATTACCGCGTCGAGGACGCGCAGGGCCGCCGCTTCTGGCTCTTCCGTCACGGTCTCTACGACGAAAAGCCCGACCCGCGCTGGTATATCCACGGGGTCTTCGCATGAGCGATGCGCCCGAAACCGAGCCCGGCTTCGCCGAGCTGGTCGCCGCGACCAATTACAGTTTCCTGCGCGGCGCATCGCATCCGCACGAGATGGTCGCGCAGGCCCTCGCCCTCGGCATGAAAGGCATCGGCATCGCCGACCGCAACAGCGTCGCGGGGGTGGTGCGGGCGTGGGCCTTTCTGAAGGAGCAGCAGGTCAAACAGCCCGAGATGGTGGCAGACTTCCGGCTGGTGGTGGGCGCGCGGCTCGTCTTCGCCGACGGCACCCCCGACATCGTCGCCTATCCCGTCGATCGCCAAGGCTGGGGAAGACTGACGCGCCTTCTGTCGACGGGAAACCTGCGCGCGCAAAAGGGCGACTGCATTCTCCATCTCGAAGACCTGCTCGATCATTGCGACGATCTCCTCCTCATCGCGCTGGAAGGCGACGAGGAGTTGCTCCGCACCCTCAAAAGCAAGCGACCGAAGTCGGTCTGGCTGGCGGCCACGATGCCGCAATCGGGCGCCGACGCGCGCCGGCTGGCCGAACTCCAGCGCGTGTCGGCGGCAACCGGCGTTCCCCTGCTCGCGACCAACGACGCGCTTTATGCAACCAGGAAACAGCGCCCGCTTCACGATATCATCACCTGCATCCGCGAGGGCACGACGATCTCGAAAGCCGGCAGGCTGCTTCGCGCCAATGGCGAGCGTTATCTGAAAGCGCCCGCCGAGATGAAACGCCTGTTCGAAGGTTATCCGAAGGCAATCGAAGCAAGCACAAAGCTGCTCGCACGCATCGGCTTTCGCCTCGACGATTTGCGCTACGAATATCCGCACGAGCCGGTGCCACCGGGATGGAAACCTTTCAACTATCTCCATCATCTGGTGAAGACCGCAGCAGAGAAGCGTTACGGCACGCCTCTCGACCGAAAGGTCCGAAAGCTGATCGGCAACGAGCTTCGACTGATCAGACGGCGGGACTATGTCTATTATTTCCTGACGGTCTACGATCTCGTCCGTTTCGCTCGCTCTCAGAAGCCGCCCATTCTGTGTCAGGGCCGCGGGTCGGCCGCCAATTCGATCGTGTGCTTCCTCCTCGGCGTCACCTCGGTCGACCCGATTGAACATAAATTACTCTTCTCGCGCTTTGTTTCGGCCGAGCGCGACGAGCCCCCCGATATCGACGTCGACTTCGAACATGAACGGCGCGAGGAAGTCATTCAGCATATCTACGACCGCTATGGCCGCGAGCGCGCCGCAATCGCGGCGACGGTCATCCACTATCGACCGCGCAGCACGATCCGCGAAGTCGGAAAGGCACTGGGTCTCAGCGAGGACGTCACCGCGCGGCTCGCCGACACGAGCTGGGGAAGCTGGGGCGACGAGGTGCCGATCGAACGGCTCGTCGAAGCCGGCCTCAATCCGCACAATGGGGAGATCGAGCGGCTACACCGCTTCGTTGGTGAATTGCTCAAAGCCCCGCGCCATCTGTCGCAGCATGTCGGCGGCTTCGTGCTGACCGAAGGACCGCTCGATGAGCTGGTGCCGATTCATAATGCCGCGATGGACGGCCGCACCTTCATCGAATGGGACAAGGACGACATCGATGCACTCGGGTTGATGAAGGTCGATGTGCTCGCGCTCGGTATGCTGACCTGTATCCGCAAATGCTACGACCTCATGCGCGAGTATGGACTAGGGAATCATACGCTCGAACTCGACATCGATTGCAAGGATCCGGCTGTTTACCGGATGCTCTGCAAGGGCGACAGCATCGGCGTCTTTCAGGTCGAAAGCCGCGCTCAGATCAACATGCTACCGCGCCTGAGGCCTGAAAAATTTTATGATCTCGTCGTTCAAGTGGCAATCGTTCGCCCCGGTCCGATCGAGGGGGATATGGTGCACCCCTATCTTCGCAGACGGAATCAAGAGGAGAAGGTGGATTACCCCTCCCCTGCCCCTCAGTATCCGCAAGACGAGCTTGTCGATGTTTTGGGCGACACCTACGGCGTTCCCCTGTTCCAAGAACAGGCGATGAAGCTCGCCATTGTCGCCGCGGGTTTCACACCCGAAGAGGCGAACGGTCTACGCCGTGCGATGGCGACCTTCCGCAATGTCGGGACGATCGACAATTTCCGGGAGAAGATGGTCGGAGGCATGGTGCGGCGCGGCTACAAGCAGGACTTCGCCGAACGCTGTTTCAAACAGATCGAGGGGTTCGGCAGCTACGGCTTTCCCGAAAGCCACGCCCAGTCCTTCGCGCGGCTCGTCTATGTCTCCTCATGGATCAAGCATTACCACCCCGCCGTCTTCGCGTGCGGCATCCTCAATTCGCAGCCGATGGGCTTCTACGCCCCCGCGCAGCTCGTGCGCGATGCGCGCGAACATGGGGTCGAGGTACGCGCGGCCGATGTCAATGCGAGCGGCTGGGACAATAGTCTCGAGCGAAGGGACGATGGCAGCCTCGCGCTCCGGCTCGGCTTTCGCCAAGTCGACGGGTTTCGCGAGGAATGGGCGAAACAGATCGTCGATGCGCGTATGACGCCTTTCGCCTCGGTCGAGGAACTGGCGCGCCGCGCCAATCTTCCCGCGCGCGCGCTGCGCCTGCTTGCCGATGCCGATGCGTGCCGGTCGATGGGGCTCGATCGGCGCCCGGCATTATGGGATGCGCGGCGGGTGCGGCAGGGGGTGTTGCCGCTGTTCGGCGCCGCCGGGGCGGACGAGCTGGGGGCGGAGGAGGATGCCGCGCTGCCGCCGACGCCGCTCGTCGAGCATGTGCTCACCGATTATCAGACGACGCGCCTGTCGCTGAAGGGCCATCCGATGGCCTTTCTGCGCCGTGACTTCGCACGCGAGGGCGTGCTGAGCGCGGCCGGGGTCGCCGCGGCGAAGAACGGGTCGATCGTCCGCACCGCCGGCGTCGTGCTGATCCGCCAGCGGCCGGGCAAGGGCAATGCGATCTTCATCACGCTCGAGGACGAGAGCGGGATCGTGAACATCCTGCTGTGGGCGCGCCATTTCGAGCGCCAGCGCCGCGCGGTGATGGCGTCGCGGCTGATGCTCGCCGAGGGCGAGGTGCAGCGGAGCAAGGAAGGGGTGATCCACCTGATGGCGACGCGCATCGTCGACCGGACGGCAATGCTCGACAGGCTGGGGAGCGACCAGCGCGGCGATCCCGACATTTGCCAGGCCGACGCGGCCAAGCCTCCGCAGCCGCCGCGCGGCCATGCGGCGCGGCACGGCCATCCGCGCAACGTCCGCATCCTGCCCAAGTCACGCGACTTTCATTGAGGCAGACGGGCTGCACGGATTGCAGGCGCGCCGGCTTGGGGGTGGGGAGCGGACGTTAGGTTCCATTAAGCCCCTCCCCTTCAGGGGAGGGGCAACGAAGACTTGGCAGCTTGCTGCCTAGTCGCAGTGGGGTGGGGGCCATCGGCCTAGCGCAAGGCCGATGACCCCCACCCCAACCCCTCCCCTGAAGGGGAGGGGCTTTCTTCTCTCTATGTCCGCAACCAGCCGAAAGCTGCCGCGACGACGGATCGCGGCGCTCGCCCAATAAAAGACGCCCCGGCTGTGGGGGCCGGGGCGTCGTATCAGGCTATCTAAGGGACCAACCGAATATAGCCTGAAATTTTCGCGAAGCTTAGCGGAGCAGGTTCATCACGCCCTGCGAGCTCTGGTTCGCCTGGGCGAGCATCGCGGTCGATGCCTGCGCCAGAATGCCGGCGGCCGCGAGGTTCGTCGATTCGACCGAGAAATCGGCGTCTTCGATGCGCGACTTCGATTCCGACAGATTCGTGACGCTCGACGTCAAATTGTCGACAGCCGAAGTCAGGCGGTTCTGCTGGGCACCCAGGTTGGCGCGTTCGGTCGCAACCGTGTCGATCGCCGTGTCGAGCGTCGCAAGCGCGCCCTGCGCACCCGCTGCGGTCGAGAAGTCGAGCCCGTCGACGCCAAGCGCCGTCGCCTGCAGATCGGCGATCGTGATGTTCACGACCTGACCCGAGTCCAGACCCGTCTGGATGTCGAAGCCCGCGGCGACGCTGCCGTTGAGCAGCACATTGTCGTTGAAGGTAGTACGGGTCGCGACGTCGCCGATCTGCGAAATCAGTGCGGTAACTTCTTCCTGCACCAGCGTACGGTCGTCGTCGCTCAGCGTGCCCGTCGAGGCCTGCATCGCCAGTTCGCGCATGCGGACGAGGATGTCCGAGATGCTGCCGGCGGCGCTGTCGGCGGTCTGGGCAAGCGAAATGCCGTCGTTGGCATTGCGGATCGCCTGGGTCAGGCCGCGGGCGCTGGCGTCCATGCGGGTCGCGATGGCGAGGCCGGCGGCGTCGTCCTTCGCGCTGTTGATGCGCTTGCCGCTCGACAGGCGTTCCATCGCCTGCGACTGCATTTGGTTGGCGACACGCGAATTATTCTGGGCGCGAAGCGCGCTCACATTGGTGTTGATGACAGTCATCTTTGTTCCTTTCCGGCCTCGACGGCCATTCCCGTGATGTGAGGGCTCGAGGAGCGGTCACGAAGCCAGTAACGGCGAGCGGCGGCGGCGCTTAAGCCCGGCGCGTCAAAAAAATGCCGGAAGCAGCCGGCCGCCCTCGCCATGGCGATCTAAGCCACGAAAAATATTATATAAATTTTTTTGGCACGAGCTTTGCATTCTTCTTTGTGCGTGCGGCAGACCGCCGCGCAACAGGACGGATGAGAAGCAATGAGCACGATTGACCCGAGCCGGCTGCTGCAGATGCGCAGTTCGATCCTCAATCAGAATCAGGCGTTGCAGCGCGCCGCCGGGCGCGGCGGCATCGGCGCGGCCGAAGGCGGCGTCGAGGGCGCCGGGGGAACTCCCGATTTCGGCGCGGCGATCAACAATGCGCTGCAACAGGTCAACGCCCAGCAGTCGAAGGCGAGCCAGATCAGCGAAGCCTATGAACGCGGCGATACGCACGACATCGTCAGCGTGATGATCGAGCGCCAGAAGGCCTCGCTCGGCTTCGAAACCACCCTGCAAGTCCGCAACAAGCTGCTGTCCGCCTATCGCGACATCATGAACATGCCGGTGTAATCCATGGCCGAAGCACAAATCCTGACCCCCGTCCCCAATTCGAGGGACGATGGCGCCGCGAACCGCCTCCCCGTCCTTGGCGGCCGCCTCGCCCCCTTCACGCAATTCATCCGCCAGCCCGCCGTCCAGCGCGCGCTGCCCGCGATCGCGATGACTTCGGCGATCGGCATCGCCGCGCTCGCCTATTTCACGATGCAGGCGGCGCCGCAGGCGCAGCTCTTCGCCGGGCTCGACGACGCCGACAAGGCGGCGGTCGCCGAGGCGCTGCAATCGCAGGGCATCGCGCACAGCATCGACGCCTCGACCGGCGCGCTGACCGTCGACGCCGACAAGCTGCATCAGGCGCGCATCGCGCTCGCCGGACAGGGCCTTCCCAAGGCGGCGCCGAGCGGCGACAGCCTGATCGCCTCGCTGCCCATGGGGTCGAGCCGCGCGATCGAGGGCGAGGCGCTGCGCTCGGCGCGCGAAGCCGACCTGTCGCGCACGATCGAGACGATCGACGCGGTCAAGAGCGCGCGCGTCCATGTCGCCGCCGCCGAACCGAGCCTGTTCGTCCGCGACGATAAGCCCGCCACCGCGTCGGTGATGCTCACTCTCCAGAACGGCCGCTCGCTCAGCGACGGGCAGGTGCAGGCGATCCGCTTCCTCGTCGCCTCGTCGGTGCCCGGCATGAACGCCGATCAGGTGTCGGTGATCGACCAGCGCGGCGCGCTGCTTTCCGATACCGCGAGCGGCAGCGACATGAAGGCGTTCCAGCTGCAATTGCAGATCGAGGACCGCTTTCGCCGCGCTCTCGACACGTTGCTCGGCCCGATGCTCGGCGCCGGCAATTACACGGTCGAGGTCCACGCCGACGTCGACATGTCCGAAAGCCAGGCGACGCGCGAAAGCTTCCCCGAGAACGACCGCGCGCTGACCAGCGAACGCATCACCCGTTCGACGAGCGGGACGAGCGCGCCCGCCGTCGGCATCCCCGGTGCGCTGTCGAACCAGCCGCCGCAGGCGACGACGGTCACCGCCGAGGGGCCGCAGCCAGCCGCGCCCGGCGCCCCGGCGCCCGGCATCGAAAGCAACGAAAACGCCGCGCGCGCCTATGAGGTCGGCCGCGAGATTTCGGTCACCCATTCGCCGCAGGGCAGGCTGCGCCGCGTCTCGGTCGCCGTCGCGCTCAATCAGGGCAAGAAGGCGCTGACGCAGGCCGACCTGACCAAGATCGACAGCCTCGTCAAAGGCGCGATCGGCTATGACGCCACGCGCGGCGACCTCGTCGCGATCAGCCAGCGCCCCTTCGCCCCCGTCGAGAACAGCGAACCGGCCTTTTACGATCAGGGCTGGTTCCTGCCGCTCGTCAAGCAGGTCGGCGCGATTCTCGCCGCGCTGCTCGCCTTCCTGTTCATCGGCCGCCCGATGATCCGCGCCGCGAAGGAACGCGCCGCCAGGCGCGCCGAACAGAATCAGGAGCTCGAAGCGTCGCTGCTCGCCGCGACCGACCGCCCGGCGCTCGCCGGCGGATCGAACCATCGCGAAATCACCCTCGAGATGATCGAACAGGCGCCGAGCTATGAAGCGCGCGCCAATCTGGTCCGCGCCTTCGTCCGCCAGGATTCGGCGCGCGCCGCGCTCGTCGTCCGCCATCTGATGCAGGAGGGCGCCCGTGCCTGAGGTCGCCGAACTCGACAACGCGCCCGCGATGCCGGCGATCGAAGGATCGGCCGCCGCCGCGATCCTGCTGATGCTGCTCGATGAAAGCGAGGCCGCGACGATCCTGAAGCAGCTCGATCCCGACGAAGTGCGCCAGCTCGCGAAGGCGATGTTCGACACCGCCAACGCCAGCGAGCAGCAGATCGGGCAGGCGCTCGACCGCTTCGTGACGCGCAGCCGCGACGTCAGCGCGCTCGCGATCGGCGCCGACACGCGCATCCGCACCGTGATCAACGAGGCGGTGGGCAATGTCCGCGCCGACAATATCCTCGCCGCCGTCGCGCCGCAGCGCAGCGCCGCCTCGCTCGAAATGCTGCGCTGGATGGACGTCGATGCGATCAGCGGCCTGCTCGCGAGCGAGCATCCGCAGGTCGGCGCGCTGATCCTGTCGGTGCTCGTCCCCGACGTCGCCGCGCGCGCGATCGAAACGCTCGACGAACTGCTGCAGGCCGATCTGGTGCTGCGCGCCGCGATGCTCACCTCGGTCCCCGCCGCGGCGATCGAGGACCTCGAATCGGTGCTCGCGAGCGCCAATGTCGACGGCCAGCGCGTCGCCAAGCAGACGATCGGCGGCCCGAGCGACGTCGCCAAGATCATGAAGAAGATGCCCAAGCAGCTCAGCGAGCGCACGATCCGCGCGCTCAAGAAGCACGACCGCATCCTCGCCCAAACGATCGAGGAAGAGATGTTCATCTTCGAAAATCTACGCGACCTCGACAAGAAGAGCCTCAGCAGCGTGCTGCGCTCGGTCGACGCCGCGCAGCTCGCGATCGCGCTCAAGGGCGCCGATGCGGATATGGTCGATATGTGCCTCGCCACCATGTCGCAGCGCGCCGCCGAAACGATCCGCGACGAGATGGACGAGATGACGATGGTCAAGCGCGCCGACGTCGACGACGCGCAGAAGAGCGTGATGCAGATCGTGCGCCAGATGGCGGCGGCCGGCGAGATCATGATCGCGGGCGGAAGCGACGATTATGTCTGATCGCGCCGCCGAAACGGGCTTCGCCCCCGTTGCCCTCACCGACGCGATGACGCGAAACGGCGGCTTTCGCCCGCTGTCCTTCGCGCCCGCAATCCCGGACGCGCCCGCGGAGCCCGAAAGCCCGGGCGAAATCGACCTCGAGGATCCCTTCGCGCTCGGGCTCGCCGAAGGCCAGCGCCTCGCCGAAGCCGCCTTCGTCGCCGAGCGCCACCAGCTGCTCGCGCTGCTCGCCGGCGCCGAGGCGTTGCAGGACGAGCCGAGCGAGGAACTGGCGCAGCTGATCGCCGCGACCGTCGAACGCCTCGTCCGCCAGATCGTCGCCACCGCGCCGATCGACGCCGAATGGCTGCAGGCGCAGGTCGAGACCGCCGCGGCGATGATCGCCGACGCCGACAAGGCACGCACGCTCTGGGTCCATCCCGACGATGCCGCCCTGCTCGCCGACGCGCCGCTGGCGATGGCGATCGAAAGCGATCCGGCGATGATGCGCGGCACCGTGCGCATCGAAACCTCCACCGGCTGGATCGAGCATGGCCGCGCGGTCTATCTCGAGGAACTGCGCGCCGCGCTCGGCGAAAGCGAAGCCGCATGACGCGCCGCCTCGCCCTTTCGGCGCAGCAATTGCTCGACCCCGTCGACCTGGCGCACGCCAGCCCGCGCCGTATCGGCACGCTCGTCTCGCACGAGGGGATCATGCTCGAAGTGTCGGGTTTCCCGATGCCGCTCGGCAGCAATGTCCGCATCCGGTCGGCCGACAATGATTATGTCTATGGCGAAGTGGTCGGCTTTCGCGGCCACCGCAGCCTCGTCCTCCCGTTCGACGCGGGCAAGCCGCTCGTCACCGGCGCGCCGGTCGAGCCGCACGGCGCGTCGAGCATGGTCCCGGTCGGCAAGGCGCTGCTCGGCCGCATCATGGACGCGCAGGGTAACCCGCTCGACGGCCGCCCGGCGATCAAATCGCAATTCCAGTGGCCGCTTGCGGGCCGCAAGGTCAATCCGCTGCGCCGCGGCCGCGTCACCCGCGCGCTCAACATGGGCGTGCGCGCGATCAACGGCCTGCTCACCGTCGGCGAAGGCCAGCGCGTCGCGATCATCGCGGGCTCGGGCGTCGGCAAGTCGGTGCTGATGGGCCAGATGATCGCGGGCACCGAATGCGACGTCATCGTCGTCGGGCTGATCGGCGAGCGCAGCCGCGAGGTCAGCGACTTCGTCGAGACAAAGCTGCCCCCCGAGGTGCGCAAGAAATCGGTCGTCGTCGCGGTCCCCGCCGACCATCCGCCGCTGCTGCGCCTGCGCGCCGCGATGCGCGCGACCGCGATCGCCGAGGCCTTTCGTGCCGAGGGCAAGAAGGTGCTGCTCCTCATCGACAGCCTGACCCGCGTCGCGCATGCGCAGCGCGAGATCGGCCTGACGCTCGGCGAACCGCCGACGATGAAGGGCTATCCGCCGTCGGTCTTCGCGCTCATCCCCTCGCTGTGCGAGCGCGCCGGCATCGACCGCGAAACCGGCGGCTCGGTCACCGCGCTCTATACGGTGCTCGCCGATGGCGGCGACATCGACGACCCCGTCGTCGATTCCGCGCGCGCGATCGTCGACGGCCATATCATCCTGTCGCGCGCGCTCGCCGAACAGGGCGTCTATCCCGCGATCGACGTCGCGCGATCGCTGTCGCGCACGATGGTCGATTCGGTCGACCCCGAACATGCCGCCGCCGCCGCGCGCTTCCGCCAGCTCTGGTCGCTCTATGAAGAGAATCGCGACCTGATGCTGATGGGCGCTTACGTCGCCGGTGCCGATCCGGTGCTCGACACCGCGATCGCCCGCCACGCCGACCAGCTCGCCTATGTTTCCCAGCCTGCCAAAGCGCAGGTCGATTTCGACATTTCCCGCCAAGCCCTGATCGAAGGATATTCCGCATGAACGCCCGCACCGCACGCCGCAAACGCATCATCCGCGTGCGCTCCGTCGAACATCAGATGGCGGAGGCCAATCTGGCGCGCGCCAATGGCGAGCTGGCGAATCTGGTCGAACTCGCCAAGCGGCTCGAAACGCTGCGCGTCGACCTCGCGATGGCGAAAGGTGCGGTCGCCGGCCGCGCGCTCAACACGATCGGCGAGCTCGCGATGCGGCTCGACATCGCGCAGGAAAGCCTGACCGCGCCGCTGAGCAATGCGAGCCAGCGCCGCGACGAGATGGGTGCGCGCGCGCAGAGCGCGATGGTTCGGGAAGAATCGGCGGTGCGCCTCTATGAGCGCAGCCGCAAGTCGGCCGAGGCCGAGCAGGAGCGGCGCGACGACGCCAACCGTCCGCACCGCCCGCGGACGGGCATGCGCCTGCGCCTGATCGAAGGCGGCGCGGCATGATGAGCGCCCCCGCCCTTCCCCAGCCGCAGGGCGCGATGCCCGCGGGTTTCGCGACTTTTCTCGCCAATATCGGCCAGCTTCCCGATGGCGGCAGCGAAAACTCCGGTTTCGACCAGCTGCTCGCCGCGGCGCCCGTTGCGGCGGCTCCGGCGACCAGCGCGGCCGCAACGATCAAGTTCGACCCCGCGCCGGGGGCCGATGCCGTGGTTCCGCAAATCGACACGCCGCCGCTCGAGGACAGCGTGAGGGTCGAAGCGCCGGTCGTCAAAACCGAGCCGGCCGAAGCCGACGCCGCCGCGCTGGCCGCGACCCTGCTGGTCGCGCTGGGCGGCGGCGCCCCCGGTTCGGCAACCGCGTCCGGCAAGCCGGTATCGATCGAAGCCGAAGCGGACGCCGCCCCCGATACGGCGGAAATGGGAGATGCCGTCCCCAACGCCGCTCCGGCAACCGATCCGGCCGCGATCGTGGCCGCAGCCTTTCCGACCGCCGCGAAGCCCGCCAGGCCGGTCGAGGCGTCGCAGGTTCGGGCCGAGACCGATGCACCGGCAACGCCCGTCGTTCCGCGCCCGCGCGATCCAGCGACGCCGATGCCGGTCCTGACCGGCGCCGAAGCCCCAGCCGCCAAGCCCGTCGACGCCGCGCCGTCGATGACGATCCTCTTCGCTCAGCCCGCCGCTCCGGGTGCGACCGTCGCGGCCGTCGCCACCGCACCGGTCCAGCTCGCCGAGCGCGTGCTCGACATGGACAGCGACGGCGCGTGGATCGATCAGCTCGCGCGCGACATCGCCGCGACCAGGTCGGACAGCGGCGACATCAGCTTTCGCCTGATGCCGCGTCATCTGGGCCGGCTCGACGTCGCGATGCAAATGGGGGACGAGGGCGTCGCGCTGAAGATGGACACGCACCATGAAGCGACCGCGACGATCGTCACCGCCGCGCAGGGCCGTCTCGTCGAAGAACTGCGCCAGCAGGGCGTCCGCGTCGCCGGCGCCGAAGTGACCTGCACCCCGGGCGAGACCGGACGTCAATCGCAAGGCCAGGGCCGCGGAACCGCGCCCGATCCCGCGCACCTCATCGAAACCGCCACCCAGCGCGCCGAGCCGCGCCCAGAAACCGATAGCGAAGGCCGCGCCGCCGACCGCCGCGGCCGCTTCGCCTGATCAGAAAGGTCCATCATGGCTAAGGACAATGTCGAAGGCGCCCCCAAGAAAAAGGGCAAGGTCAAGAAGCTGCTTTTGATCGGGGTTGCCGCGATCGCGCTGATCGGCGCGGGCGCGGGCGCGGGCATCTATTTCGGCGCGCTTTCGGCGCATGAAGCGAAGCCCGAGGATCATTATCCCAAGCTCGTCGTGCGCAGCAAGGACGGCGCCGAACCCGTCGCCGAAGACGACAAGGAAGCGCCGCTCAAGGTCGGCACCGTGTCGGTGCCGAACGACAGGTTCAAGGTCGACCCCCGCAAATATGAGGTCACCTATTATCCGATGGCCGAAAGCTTCACGACGAACCTCGCCGACGGATCGGGCTTCCTTCAGATCGGGATCAGCCTTTCGACCTTCTACGACGGCAAGGTTATCAATAATATCAAACGGCAGGCGGTGCCGATCCGCTCGGTCGTGCTTATGGTGCTCGCCGAACAGGATCCGGCTCTGCTCTCCACATCGCAGGGGAAACAGCGGCTTCAACGTCAGTTGACGACCGCGATCAACGATGTGCTGCGCGAAAAGGAAGGTTTCGGGGGTATCGACAATGTCTATTTCACGAGTCTGGTGATCCAGTGACCACCGGCACGAAAACGGTCAAAGCCGTGAAGGCCCCAAGGGCTTCTCCGCCCGCTCCGGCGGCTGCGCCCGCGGACGGCAAGGAGTCGCTGCTGCTGCGCAAGGCGGCGGATAGCTATGCCTTTCCCGCGCTCGAGGGCGTCGCGAACCAGTTCGCGCGGTCTTTGCGCGACCTCATCCGCGCGCTCGGCGCGCCGGCGATCCAGATCGAACGTGCCGGTGCCGAACAGATGAGCTTTGCCGAGTGGAGCGCGGCGGCCGCCCCCGCGATCTTCTGGCGCTATCACGCGGCGCCGCTCAAGGGACCCGTGCTGCTCGCCGGATCGCGCGCGCTGCTGCTCCAGCTCGTCGACATCTTCTATGGCGGTCGCGGTCAGCTCGCCGCCGAGCGCGAAGAGCTGACCGACGCCGAGGATCGCTTCGCGGCGCGGCTCGGCCGCGACATCGCCATGCAGCTCGCCGCCGCCTGGCGCGGCAAGCTGGCGCTTGAACCCGAACTCGACTGCGTCACCGCCGATCCGGCGAAGCTCGCCGCGGTGCGCGCCGACGACGAATTGTTCGTCCAGCGCTTCACGCTGCGCGGCGCGCCCTTCGACGGGCGGACGATCATGTGCGCTTACCCGGTCGCCGCGCTGCGCGGCATCGCAGGCGACGAGCTGCTTCCCGACACGCCGGCGCATGGCGGCGGCGATCCCGCCTGGTCGGGCGCGCTCGACAAGGCGCTGCGCGACGTGCGCCTGCCCGTCCGCTCGGTGCTCGCGCGCCCCGAAATCAGCCTCGTCAAGCTGCTCGCGCTCGAGGTCGGCGACATCATCCCGCTTTCCATGCCGCGCCATGTGCCGGTGACCGTCGCCGGGCGCAGCTTCGCGTTCGGCAGCATCGGCGAGGCCAATGGCAACGCCGCGATCATGATCGACCATATCGAAAAAGGACCGGACAATGACTGACATCGCCGAAGCCCCCAAGGCCGCGCGCGCCGACCGGCGCGACAAGAGCATCGCCGCCGCGCCCAATTTCGACCTGCTCGCCGGCGTCTCGCTGCGCGTGTCGGTCGAGGTCGGATCGACCTCGATGACGCTTTCCGAACTGCTCGCCTTGGGCGAAGGCAGCGTGATCGAGCTCGACCGCGCCGCGACCGACCTGCTCGACATCTATGCCAACGGCACCCTCATCGCGAAGGGCGAAATCGTCAGCGTCGACGGCCGCTATGGCATCCAGGTCGCCGAAGTCGTCGCCCCGGCGCGCGGGCTCGAAGGTTTCGAACGGAGAGCCTGATGTTCGAATATATCCTCCGTTTGCTCATCCTGCTGCCGATCGTCGGCGGCATGGCGTGGGGCAGCCTGTGGCTGTGGAAGCGCGTCCAGATGGGCGTGCCGCTCGTCGGCGGCGCGACCAAGGCGCGCGCGGTCGAGATGGTCGACGTGCTGCCGCTCGGCCCGGGGTCGAAGCTCGCGGTCGTCGAATTCGCGGGGCAGCGCGTGCTGATCGCGGTGTCGCGCAACGGCATCACGCGCCTCGCCGACGACGCCCAGGGGGATTTCCATGTCGACTAGCATGAAATCCGCGATCGCCTCCAAACCCGTTTGTGCTGAGCTTGTCGAAGCACCGTTCTTTGGTTCGACGTTGAAAGGAAGAACGGCCCTTCGACAAGCTCAGGGCGAACGGGGTGTTTTGGGCGTACGCTGGTTGCGCCTCGCTGCGACCTTAGGAAGCCTCGCGCTGTTGGCCTCCACCTCTCCCGCGTTCGCACAGGCGGCCGACGGCCTAAGCCGCGCGGTGAACGAAATCGGCGGCGACGGCCGGCCCCTGAGCCTGTCGCTCCAGATCCTCGTCCTGATGAGCCTGTTGACGGTGCTGCCGTCGCTGCTCCTGATGATGACGAGCTTCACGCGGATCATCATCGTGCTGTCGATCCTGCGCCACGCGCTCGGGCTGCAACAGACGCCGCCGAATCAGGTGCTCGTCGGCCTCAGCCTCTTCCTCTCGCTGTTCGTGATGGCGCCGGTGATCAGCGAAGTGAACCGCGTCGCGATCACCCCTTATGGTCAGGAACAGATCGACATCGGCGAGGCGGTGTCGCGCTCGGGCGATGCGCTGCACGGCTTCATGATGAAGCAGACGCGCAAGACCGACCTGATGATGTTCGCCAAGATCGCCAAGGCGCCGAGCTATGCGAGCCCCAAGGATGTCCCCTTTTCGATCCTGCTCCCCGCCTTCGTCACCAGCGAACTCAAGACCGCGTTCCAGATCGGCTTCCTCATCTTCCTGCCCTTCCTCGTCATCGACCTGATCGTCGCATCGGCGCTGATGTCGCTGGGTATGATGATGTTGTCGCCGACGATCATCTCGATGCCCTTCAAATTGCTGCTTTTCGTCCTCGTCGACGGCTGGGCGCTGACGATGGGCTCGCTCGCTTCTTCTTTCGTGGGTTAGCGCGATGGAAGCCGATTATTTCATCGGAGTCGCGCAGCAGTCGCTGTGGATCCTCGCCCTCGCCTCGGCGCCGCTGCTGCTGCCCGTGCTCGTCATCGGCGTGCTGCTCGGCATGGTGCAGGCGGCGACGTCGATCAACGAACAGACCTTGACCTTCGTGCCCAAGCTCATCGTCGCGGCGATCTGTCTCGCGATCTTCGGCGGCAGCATCCTGGTGCTGCTCACCGATTTCACGCGCGAGCTGTTCGCGCAGATCCCGGCGCTGGTGCGGTGACGACCCGCCGCCACTCATTGCGTCGTCATCCCGGCGAAGGCCGGGATCTCGCCGGTGCGTCAGCCCGCGAGGGTGAGATCCCGGCCTTCGCCGGGATGACGAGCGGGGTGAGATGAACCCCGCCGACATCCCGAATATCGAGGCGATGCTCCAGCTGTGGATGCTGGGGATGATCCGCCCCGGCGCCGCCTTCATCGCCGCGCCGGTGTTCGGCGCCGCGAATGTGCCGGTGCAGCTCCGGCTCGTGATCGCGCTCGCGGTCGGGGTGCCCGCGGTCGCGGCGTCGGGTATGGCGCTGCCGCCCGAGGGCATCGTGTCGGTTCCGGGCTTCTTCTTCATCGTCGGCGAGGCCGTGATCGGGCTCGCGATCGGCTTCGTGCTCCAGATGGGGCTCGCCGCGGCGCTGCTCGCGGGCGAGGTGATCAGCAACGCGATGGGCCTCGGCTTCGCATCGATGGTCGATCCGCTGAGCGGCGCGTCGAGTTCGGCGATCGGGCAGTTCCTGTCGATGATGGCGACCGCGCTCTTTCTCGCCGCCGACGGTCATCTCGTGCTGATCGACATCATCGTCGGCAGCTATGACGCGCTCCCGCCCGGCAACGCCTTCCCCTCGTGGGACGCGATCGGCGGCCTCATTCGCTTCGGCAGCCTGATGTTCGCGGCGGGGCTGACGATCGCGATGCCGGTCGGCTTCGTGCTCATTCTCGTCCAGATCATCATGGGCGTGATCGGCCGCTCAGCACCGGCGCTCAACCTGTTCGCGGTCGGCATCCCCGCGACCCTGCTCGCCGGGATCATATTGCTCGGCGTCGCGACCCCCGCGATGGCCGAGGCGGTCGCGCGCATCCTCTCCGACGCGCTCGACGCCGCGCGCATGGTCGCGGGGGTCTGAGCCATGGCCGAGGGCAGCGACAAGGACCAGAAGACCGAACAGCCGACCGCGAAGAAGCTCGCCGATTCGGCGCGCGAAGGCGATGTGCTGATGTCGCGCGAGCTCGCGACTGCGCTGATGATGCTTGCCGCCGCGGGCTGGATCGTCGCCGCGGGCGGCTGGTTCGTTCAGTCGGCGGGCGACCTCGTTCGTCGCGGGCTCACGCTGACCGCCGCCGACGTCGCCGATTTCGCGCCCGCCGAGGCGCTGATGCGCAACGGGGTCGAAATCCTGCTCCCGCTCGCGAGCCTGTTCGCGCTCGCGCTCGGCGCCGCGGTCGCGGGACCCGCGATGCTCGGCTCGATGGGCTGGCGCGGCAAGGCGCTGCATTTCAAGGGCAACCGGCTCAATCCGATGAGCGGGATCAAGCGCATGTTCGGCCTGCAGGGCGCGACCGAACTCGGCAAGGCGATCGCGAAGGTGCTGCTGCTCGGGACGATCGGCTATTGGCTGGTTGCCAGCAGCCTGCCCGCGATCATGTCGATGGCACAGGCCGACCTGATCGCCGCGATCGGCCTCGCCGGAAAGGCGATCGGTCACGCGATGCTGACGCTCGCCGGCGGGCTTGTCGTCATCGCGCTGATCGACGTGCCGGTGCAATGGTTCCAGCGCAACAAACGGCTGATGATGAGCAAGCAGGAGATCAAGGAGGAAATGCGCCAGTCCGACGGCGCCCCCGAGCTCAAGCAGGCGCAGCGCCAGCGCGCGCACGAGATTTTGAGCGGATCGGCGCGCAAGGCGGTGTCGGAGGCGACGGTCGTGCTCACCAACCCGACGCATTTCTCGGTCGCGCTGCGCTATCGCCCGGGCGAGGACGCTGCGCCGGTCGTCGTCGCGCGCGGGCGCGGCGACGTCGCGCTGTCGATCCGCGAGCTCGCGCGCACCGCCAATGTCCCGATGCTCGAATATCCGCAGCTGACCCGCGCCATCTATTTCACCGCGCGCGCGGGCCGCGTGATTCCGGAAGAATTGTTCGTCGCGGTCGCGACCGTGCTCGCCTTCGTCTTCCAGCTCGAGCGCGCCGCCGCCGACGGGCTGGCCCAGCCCGCGGTCGACGTGCCGCCCTCGCACCGCTTCGATCCCGAAGGACGCCGCCAGGCTTAATCTTCCGCGCGCGCCGCCGTTAAGCAGTGCGAAGGATATTTGCCATGGTCACCTCAATCGCCAACAGCCTCGGCTTCGGCTCCGGCCTCGACGTCAAGCAGCTCGTCACCGACCTCGCGAACGCGTCGCGCGAACCCAAGATCGCGCGCATGGCCGAACTGACGCAGGCGAACCAGACGCGGATCAGCGCCCTCGCGCAAGCGCGGGCCGATCTCGACGGATTCGCCGATTCGCTGAGCCAGATGATCGACGACGGAACGCTGCGCAGCACGCCGACCGTGTCCGACGACAGCGTGCTCGGCGCCACGAGCCGCGTGGGCCTTTCGGCCGACAGCTTCGCCGCGACCGTCGTCGTCAACCAGCTCGCGCGCGCGCAGACCAATTATTCCGCCGTCGTCGCCGACAAGACCGCCGCGATCGGCCAAGGCACGATGACGCTGACCGTCGGCGGCGTCGCCAAGACGATCACCATCGACGCGACGAACAACAGCCTCGACGGGCTTGCGAACGCGATCAACGCGAGCGGCGCGGGCGTCACCGCCTCGATCATCGCCGACGAAGGCGGGCACCGCCTGATCCTGAAAGGCCCCACCGGCGAAACGGGCGCCTTCACCCTCACGGCCGATGCCGGCGCCGATCCGGGTCTTGCGGCCTTCGCGACGGATAGCGGCATGACCGAGGGGCAGAGCGCCGCCAACGCCGAATTCACGATCGACGGCATCGCCTTCAGCCGCGCGACCAACATCGTCGACGACGTCGTCCCCGGCATGTCGCTCACGCTCAAGAAAGCGGCGCCCGGCCAGCCCGTAGACATCGGCGCGAGCCGCCCGCTCGACATGATCAAGCAGACCGTCGGCGATTTCGTCGCCGTCTATAACCAGCTCAAGAAAAGCCTCGTCGCGGCATCGAGCCTGTCGGGCCCGACCACCGGATTGCGCGAGCTCGAACGCGAACTCGGCGGGCTTATCCACAAGGTGGTTTCGAGCCACGGCAGCATCAACCAGTTGTCCGACATCGGTGTTTCGATAACGAAGGAAGGCCTGCTGTCGGTCGACAATGCCAAGCTCGACAAGGCGCTCGAGACCGATGCCGGTGCGGTCGAGGCGCTGTTCAACCCGCGCCGCGACGCCACGCACAATACACTGACCGACCCCGGCATCGCCTTCGCGCTCGACGCGATCCGCGACAAGGCGGTCGGCGTCAATGGCGCGATCGATCGCGTCTCGAAATCGCTCAACGCGAAACAGGAAAATCTCGCCGAGCAGCTCGAGAAGATCGAGGAGCGCGAGGACGCCTATAAGGCACGGCTCGAGAAGCAATATGGCGCGCTCGAAGCCAAGCTCGCGGCGTTCAAGGCGACGCAATCCTATCTTGAACAACAGATCAAGCTCTGGACGAACCAGGGCAATGACTAAGAATTAGAGCGTGGGGACCAGGACCGTGACCGCTACCGCTTCGACTGTCCGGGCGACCGGGCTGTATCGCCGATTGCAGAATGAAAGCCGCGCCGCCGCCGCCGACCCCGTCGAGCTGGTGACGATGCTTTACGACGAGCTCGAAACCGCCGTCGGCGTCCTCGCCGCGATGGTGCGACAGGGGCAGCGCATCTCGGCCACCGAACCCGCGCACCGCGCGCGCGCGATCCTGATCGGCCTCGACGTCAATCTCGACCGCGACAAGGGCGGCGACGTCGCGACGGCGCTGTCGCGCGTCTATCGCAGCATGCGCCGCAAGCTCGACGATGCCGTGGCGGCGAACAGCGCCGAGGGGCTTTCCGAACTTCTCGAAGGAATCCTGACGATCAGCGCCGCCTGGCGGCAGCTCCGCTAGCATGGCTATCACCTGAACCATCGTCCCGGCGAAGGCTGGGACCTCGTCATTGCGTTGAAATGCGAAGGGCGGGATCCCGGCCTTCGCCGGGATGACGAGATGAGGGGTGGGGGTCGGGCCGCCTCAAACAGAGGCGGGACAGCCAATCACCGCGGGACAAAACCGCTGGGTACCCGGCCGCCCTAGGTGGGGACGGGCGGCCGGGTGGTGCGGGAGCGGACCAGAGCCCCCTTTTTTTCAGCGGGTGCTGAAACCTGTGCGTCGCGGGCCGTCAGGCGGCCTGCTGGTGGACACCATATTTGCGCATCTTCTCGATCAGCGTGGTGCGCTTCAGCGTCAGCAGGCGCGCGGCTTCCGAAATAATGCCGTCGGCGAGGTCGAGCGCGACGTGAATCTGTTCGAGCTCGATCGTCTCGATCTCGCGCTTGAGATCGATCGGACGGCCCGGCGCCGGCGTCTTGGCCGTCGGTGCGGCCGAGGCGAAGGGCGCCGCGGCAAAGTCTTCCGTGACGGGGCAGACGGCCGGCCGCGGCGCAAGGGCCGCGGTGGGATCGAGGAGCATCGCGACATCGTCGGCGCCGAGCGTCTCGCCGCCATGCAGGACGCTGGCGCGCTCGACGAAATTCCTCAGTTCGCGCACATTGCCCGGCCAGGCGTGCCGCATCAGCACCGCCATCGCGGCGTCGTCATAGCGGCATTTGGCGCCGGCCGGCATCTGGCGCTGGAAATGGCGGACGAGCGCCGGAATATCCTCGACGCGGCTGGCTAGGCTGGGGATCTGGAGCACAACCACGCCGAGCCGGAAGAACAGGTCTTCGCGGAACTTGCCTTCGGCGATCGCGGCGCCGAGATCCTGATGGGTGGCCGAAATGACGCGGACGTCGACAGCCTTCACTTCGCTGCTCCCGACGCGGACGATCGTCCGGTCTTCGAGCACGCGGAGCAGTTTCACCTGCATGTCGAAACGCATGTCGCCGATTTCGTCGAGGAAGAGCGTTCCGCCCTCGCTCGCTTCGAAATGGCCGATGCGGCGAGCATGGGCGCCGGTGAAGCTGCCCTTTTCATGCCCGAAGAGTTCGGATTCGATCAGTTCGCCGGGGATCGCGCCGCAGTTGATGGCGGAAAAGGCCTTGCCCGCGCGGGCGCCTTCGTCGTGGATCGCGCGAGCGACCAGTTCCTTGCCCGAGCCCGACGGGCCGCAGAGCATCACCGAGGCGTTCGAACGCGCCACGCGGCGGATCATCTCGCGCAGCCGGCAAACCGCCGGGCTCGACCCGATGATCAGCGCTTCGAGCGCCGTATTTTCATTGTGCCCCAGTGTCATTTTGGTCTCCACCGCACCGCCCGCTCGGTGCCCCTTCGATGGACTCAGCAATTGACGAAACTGGTAAACAAAAGCTTATCGCTTGTTCACTAAGTCATTCAAAACAAAGTGATATTGCCAAAACGGAAGCATTGGCAGCGCAAACGCGTTAACTATCTCCGATATACCGCCAAACTGGCACTAATTGTCGCCGTCGCGCCAGCCCAGCGTGATCGAGATGCGGCGATTGCGCGGATCGAATCGGTCCGACGGGACATAGGGTTCGCGATCGGCGACCCCTTCGATTCGCGCGAACCGCTCCGATGCGATGCCGCGGAACGAAAGATAGTGGCGCGTGACCTCGGCGCGATCAACCGACAGGCGCCAGTTGTTGGTGCCCGACTTCGCCGACCAGGGCGCAGCATCGGTGTGCCCGCGGATCATCACCCGGTTGGGTACTTCGGCGACCAGCGCCGCGACCTCGGCGAACAGCTTGGCGCCGGACGGGGTCAGCTGGCTGGTGCCGATCGCGAACATCGAGACGTCGGCATCGTCGACGATGTCGATGCGCAACCCTTCCAGCGTTTCGGTGAACCGCAGGTTGCGTGCGAGGCGCTTGAGGTCGGCCCGGCTCTGGAGTCGCTCCTTCAGCGACTGGGCGAGCAGGTTGAACTTCTTCGATTCGGCTTCGCGCTCGCGCCCCGACGCCTCGCGCGGTCCGCCGACCGCGTCGCGCGGGATCGTCATCGCGCGCGTGCCCGTCTGTGCGGCGCCATGCGGATAGCGATCCGCCGCCACCAGCGAATCGCCGCCGAACAGGCCGGTCGACCCCGCGGTGTCGGTTTTCGTCTGCACGATCGTCGGCGCGAAATAATCGGCGAGCGCCTTGCGCTGCGCCTCGTTCGTCGCGCCGAGCAGCCACATCAACAGGAAAAAGGCCATCATCGCGGTGACGAAGTCGGCATAGGCGACCTTCCACGCGCCGCCGTGATGGCCGCCATGCGCTTCCTGGATCACCTTCTTGACGATGACCGGGCGCGGCAGGTTGGGGCGCGCAGCCATCAGCGACCCCGCATCCCGTCAAAAACTTCGGCGAAGCTCGGCTGATTATGATGGTCGACGCCCGAGCGCGCCGCCTCGATCACCAGCGGCTGCGGATGGCCGTGGAGCGAAGCGATGATCAGCTGCTTCACCGTATGATAGATGGCGTTGTCGCTTTCGATCACCGTCTTGGCGCGTGCCGCGAACGGACCGACGAGGCCATAGGCGAGCAGCACGCCGAGGAAAGTGCCGACGAGCGCCGAGCCGATCATCGCGCCAAGGATCGCCGGCGGCTTGTCGATCGAGCCCATCGTCTTCACCACACCGAGCACGGCGGCGACGATGCCCAGCGCCGGCAGCGCGTCGGCCAGGCTCTGCAGGCCCTCGGCAGGCTTCAGGCTGTGATGGTGGTGGCTCTTCAGCGCATTGTCCATCACCTCCTCGACCGCATGGGGGTCGAGCGTGCCCGAGGACACCACGACGAGGCGCAGCGTATCGCAGATCAGGTGAACGAGCGTGTCGTCCTTCAAAAGCTTGGGATATTGCTGGAAGATCGTCGAATTCTTCGGATCCTCGATATGCGGTTCGACCGCGACGGGACCTTCGGTGCGCATCATCTTCATCAGCGTCGAGACGAGCAGGATGCAGTCGAGATAATCCTGCTTCTTGTATTGCGGTCCCTTGAACACCTTGCCGAGCCCGCCGGCGAGCGCCTTCAGGTCGGCGCCCGAATTGCCGATGATCAGCGAGCCGAGCGCCGCACCGCCGATGATCAGCATCTCGTGCGGCAGCGCGTGCATGACGGGGCCGAGGTTGCCGCCGGTCAGCGCAAAGCCCCCGAAGACCAGCAGGATCAAGACGATGATGCCGACAACGGGAAACATATGTGCGCAACTCCATTGGGGACCCGGCTGTCGAGGCCGGCCCCCGCGAACTCAGGCCCCGCTCACTCAGGGACGTCTTGATGTTTAACGGCAGCGGCGCCGCAAGATTGAGGGCCGTCAGCTCAAAATATCGAACAAGGTCTGTCGGTTGATCTTGGCGAAGGCCGCCTGCGCGGCCTGGAGCGTCAGATCCTGGGCATGGAGCTGGGCGATCGCCTCTTCGAGATTGGTGTCCTCGACAACCGAGCGTTCGTCCTTGAGCGTGATGCCCCGCGCCGCGAGGCTGTCGCCGATGCGGTCGAGGCGGCCGCCCGACAGGCCGATCTTGGCATGTTCGTCGGCGACGTGGCTGATCGCGGTATCGAGCACGCCGAGCGAGGCGTTCATGGCGGCCTTGTCGTTCGCCGCGACCGCCGCCGCGGCGTCGCGAATGCCCGTCGACAGGCTGTTGCCGCCGACGACGAACACGTCGGCCGCCGACGGGACGGGCGCGAAGGTGACGTCCGAATCGAAACGCATCACGCGCGCGGCGCCGGCGGCGAACACCGGCTCGCCGTTCGAATCGCGGGTCGCCGCCAGCGCGTCGAGCTCGTCGGCGATCGTCCCGAGTTCGGCGGCGATGGTGGCGCGGTCGGCGGGGTTCGCCGTATCGCTCGTGGCGGCGAGCGTCAGTTCGCGCGCACGCGACATCAGATCGCTTACCGACTTCATCACTCCGTCGGCCTGCGACACGAGCGCCGAGGCCGCGTTGACGTTCGACGACCAGGCGGTCATGCTCGCCTGCGTCGTGCCGATCGTCGCGATCCGCCGCGCCGCGACCGGATCGTCGGACATGCGCAGCAGTTTCTTGCCGCCCGAAATCTGGATCTGCGTCCGCTCGAGCGCGTCGGCGAGTTTCTGTTGGCGCGCGATTTCGCGCGTCATGCGATTGCCCACGGCGTTGATCATGATCCTGGCCCTTCCTTAGAGCGAGCTAAGCAGCGTTTGCATCGTTTCGCGCGCGACCTGGATCGTGCGCGCGGCGGCCGAATAGGCCTGCTGGAAACGCAGCAGTTCGGCCGCCTCGGTGTCGAGATCGACCTGGCTGACCCCGTCGCGCGCCGCGGCCGCCGCGTCGGCGCGGGTCGCGGCGGCGGCATCCTGCGCGCGCGCCGACGCGACCGTCTGCGCCTGCGACGCCATATGGCCCGACCAGCGCGCTTCGGGATCGTCCGCTTCGCGCATCGCGCCGAACGCCAGCATATTGCCGTTGCTGCCCGACGCGTCGGCGACGGCCACCTGATCGGGGGTCAGCGCGGCGGCGGTCAGCGTCGCGGCGCTGGTTCCGGTGAACAGCGGCTGCCCCGGATTGCCGTCGGCGTCGATGCCCGCCTGGTGCGCGGCGTTGAGCTGGGCCGCGAAATCGCTTGCCATCGTATCGAGCGCGGCGCGCTCGTCGGCGACATGGTTCGCGCCCTCGGCGAGCCCCGCGAGCGACCCGGTCGAGATCGCGAGCGGCGCGCCGCCGATGCTGTACGACAGGCGCCCGTCGGCGGCGGCGGTTACCGAAATCGGGTTCACCACGCCGCCGCCGACGAGCAGGTCGCCCGACCCGGCGGCGCGCAGCGTCACCGCGCCATTACTGTCGAAGCTCGCGCTGACCCCCGCCTGCGCCGACAATTTGTCGAGCAATCGGTCGCGCTCGTCGAGCAGGCTCGCCTCGTTGGTCGATCCCGGGCGCGCCTTGCGCAGCCCGATATTGATCTGTTCGAGCGCGTCCAGGTTCGCGTTGAACGTGTCGACCTCGCTCGCGGCGGCGCCCTCGATTCCCTCGCCCAGCTTTTCGAGCTGGTTCGCGGCGGTGCGGAAGCCCGAAGCGATGTCGTCGGCCGACTGCAGGAACTGGGCGCGCAGCGTCCGGTTCGACGGGTCGGAGGTCAGCTGGTCGGCGGTCGTATAGAGGTTGGTGAGGCCGGTCTTGATGCCGTTCGTCTCGTCGCTCAATGCGCCTTCGACCTTGTCGAGCCAGCTCAGTTTAGTCGCCGCGCGCCCCGAATCGCCCGAAGTGATCCGCGAATCCTCGATCAGCCACGCGTCGACCGAGCGGTCGAGGCCGCGGATGTCGACGCCGCCGGGGTTGGTGTTGCCGCGATAGAAGATCGAATTGCCGCCGCCGACGGCCTCCATCATCTCGAGCCGGCGCCGCGCATAGCCGGGCGTCTGGGCGTTGGCGATATTGTCGCCGATCGTCGAGAGCGCGCGCGAATAGGCCTTGAGCCCGCTGTAGCCGATGCCGAGCAGGTCGCTCATTGCACGCCTCCCCCCGAGCGCGCGGCGAGCCCGCCGAGTTGACCGCGGAACTGCGCCTCGACCATGTCGGCGATGCCGAACTGGCGCATCGCGGCGAGGCTGTCGGCGGTGCGCGCGTCGGCCATTTCGCGGAAATTGTCGGTCGCGCTCGACCCGAAGATGTCGTCGGCAAGCTTCGCCTGCCGCATCGACGCCATCAGCTGGCGCAGGATCACGGCTTCGAACGCCTCGGCGGCCTTGCGCAGCCCGCCGTCGCCGCCGCCCGCGGCGGCCGGGGCCGGCGTCGCGCCGACAGAAGAGATAGGTGTCGTCATATGATCACCAGTTCCGCAGTGAGCGCGCCGGCCTGGCTCAGCGCCTCGAGGATGGCGACAAGGTCGCCGGGGGGAACGCCCAGCCGGTTGATCGAATCGACCAGGTCGGAGAGCGAGGCATTGGGTTCCATCAGGAAGGCGGGGCGATAATCCTCGGCCACCTCGATTTCGCTCGACGGTTCGATCGCGGTCTGGCCGCGGCTGAACGGCGCGGGCTGGACGACCATCGGCGCCTCCTTGATCGACACGGTGAGCTTGCCGTGGCTGACCGCGGCGGTGCCGACGCGGACCGCGCCGTTGATCACCACCGTGCCGGTGCGCGCGTTGACGATCACCTTCGCCGGCGGCTCGGCGCGCGTCACGCCGAGATTCTCGATCTTCGACATCAACCGCATCCGCTCGTCGCCGTTTCCGCTGGCGCGGATCGCGATGCTCGCGCCGTCGATCATCGATGCGGTGCCGGGGATTGCGGCATTGATCGCGTCGGTGACGCGCTTGGCATTGGTCGCGTCGAACTGGTGGAGATTGAAGGTCAGATAGCTTGCCGTGGCAAAACCGGTGTCGACCGCGCGCTCGACCGTCGCACCGCCCGCGATGCGCCCGCTCGACGGCACATTGACCGTCAGCTTCGACCCGTCGGCGGCATCGACGCCGAGCCCGCCGATGACGAGGTTACCCTGCACCATCGCGTAAATCTGTCCGTCGGCGCCATAGAGCGGCGCGAGCACGAGCGTGCCGCCGCGTAAGGATTTCGCCTTGCCGATCGCCGACACGGTGACGTCAAGACGCTGGCCGGGTTTGGCAAAGGGCGGCAGTTCGGCGGTGATCATCACCGCCGCGGCGTTCTTGAGCGCCGGATTGACCCCCGGCGGCAGCGTCAGGCCGAAGCGCGACACCGCGCCCTTCATGCCCAGCGTCGAATAGTCGAGGCTGTCGTCGCCGGTGCCCGCGAGTCCGACGACAAGGCCGTAACCGGTGAGCTGGTTCGCGCGCAGCCCCTGGAACTGGCCCATGTCCTTGATGCGCTCGGCGTGCGCGGGGCCTGCGAAGGCGAGGCCCGCGAGCAGCAGCGCGAAAAGGGTGAACAGGGTCGGACGCTGAGTCACTTCAAATTCCTCTTAGAAGGGGCTGATGATCGAGAAGAAGCGCTGCAGCCAGCCCTGCCGGCTCGCGCGCGCGATCTCGCCCTTGCCGACGTAGCGGATGTGCGCATTGGCGACGCGCGTCGAGAGGACGCGGTTGTCGGGGCTGATGTCGATCGCGCGCACGATCCCCGAAATCTGGACGCGTTCGTCGCCGCGGTTGAGGGTCAGGAACTTCTCGC
This sequence comes from uncultured Sphingopyxis sp., assembly GCF_900078365.1. Taxonomy (NCBI): domain Bacteria; kingdom Pseudomonadati; phylum Pseudomonadota; class Alphaproteobacteria; order Sphingomonadales; family Sphingopyxidaceae; genus Sphingopyxis; species uncultured Sphingopyxis sp. Next base: position 3,737,478 of record NZ_LT598653.1, read on the forward strand.
CCTTCACCAGCATCGTGCCGTTGGGATAGACGGCGGCGACGGTCACGCTGACCTCGCCCGACAGCGCGTTCGACTGCGACGCTTCGCCCTTGCCCTTGAACTGCTGGCCGCCGCCCATGCCGATGTCGCTGGGGTTGAACAGCGACAGCGGGCCGGTGGTCGGCGGGGAGAGGCCGATATCGCCGTCGCGCTGCGTGCCCGCGGCGTTGCTTTTGGTCGCGGCGGTGCGCTCGACGAGCTGGATCGTGATGATGTCGCCGACTGCGCCCGCGCGCCCGCCCGACGTCAGCGGCACATAGGCGCCCTGAAAGATCGAGCCGTTCGCCGGCGGCGGCGCCGGCGGCAGCGGCATCGACGCCGAAAAGGCGTCGGGCGGCAGCTTGTCCTTCGCCTGCGCCGCAATGGGCGCGAGCGCGAGGATCAGCATCGCCAGCTTAGAGAGTCTGCGACGCATTTTTCATCATTTCGTCGGTGGCCGAGATCATCTTCGAATTGACCTCATAGGCGCGCTGCGTCTCGATCATGTCGACGAGTTCCTCGACGACATTGACGTTCGATCCCTCGAGCATCCCGCCGCGCAAAGACCCGCGGCCTTCCTCGCCCGCGCCGCCGACGAGCGGCGCGCCCGAGGCCTGCGTCTCGACGAGCATGTTGCCGCCGATCGCCTGCAGTCCCGCCGGATTGGCGAAGCGCGCGATCTCGATCCGGCCGAGTTCGAGCGCGGTGCCGTCGGCAGCGGTCGCCGACACGGTGCCGTCGAGACCGATCGTCACATTGCCCGCATCCTCGGGGATCTGGATCGCGGGGGTCAGCGGCTTGCCGTCCGAGGTCACGATCGTGCCGTCGGGAGCGCGGCCGAAATTGCCCGCGCGGGTATAGCCGATGCGTCCGTCGGGCATTTCGATCTGGAAATAGCCGGCGCCGTCGATTGCGACGTCGAGCCCGTTGCCCGTCGTCTGGAACGCGCCCTGCGTGTCGATGCGCGCGGTGCCGTTGAGTGCGACGCCGGTGCCGAGGTTGAGTCCGGTGGCATAGCGGTTTTCCGCCGTCGAGGGCGCGCCCGCCTGCGTCATCAATTGATAGCTCAGCGTCTCGAAGCTCGCGCGGTCGCGCTTGAAGCCCGTGGTGTTGACGTTGGCGAGGTTGTTGGCGATCACCTGCATCCGAAAGCCCTGGGCATCCAGACCGGTCCGCGCGACGTGCAAGGCACCGATACTCATTCTTATTCTCCTTCGAGCGTGCTCTAACGGGGGAGCTGCATCAGATTGGCGGTCGCGCTGTCCATGTCGCGCACGTCGCTGATCATCTTCAATTGCGTGTCCCAGCTGCGGCTCGCCTCGATCATCTCGACGAGCGCGCTGGTCGCGGTGACGTTCGATCCTTCGATCGATCGGGTGAGCAGCCGCGCTTCGGGATCGTCGGGCAATATGCCGCCGCCCTTGACGCGGAACAGGCCGTCGAGACCCTTGGCGATCTCCGACCCCGCCGGCGTCGCGAGCCGCAGCCGGTCGACCTCCTGCGGATTTTCGGGGTCGCCGCCCTGCGGCACGACCCACACGCGGCCCTCCTGATCGATGCTGATCGCGTCGGCGGGCGGGATCGTCACCGGCCCCTGGCCGCCCTGGACGGGATGGCCGTCGCCGGTGGTGAGCAGCCCGCTCGGCGAGATCTGCAGATCGCCGCGCCGCGTATAGGCCTCTTCGCCATCGGGCGCCTGCACGACGAGCAAGGCGTCGCCCTGCATCGCGATGTCGAGGTCGCGCCCCGTCTGGGTGACCGTGCCCGCGCGCATGTCGGCGCCGAACACTTCCTCGGACGCCATCGCGCGCGCGTCGAGCCCGCTGCCGTCGAGCCATAGCGACTGCGCATTGGCGATGTCGGCGCGGAAGCCCGGCGTCTGCGCGTTCGCCAGATTGTTGGCGATCGCCGTCTGCCGGGACATGCTGCCCCGCATCGCGGTGAGGCTGGTATAGATGAGGCGGTCCATCTGGATACTCCCGGCAGGCGGCGGTCAGCGCGTCAGCGCATGCCGATGATCGTCTGGGTCAGCTGCGACGCGCCCTCGATCGCCTTGGCGTTCGCCTGGAAATTGCGCTGCGCCGACATCAGCATCACCAGTTCCTCGGTAATATCGACGTTCGAGCGTTCGAGCGCGCCCGAACGGACCGCGCCCATCGAGCCGCTGGTCGGGCCGTCGATCGTCGGCGGACCGCTTTCGCCCGTCGACTGCCAGTGCGCGTCGCCGGTCGGACGCAGACCCGACATCGTCGGGAAGGTCGCCATCGCGACCTTCCCGAGCTTCTGGTCTTCGCCGTTCGCAAAGGTCGCGGTGACGAGGCCGTCGAGGCCGATCGACACATTGACCAGCGACGCGGCCGGGTCGGAGGGCGCGCCCGTGGGCAACTGCATGTCGAAGGCGCCGGCAAGCGTGTTGTTGGTGACATTGCCGTCGGCGTCGACGGGCAGCAGCTGCAATTTCGCGCCGGTCGTATCGATGACATAGCCCTCGGGCGTCGGTTCGAACGAACCGTTGCGCGTATAGGTGATCGCCTCGGTCGGCGGATTGCCCTTCACGATGAACATGCCCTCGCCGACGATCGCCATGTCGAGCGTCTTTTCGCTCGCTTCGTACGAACCCTGCGTGAACTGCTGGGTGATGCCGTTGAGACGCGTGCCCTGGCCGGCGATCGTCTTCGTCGACTGCGTCGGCGACGAAGCGAAGATGTCGCCGAACTGCGCTTTGCTGCGCTTGAAACCGACCGAGCCGGCGTTGGCGATATTGTTCGAGATGACCGACATGTCGGTCTGCGAAGCCTTGAGGCCCGAAAGCGAGGTAAAGAATGACATGGACTTATCCTTCCTGGGTGGTGGGGGTCGAAGGCGTTGCGGCCTTGATGTCCTGAAGCAGCTGCGTCTGCGCGGCGAGCTGCTCCGAAATCTGCGCGAGCACATTGTTCGTCTCGCTGATTCCGGCGAGGCTCGAGAATTGCGCCATCTGGGCAACCATCTCGGTGTTATCGACGGGGTTGAACGGGTCCTGCTGCGACAGCTGCGCGGTCATCAGGCGAAGGAAATCGCTCTGATCCATCTGCTGGCTGCTGCCCTTCGGCTGGATCACCGGGCTGTTGTTCGTAATGCTGTAGACGCCCATCTTACTGTCCCATCCTGAGAGTTTCGTTGATCAGGCCCTTCGCGGTTTCGAGGACCTGGACATTGTTCTGATACTGGCGCGCGGTCTCGACCATCTCAACCAGCTCGGCGGCGCTATCGACCGCGGCTTCCCAGACGTTGCCGTCGGCGTCGGCGAGCGGGTTCGACGGATCGTGGCGCTTCGACGGCGCCATTTTCGAGGTCGTGACCTGGTCGATCTGGACCGTCGCGCGGCCATGATCGTCCATCACGGTACGGAACACGGGCTTGAGCGAGCGAAAGGCGCCCGCCTCGCTGCCCGCGACCGTCCCCGCGTTGGCGAGGTTCGACGCGGTGGTGTTCAGCCGGACGAGCTGCGCCGACATGGCGCGGCCGCTGATGTCGAAGACGGAGAAATTGCTCATCGTCATTCGCCCTTCAGCGCGCGCGACAGCGTGTTGATGCGGCCGCTCAAAAAAGCGAGGCTCGACCGGTAGGCGAGCGCGTTTTCGGCATAGGCGGTCTGTTCGGTCGCCATCTCGACGGTGTTGCCGTCGAGCGACGCCTGGACGGGCACGCGGTAAGAGATCGCGCCCTCGGTCGAAGCGCCCTGCTGCGCGAGGTCGAGCGCCTTGGCGAAGTCGATGTCGCGTGCCTTGTAATTCGGCGTCGCCGCGTTCGCGATGTTCGACGCGAGCATCATCATGCGCTGGCTGCGCAGCTGGAGCGCCGTCGCGTGCAGGCCAAAGAGTTTCTCGGATGCCATCATCCCGTTCCTTCCACTGTCGCCATCCGGCCGGCTGGCACGGACGCGCGGAAATACACCAAGGCAGGATGCAATGGCCGTGCCAAAAGCGTTTTTTATATATATTTCCGATGTTTATTGGCAGCTCTAGGCGGGACGCGATCGCTCTCGTCAAAAAACCGACGATGCCCGCGGCCCTCCGGCAAAAGCGCGCGCCAAACCGCGACTGGCACGCTTCCTGCACCCTATCAGGCGAGCCACCGGACCGAAGGAGATCACCCTTGTCCCGCAACATTCTCGCCGGCCTTGCCGCCTGCGCCATCGCCGCCCCCTATGGCGCCGCCGCCCAGCAGGCGACCGAGGACTGGCAGGCAATCGACGCGCTGACCGCGACGGTCGCCAATGCCCTCGGCCGCACCGCGACGCCGATCGACCGCCGCATCAAGCTCGCGCGCTGCCCCGAACAGGCCTCGATCACCGCGATCGACGCGCGCACGCTTGCGGTGCGCTGCGATCCGCTCGGCTGGCGCCTGCGCGTCCCGATGACGGGACCCTCCGCGGCCGCGCCCGCGGCGGCAGGCTATGCGCGCCCCGCGCAAAGCGCCCCGGTGATCCGCCGCGGCGACAATGTCCGCGTGACGATCGAAACGCAAAGCTATGCGATCAGCTATGCCGCGATCGCCGCCGAGGACGGCCGCGTCGGCGAGACGATCGCGCTCAGGGGCGACGACAACAGGTCGAAGCTCAGCGCCACGGTAACCGGCCCGGGCCGCGCCATCCTGCAAGACTGATTCCGCCCTCATTGCCCATCCATCGGGCCCGGCCTGTCGGCTTTCCGACGGCGCCGGGCCTTTCTTTTGTTTTTTTGAGCGGGCGCCCTTAATCGTCGCATACACCATCCGTTAAAGCCTTCGTGAACCGCGCCGTCACTTTTCTGACGGCACCGGATGGAGGCTTTTATGTCGGGTGACAGCAAGATCGGACCAGTCGGCGCCGCCGGCCGCACCGTCCCTTTGCGCCGGGTCGCCAGCGAGAATATCGCGGCGATGCGCACGCCCGCGCAACTCCAGCCGGCGCAGGAGAATTTGCCGGCCGCAAAGCTGACGCGCCTCGCCAGCAGCCTTGCCGACCAGGCGCCGCCGGTCGACGTCGCACGCGTCGCCGCGCTGCGCACCGCGATCGCGGGCGGCGGCTATGGCGTTCATCCGGCGATCATCGCGAGCGCGATGCTCGACTTCCACGGCCGCGGGACCGAATGATGCTGGCGCAGATGGACGAGGTTCAATCGCGGCTCAACGCGCTCGTCGGCGCGCTCGACGGGCACGACGCCGGCGCGATCATCGCCGCGACCGAAGAGCTCGCAACCGCGGTGATCCTGTTTCGCGGCGCGGCCATCCCCGCAGGCAGCGAGCAGCGCGCGCGCGCGCTGATCGGCCAGACGCTGAACCAGCTCGAAGCCGCGGCAGTGCGCGTCAACATATTGAAGAACTGGACGCGTCAGAGGATTGACAAGAGCCACGAAATCCGCGGCACGCGGCCGCGAGGCGCGGCTTTAAGCTACTGATAACCAGATAATTTCCGTGCCATTCGAGAAAGTGGCACGATGATTGCTTTTGGTCTGCTGAACAAGCGGAACCGAAAGCCATGAACGCAATCAACCATCCCCAGGGCGCCCACCGCATCGCCGCACCCGTGCTCGACGCGGTGCAAAGCGCGTCGGCGCGATCGGGAATCGATTTCGACTATCTGTTCGACGTCGCGCGCGTCGAAAGCGGCTATGATCCCGCGGCAAGGGCATCGACCTCGTCGGCGCGCGGCCTCTATCAGTTCACCAAGCAGACCTGGCTCGCGACGCTCGAACGCCACGGCGCCAGCCACGGCCTCGCGTGGGCGGCCGATGCAATCGGCCGCGACGCGTCGGGCCGGCTGAGCGTCGCCGACCCCGTTCTCCGCCAGCAGATCTTCGACCTGCGCGACGATCCGGCGGCGGCGTCGAACATGGCCGCCGCGCTGACCGGCGACAATCGCGCCTATCTCGAAAGCCGGATCGGCCGCGGCGCCGAGCCCGTCGACCTCTATCTCGCGCATTTCCTCGGGAGCGGCGGCGCCGCCAAATTCCTGACGGCGCTCGAAGCGAATCCCGACCAGCCCGGCGCGTCGATGCTGCCCGAGGCGGCGGCCGCCAACCGCTCGGTCTTCTACGCCGCCGATGGCAGCATGCGCAGCCTCGCCGAGATCCGCGACCGCTTTCGCGTGAAGCTCGAAGAGGGCGGCAAGATCGAGAATATGAAGCCCTTCGCCCCCTCGAGCTGGCACGTGCAGGCGAGCAGTTCGAGCGGATTGGCGGGCGCCACCGGCGGAGGACGTCCGCCGCTTCAGATGATGGATATCCAGCCCATGCCCAAAAAGCTCTCGATGGGCTTTGCCGCCGATGCCTATCGGCGGCTCGCGTCGCTTTCGGGAGGCGCGGCATGACCGCGGGCTTCAACCTCCGCAATTTCGCGCGCTTCGCGAGCGTCTCGGCACTGCCGGCGGGGATGCTGATCCTCGTCGCGCTGATGGTGATCCCGGTCTCGCCGCTGATCCTCGACATCAGCTTCGTCGCCAACATCATGATCAGCCTGCTGATCCTGATGGTCGCGCTGCAGGCGTCGAAACCGCTCGATTTCTCGGCCTTCCCGACCGTGTTGCTGCTCGCGACCCTGTTCCGCCTCGCGTTGAACGTCGCCTCGACGCGCGTCGTGCTCGTCCATGGTCATGAGGGGACCGCCTCGGCGGGCCATGTCATCGAAGCCTTCGGCCAGGTGCTGATCGGCGGCGACTATGTCGTCGGCCTGTTCGTCTTCGTCGTGCTGATGATCATCAACCTGATCGTGATCACCAAGGGCGCGGGCCGCGTGTCCGAAGTGTCGGCGCGCTTCACGCTCGACGCGCTCCCCGGCAAGCAGATGGCGATCGACGCCGACCTCAACGCCGGGCTGCTCACGCCCGAAGAGGCCAAGGCGCGCCGCGTCGAGGTCGGCACCGAGGCCGATTTCTACGGCTCGATGGACGGCGCCTCGAAATTCGTGAAGGGCGACGCGGTCGCGGGCCTGCTCATCCTGTTCGTCAATATCGTCGGCGGGCTGATCCTCGGCATGTTCAGCCACGGGCTCAGCCTTTCCGAGGCGGGCAGCACCTATATCACGCTCGCGATCGGCGACGCGCTCGTCGCGCAGATTCCGGCGCTGCTGCTGTCGATCGCCGCCGCCGCGATCGTCACCCGCGTCGCCTCGCCCTTCGACCTCAGCGGCCAGATCGGCAGCCAGTTCTCCTCGCCCGTCATCTGGATGGCGGTCGGCGGCATCCTCTTCATCCTCGGCCTCGTCCCCGCGATGCCGCAGATGCTGATCCTGCCCGCCGCCGCGCTGGCGTTCGGCATCGGCTGGCAGCTCCGCCGCGCCGAAGCGGCGGTCGCCGACCTGCCCGAACCCGCCGCCCCCGCGCCCGACCCGTCGCGCATCGAATGGGCCGACGTCAGCGACGCGAGCGCGTGCCAGCTCGAGATCGGCTATGCGCTCGTCACCCTCGTCGACGAACGCAAGGGATCGCCGCTGATGACGCGCATCACCGGCATCCGCCGCCAGCTGTCGAAGGAACTGGGTTTCGTCGTTCCGCCGGTGAAGGTCAGCGACGACCTGTCGCTGCCGGGCAACGTCTATCGCATCTCGGTCGCCGGGGTGATCGTCGGCGAGGATGAGGTCTTCCCCAACGAAATGCTCGCGCTCGATTCGGGCGATCTTGTCACCAAGGTGACCGGGCGGCCGTGCAAGGATCCGACCTTCGGCCTCGACGCGCTGTGGATTCCGAAGGCGATGCAGAATGACGCGATCGCGGCGGGCTATACCGTCGTCGATCCCGCCACCGTCGTCGCGACGCACCTCAACAACAGTATCGTCGCCTCGGCCGCCGAGCTGTTCGGCATCGACGACGCGCAGGCGCTGATCGACAATCTCAAGACGCACTATCCGCAACTCGCGCAGAATCTCAGCCCACAGGGCTATTCGTTGCCGCGCGTGGCGAGCCTGTGCAAATCGCTGCTCGTCGAGCGCGTGCCGCTGCGCGATTTCCGCAAGATCGCCGAGGCGATGGTCGCGCTGTCGAGCCAGCAACTCGGCGAGATCGACCTCGTCGAAGCGGTACGCCAGCGCATCGGCGCGCTGATCGTCCAGACGATCGTGCCCAGCCGGATGCCGCTGCCCGTCGTCACCTTCAGCCCCGAGATCGAGATGCTGCTCAATCAGGCCGTGCGCGCCAATCCCGCCGCCGAATGGCCGTTCGAGCACGGCATGGCGATGACGATCATCGAACAGGTCGGGCAGGCGGTCGAACCGCTGCTGCTCCAGACGCGCAGCTTCGCGCTCGTCGCCTCGCCGATCTGCCGCTCCGCCTTATCGCGCCTCGTGCGCGCCACTTTCCCCGACGTCGCCGTCATCTCCTACCTCGAGATTCCGGCGACCAAGCAGACCGAAATCGTCGCGACGATCGGCGCTGAAGCGCCGCGCCTCGCGGCCGGTCCGGGTGCCCCCATGGAGGACCAAGTGCATGAGAATTGAGCCCGCCGAGCAATTCGCCGCGAGCGGCCGAGCGCCGGGCGTCCGCGGCTATGGCGAAAGCGTCGAGGCGCTGGTCGCGGAATATGCGCCGCTGGTGCGCAAGATCGCGTGGCAGGTCTTTTCGCGCGTGTCGCGGACGAGCGAGCTCGACGACCTGATCCAGACCGGGCTGATCGCGCTGATCGAAGCGAGCCGCCATTATGAGGAGCGCGGTTTCGCCTTCGCGACCTATGCGACGACGCGCGTCCGCGGTGCGATGATCGACCAGCTACGCCGCGAGGCCGACGTCGGCCGCTCGGCGATGGTCGCGGCGAAGCGCATCCAGGCGATGCGCGGCACGCTCGAACAGCAGCTGATGCGCGCGCCGACCCCGGCCGAGATGGCGGTCGCCTTCGACATGACGGCGGAGGATTATTTCGCGCTCGAACGCAATGCGACGCACGGCCGCTCGACCTCGCTCGACGAACTGACCGACATCGGCGCCTTCCTTGCCGCCGACGAGGATGCCGGCGCCGACGAACGCTGCGAGCAGGAGGATCTGATGGGGGCGCTGCGCCAGTGCGTCGGCCGCCTGTCCGAGCGCGAGCAGATGGTGCTCCAGCTCTATTTCTTCGAGGAACTCAACCTGCACGAAATCGGTCTGACGCTCGACGTCAGCGCCGCGCGCGTCTGCCAGATCAAGCGCGAGGCGATGATCAAGGTCGACCGCATGATGAAGGACATGACCGAATAGGGATCGGGGAGGGCTTAACGGGAGAGACACCTCCTCTCCTATCTCGTCATCCCGGCGCAGGCCGGGATCTCACCGCATCAGCCTGATGCACCGGCGAGATCCCGGCCTGCGCCGGGATGACGATTCAGATTGGGATCAGACTCTAGGCCGCCAGCTGGGGGAGAGCCTGGCGGACGCCGCCGATTTTCTCGAAATAGCTCGCCATGCGCTCGGTCCCGCTGTCGGTCAGCCGGACGATCGTGCGGCGGCGGTCGCGCTCGTCGATCGAACGATGCACCAGCCCGCGCCGTTCGAGCGAGGCGATCATGCGCAGCCCCGACGACAGCGGCACCCCCGCGCCGGTCGCGAGATCGCTGGCGCTAAGTTCGCGGCCGTGTGCGCCCGCGAGCATCATGTCGAGCATCATGTCCCAGACCGCTCCCGACATTTCGGCGGTGCCGAAATGGCTGCGGCGGATGCGGCGGATCTGGATGCTGAGCGACAGCTGGTCGAGCAGCCCGGCACTCGCCGGCGCCTCGTTCCGGGCTATCTCGCCACCGCGCGCGGCGGCAGGCGACGATTCCTCGCCGCGGCTCGCGAGCAGCTGGTGGATCTGGTCGACCCGCGATTTCAGCTCGGCAATCTCTTCGTTCGAAAATGGCTGCATGAAACGATGCCCCTGGGGAGCCACATATCAGGCCGCAACGTCATTCCGCCGACTGTAGGACCCCGATGCGTAGATGATCAGCAACAGGATCGGATAGGATATATACACCGAGAGCAGCGAATAGGGCCGCGCCAATATCTCCGAGAACATGAGCTTCTGGATATGCCCGAAAATGGCGATCAGCTGCCATCCGGTGATCCAGTAAGGCCAGAAACTCCGCGTCCGCATGGCGATGAACCAAAAGCTCATCAGAACCAGCACGTCGATGATGAAGATATTGACCTCGATGTTGGTCCAGGTCGGGAAAGGCGTCACGGCCGTCGTGAGGACCGAGGCGATCAATGCCGTATAGGCTGCCCAGCGTTCGAGCGGTCCGCCGCGACGGATCGCGACGGCCACGGTGATGAGCAGAACGGCATAATAGATCGCCACGGACCACATTGTGGCAGTCAACCTTCTTGCGGAATCAGCCGGCCTTCGCGAACGCCGGCGCGTCGGCGCCCTGGCGGTCGTTGCTGCCTTCGTCGACCAGCTTTGCCGCGGCCGGCTTGACGCCCGCGCCGAACATGCGCGTGCCGAGGCCGACTTCCTTCTGCGTCACGGTCAGCGCCAGATGCGCGTCGGTCAAGAGCTGGCGGACTTCGCCGGCGGCGGCGAGCGCCTGCGCGACCTTCGCCATCGCTTCCTGGCCGACGATCGCCGACATGTTCGTCTCGCGGCGCGCGGTGGGCAGCGTCGCGGCGAGCTGCGCGATGCGGATCATCGCCTCGTCGATGGCATCTTCGGCCAGGTGCAGCTCGGATGCGATCCTCTTCGCCGCAGAAACTCTTTGATTCAGCATTATCTTTTTCCCTTGAAAAAGAATGCTACCGGTTCCCCCCCGCAGCATTCGTTCGAACATCAGGTCAGAACGCGACCGAGTCCGACAAGGATCGAATAGAGAGCGGAGAAAGCCAATATCGTCGCTACTGCGATCAGGATCGGCCAGATTATCCTTTCCATCAACCCATGCCGGTTGGCCGGCTGGGACGCGGTAGGAAATGGCGAACCGATGTCGAAAAATCGCCGAAACGAACTGCGCCCCGCCTCGGCATCGGCGGGCGGAGGAACCTCGCCTAGGTCGATCAATTGATATGTCAAAGGCTGATAAGGGGTAACATGATCGAAGACACCGTTAACAGCCAAAATCCGCGCTGCCTCGATCCTGTTGGAAACATTAAGTTTTCTTAACACCCGCCGAACCCGTTCATCGACCGTGTGCGGAGACACGTTCATCAGGCGGGCGATCTGCTTGGAATTTTTGTGCTCGTAAACGTGCCGCAGCGTTTCAATCTGCGCGGCGGACAGCAGGCTGAGGTAATTGTCGGGGTCGCCTTGCACGGGGGCTGGAATAGAGCATCACGAGTCGAAATCAAGGTCAGCAGGTAGCTAATTTCCTGTCCGATCCATATTCGGTCACCGCTGCGGCCCCCGATTCGTCCCGCTAGCGGCTTTCTTTTAAAGTGCGATAGCGCTGGATGGATTTTTCGATATGCCGGCGCGCGGCGCGGCGCGCGGCGACGGGATCGCCCGCCTCGATCGCGACGACGATCGCTTCATGATCGCGGTTGATCGTGTGCGCATAACGCTGATGCCGGGCCGGATCGTCGCCCTGCAGATAGAGCCGCCGCGACGGCACGAGCCGCACGCCGAGAAACTGGGTGAAGCGGAGGTAATAGGGATTGCCGGTCGCGCTGGCGATCGCGGCATGAAACGCGGCGTCGGCGGCAACCGACGCATCGACGTCGCGGCTCTCCTCCATCGCGGCCAGCGTCCGGCGCAGCGCGGCGAGGTCGGCATCGGTGCGACGCCGCGCGGCGAGGTCGGCCATCTCGGCCTCGAACCCCATGCGCATTTCGAGCAGCCGCAGCACATCGTCGATCTCGCCGATTTCCTCGGCCGTGACCTGAAAGGCGCGATATTGCGCGCCGTCGGGGACATAGGCGCCCGATCCGCGGCGCGAGACCAGCAAGCCGCGCGCCGCGAGCCGCGAATAGGCCTCGCGCACGACGGTGCGGCTGACGCCGAACGTCTCGGTGATTTCTTTTTCGGTCGGGAAACGCGATCCGACGGGCATTTCGCCCGTCTCGATCTGTTCCTCGAAACGCTGGACCAGATCGTCGGCCAGCGATGCCGCCTTGGTTACCGCCATGGATGCTGCGTTATCATCGCACCGCGAGGCTGGCTAGGGTCAGGACCCATGAATCGCGCATTCGAGGTTCGAGGCGCTTTTGTCCGGTGCGGGAAGGCAAGGATCGCAAGCAATGCCCGCACATCACCAGCTCCACATCGTGCCATCCTCGAGCCGGTTCACCGGCAGATAGGCGCGGGCATAGGGAAAGGTTCCGGCGCGCGCCTCGTCGATCTCGACGCCAAGGCCGGGCGCGTCGCCCGGATGGAGCATGCCGCCCTCGAAGCGCCAGGCGTGCGGAAAGACCGCGTCGGTCTCCGCCGTGTGGCGCATATATTCCTGAATGCCGAAATTGGGGATCGCGAGCCCCAGATGCAGCGCCGCCGCCATCGTCACCGGCGACAGGTCGGTCGCGCCGTGGCAGCCGGTGCGCACCTGATGCAAATCGGCGAGCGAAGCGATCTGGCGCATATGCGTGATGCCCCCGGCGTGGAGCACGGTCGCGCGGATATAGTCGATCAGCCGATTCTCGATCAGCGCCTTGCAGTCCCAGATCGACGAGAAAATCTCGCCGACCGCGAGCGGCGTCGTCGTATGCCGGCGGATCAGGCGGAACGCCTCCTGATCCTCCGCCGGGGTCGCATCCTCGATCCAGAAGGGGCGGTAGGGCTCCAGATCCTTGCCGAGCCGCGCCGCTTCGATCGGGGTCAGCCGGTGGTGGATGTCGTGGAGCAGATGCACGTCCCAGCCGAGCGCCTCGCGTGCCGCGGCGAACAGTTCGGGGACGACACGCATATATTTCGCCGTCGACCAGATATTTTCGGTCGGCAGATCATTGTCGGCGGGCTCATAGAAATAGCGATCCTTGCTGACGCCATAGGTCGAGGCCATCCCCGGCACCCCGCATTGCAGGCGGATCGCCTTGTAGCCCTGCCGCTGATAGTCGAGCGCCGCCTCGATCGTATCGGCGATCGTCGTCCCGTTGGCGTGCCCATAGGCCATGCAGCCCTCGCGCGCCGCGCCGCCGAGCAATTGATAGACGGGCAGCCCCGCGACCTTGCCCTTGATGTCCCACAGCGCCATGTCGACCGCCGCGATCGCCGCCATCGTCACCGGGCCGCGCCGCCAATAGGCGCCCTTGTAGAGAAATTGCCAGATATCCTCGATCCGGTGCGCATCGCGCCCGATCAGGCAGGGGACGACATGCTCGGACAGATAGGCCGCGACCGCCAGTTCGCGGCCGTTGAGCGTCGCATCGCCGACGCCGGTCGTGCCGTCGTCGCATTCGATCTTCAGCGTCGTGAAATTCCGGCCCGGCGAGGTCAGGATAACCCGGGCTGACACGATCTTCGGCATTCTATCCCCTCTGTTGCAGGAAAGTTGTGTGACAACATTATTGACACCCGATCGAAAAGGAAAGAGGGTTGTTACCGGTGTCAAGGCGAAAAGCCCGCCGGTTTGAAAGGGAGAGGATATGCCATGTCGCTGAGCCTGTTTTCGATACTGATGACCGCGCCCGCCGTCGCGGCGGCGCCAGCAGAGCCCGCGATGCCGCAGCCCGCCGCGATCCTCGCCGATACGCGGCGCGTCGCCGACTGGCAGCTTGCGAACCGCACCAACTGGGCGACGATGCCCGCGGCGCGCAAGAGCGTGCGGGAGGTGCGCGACTGGCAGCAGGCGACCTTCTGGGTCGCGCTGACCGAACTCGCGAATCGCGACAAAAGCTATGCAAAGCCGCTGCTCGACCTCGGCCGCACCGAACAATGGCAGATGGGCGACCTTCCCTTCCACGCCGACGACCAGCTGATCGGGCAGGCGTGGCTGTGGGCGGCGCAAAATGGCGCGGGTAGGAAAGCGATCGCGCCGATGCGCGCCTATTTCGACCATGTCCTCGCCAACCGGCCGACGATCGGGCTCGAATTCATCCCCGTCGCGCCCGGCAGGGGCACATCGGCCTGCACCGACCGCTGGTGCTGGTGCGACGCCCTGTTCATGGCGCCGCCGACGATGCTCCGCCTCGCCAAGGCGACGGGCGACAAGCGTTACGCCGATTTCGTCCACGCGGAGTGGAAGGCGACGACCAACTATCTCTTCGACCCGTCGGAGCAGCTCTATTTCCGCGACAGCCGCTTTTTCGACATGCGCGACGCCAGGGGGCGCAAGCTGTTCTGGAGCCGCGGCAACGGCTGGGTGATGGGCGGTCTCGTCCGCGTGCTGCAGGTGCTGGACAGGACGGACCCGCGGCGCTCCTATTACGAGACGCTGTTCAAGAAGATGGCGGCAAAGATCGTGACGCTGCAAAAGGCCGACGGCTATTGGCCCGCCTCGCTGCTCGACGACGATCCCGGCACGCCGCCCGAAACGAGCGGCACCGCCTTCTTCACCTATGCCTTCGCTTGGGGGGTCGACAATGGCTTGCTCGACCGCGCGACTTACGAGCCCGCGGCGGTGCGCGGCTGGGCCGCGCTCGGCCGCGCGGTGCAGCCCGACGGCATGCTCGGCTGGGTCCAGCAGGTCGGCGACCGCCCCGACAGCGTATCGGCAAAGGAAACGCAATTTTATGGCAGCGGCGCCTATCTGCTCGCCGGAACGGCGATGTATGACCTGGCGAAGAAACGTATAAAACATTGATATAAAACGCGCCTGAAGTGTGATCGGTCAGACTGAACCATGGCCTTCCTGCATCCCATCATCCCGGCGAAGGCCGGGATGACGATTCAGTCAACCAGGGTCGCGCTTCGTCCCCCGAAATCGGCTCGCGACGCCAGCGATTGACATCCTCCTTCAAAGTTGTAATACATCTCTCAAGTTGTATAACAACTGAAATTGACACCGGTATCAACCGGGTCCGCGCCGCAAGTCCAGGGGCGGCCAAAAAGGAGAGGGAAATGAAGTCATTATCGGTCCTGCCGACCCGCGCCGCCTTGCTGGCGTCCGCGGCGCTGTTCGCCGCCATGCCCGCATGGGCGCAGGAAGCGCCCGCCGAAGTCGAGGGCGAGCCGGCGGCAGCAGTCGATGGCGGCGACGAGATCCTCGTCACCGGCACGCGCGCGACGCAGCGCAGCTCGATCGAGTTCAAGCGCGCCGCCGACGTCGTCGTCGACGGCCTCGTCAGCGAAGAAATCGGCGCGACCCCCGACAATTCGGTCGGCGACACGCTCGAACGCATCGTCGGCGTCTCGGCCGACCGCTTCAAGGGCAACGCCAACGAACTGTCGGTGCGCGGCCTCGGCCCGACCCTGAGCTTTTCGACCTTCAACGGCCGCGAGGTGTCGACCGCGGGGCCCGACCGCTCGGTCGCCTTCCAGCAATTCCCCTCCGAACTGGTCAACGGCGTCCTCGTCTACAAGACCCAGCGCGCCGACTTCCTCGAAGGCGGCGTCGGCGGGGTGATCGAGCTTCGCTCGATGAAGCCGCTCGATTATGGCAAGCGCCGCATTCAGTTCGAAGTGCGCGGCGATTTTCAGCCGCAGGACGACGATGTCTATCAGCACGACGGGCTCGGCTATCGCGCCAACTTCTCCTACACCGACCAATATGAAACCGGGCTCGGCGACGTCGGCGTATCGATCGGCTATCAGCGCCAGGACACGAGCGCGCCCGAGGATTATTACAACGGCAATTCGACCTTTCAGCTCTGCAACACTTCGGCGGACAATCCCTGGCAGCTGACGGGCAATGCCGCGACGCAGGCGGCCGCCGGCGCCAATATCAACTGCACCTTCGCCGAGGGGCCGCGCACCGCCAATGGCGTGACGGTCGGCGAGACGATCGGAGACTATTATTTCCCGACCTCGTCGCGCAGCTTCCGCACCCAGAAGACATCGGAGATTCGCGACGGGCTGATCGGCGCGATCCAGTGGCGCCCGTCGCCCGAGTTCGAGATCGCGATCGACGGCCAATATTCGAAGCGCCGCAGCCGCGAGGACCGCAATGTGCTCGGCATTCCCGAAGGATTGCGCGGGATCGAACCGCTGGTCATCGGCGACGGCAGCAACGGTTATTCGCCCGGCGCGCTGATCAGCTATCGCGGCAACTCGAATATCGAAAACCAGCTCGAAACGCGCCAGCGCAACGAAACCTACAAGGGCGGCGGCCTGGGTCTGATCTGGACCCCCGATCGCTGGACGGTCAGCTTCGACGGCTCCTATTCGGACAGCCACCGCACCGAAACGCAGAAGGCGACGCGCATGCGCTCGAACCGCCGCGTCGGGTACACGCTGACCTATCTGGACGACGATGTCGTGCCGAACGTCGCGTTCGAGGATTTCGACATCACCGACCACGACCTGTTCCTGACCACCGCGCCCAATTCGGTCTATGCGCGCAACCGCTTCGTCACCGATCGCCGCGACCGGATCTGGGCCGGGCGGCTCGACGTCGAGCGCGAGCTCGACGGCTTCATTACCTCGGTCAAGGTCGGCGGCCGCTATTCGGACCATCACCGCACCAACGACAATGCGCGCAACAACGACCTCAACACCCTCGCCGAAATCGACGGCGCGACCCCGGCCGAGCTGATCGCGCAGGCGAACCGGAACTGCCGCGTGCCCTTCACCACCACCAGCTACATGCAGGGCATGGGCACCAACGTCACGCGCTGGGCGACCTTCGACAACGACTGCCTGTTCCGCACCTTCACCGGCGGCGACGACGCGCTGCCCTATCCGACCGACGGCCGCGACCCGAGCGACATCGACGTCACCGAGCGCATCTATGCGCTCTACGGCCTCGCCAATTTCGAATCGCAGGCGGGCAGCATACCGTTCAGCGGCAATATCGGGCTGCGCTGGGTCAAGACCGACATCACCTCGATCGGCTATCGCCAGCCCTATGTGATCACGATCGACACCGCCGGCGACAGCTATAGCGTCGATCCCGATCCGAACGGCGAGCTGCTGACCAACCGCGCCAAGGGCAGCTATAATTATTTCCTGCCGAGCGCGAACATCGCCTTCGACCTGTCGCAAGAGGT
This sequence comes from uncultured Sphingopyxis sp., assembly GCF_900078365.1. Taxonomy (NCBI): domain Bacteria; kingdom Pseudomonadati; phylum Pseudomonadota; class Alphaproteobacteria; order Sphingomonadales; family Sphingopyxidaceae; genus Sphingopyxis; species uncultured Sphingopyxis sp. Next base: position 3,754,471 of record NZ_LT598653.1, read on the forward strand.
CAAGCTGCGCCTCGCCGCCTATCGCGCGATCGCGCGGTCGGGAATCGAAAGCTTCGGCGCGGGCATCCGGCTCAACCCCTCGGCGGGAACCGGGCTCGACAATATCATCTTCGACGCGACGACCGGCAATCCCAACCTCAAGCCGCTGCGCGCGTGGAACCTCGACGCGAGCCTCGAGCTTTATGCGTCGCAGGACACTTTGCTCTCGATCGCCGGCTATCATAAATGGGCGAAGGGCACGGTGATCCGCGCCGAGGAGCCGATCCCCACCGACGTCACGATCACGACGATCCGCGACGGCGGCGCGCCGGTGACCGAGACCGTCACCATCGCCCCGGTCGCCCCGACCAACGACGGCGAAACGCGGCATCTCTACGGGATCGAGGCGACCGCGAGCCACGCCTTCACCTGGCTCCCCGACCCGCTCGACGGGCTCGGCATCCAGGGATCGGTCAACCGCGCCTTCGCCAACTTCGAATATCCCGACACCTCGCCAATCGCCGACTATGTCGATCCGGCCAATCTCATCGGGCTGTCGAAATGGACCGCGAGCGGATCGGTCTGGTTCGAAAAATGGGGCCTCTCGCTGCGCGCCAACCTTCGCTACCGCTCGGGCTATTACAAGCCGAACAGCGGCACTAACCGCGAGATTCGCGGCGCGACCTACATCAACCTGTCGGCGCAATATAATCTCACCGACAATGTCCAATTGAAGCTGCAGGCGCTCAACGTCACCGGCACCAACGACATCATGTACAAGGGCGGATACGACAGCATCGCCGAAGTGTCGCGCAGCGGCACGCAATATTTCTTCGGCTTCCGGGTCCGCCTGTGAAGCCAGCGACTTTAGCCCGACTCCCTTGGGCTATCCTGGCCGCCGCCGCGACTCCGTCCGCGGCGGCGGCTTTTTCCTTGCCCGTCGCGGCGCCCGTTTGCGACGCGAGCGAAGGCTATGCGGCATCCTTCGACGGCCGCCGCACCTTCGCGCTGCGCCCCGCCGATCTCGAAGCGATCAAGGCGGCACTGCCGGACGATCCGGCGATCGGCGCCGCTTACCGCGACCTGATCGCGCGCGCCGACAAGGCGCTGGCGGCGAAACCCGCGTCGGTGATCGACAAGCGCAGCATCCCCGTGTCGGGCGACCGCCATGATTATGTCAGCCTCGCGCGCTATTGGTGGCCCGACCCCGCCAATCCGAAGGGCGCCTATGTCCGCCGCGACGGCGACACCAATCCCGAAATCGAAAGCGATCGCTTCGACCGCGCCGCGCTTGCGCGCATGGTGCGCGACGCCGACACGCTCGCGCTCGCTCATTATTACAGCGGCGAGCGAAAATATGCCGAGGGCGCCGCGCGCGTCATCCGCGCCTGGTTCCTCGATCCCGCGAGGCGTATGAACCCGAACATGAATTTCGCGCAGGCCGTGCCCGGCGTGTCGAACGGCCGCGCCGAAGGCGTGCTCGACGGCGCGGGCTTCATCGCGGTGATCGACGCCGCCGGGCTGATCGCACCGTCGGGCGCGCTGACCGCGGACGAAACCTCGGCGCTCGAAGGCTGGTTTTCGCGCTATGTCGACTGGATGCTGATGAGTCCGAACGGCAGAGCGGAGGGCAAGGCCGCCAATAACCATGGCCTTTGGTATGACGCGCAGGTCGCGCGCTTCGCGCTGTTCGCGCGGCGGCCCGATGTCGCACGTCGAATCGTCGTCGCCTTTCCGGCGAAGCGCCTTGCACGGCAAGTCGATCCCTCTGGCGCCTTGCCCAAGGAGCTGACGCGAACGCGCAGCTTCCACTATTCGCTCTATGCGCTCGATGCCGCCTACGCGCTGGCCGACAGCGCGGCGTGCCTTGGCATCGATCTCTATCGCGCCGAGGAACGCGGCCGCTCGCTGCGCCAGGCGACCGACTATGTCGCCGCATATCGCGGCCGCGCATCCGACTGGCCGTACAAGGAGCAGAGCTGGCCCGCCGCGACGCTGGACCGGCTGCTCGTGCGCGCCGACGACGCCTGGGGACCGGGCGCCTATCCGCGCGCAGTCGATGGCGATCTGTTGCTTCGCCGTCGCATCGCTCCAAAGAGCCTCCAATGATCGCACGCCGCACCCTGCTCCTCACCGCGTTGCTTGCCGCACCCGCGGCATGGGCGCGCCCGCGGCCCGGCGCGCTCGATATTCGCGGGGTCGAGCGCCGCCGCCTGCTGCCGCAAGCCGAAGCCCTGCTCGCCGCCGAGCCGCGCACCATTGCCGCGATCTCCGCGCCGCGCAGCCCCGCCGGACCGCAGGATTATTATTCGGAGGGCGACTATTGGTGGCCCGACCCGGCGAACCCTGGCGGCGCCTATATCCGCCGCGACGGCCGCTCGAACCCCGACAAGTTCGACGGCCACCGCGACGCGCTGATCGCTTTCGGACGCACCGTCCCCGCGCTCGCGGCGCTGTGGGATCTCACCGGCGAGGCCCGCTTCGCCGACGCCGCGATGCGCCACCTCCACGCATGGTTCGTCGCCCCGGCCACGCGCATGAACCCGAATCTCGACCACGCGCAGGCGATCATCGGCGTCAATACGGGCCGCGCGATCGGGGTGATCGACACGCTGCAGATCGTCGAGGTCGCGCGCGCCGCGGCGCTGTTCGCGCGAAAGAGCGCGCCGGGCTATGCCGCGATCCGCGCGGGAGTCGAAGGCTGGTTCGCCGACTATCTCGCCTGGCTTACCACCTCGCCCTTCGGTATCGAAGAGCGCGACGAGAAGAACAACCACGGCACCTGCTGGCTCTTGCAGGCCACCAGCTTCGCCGCGCTGCTCGGCCGCGACGACATCCTCGCCGATGCGCGCGCCCGGCTCAAGTCAATCATCATCCCGACCCAGATTGAGCCTGATGGCCGCCAACCGCTCGAACTCGCGCGCACCAAGCCCTATGCCTATTCGCTCTTCAACCTCGACGTCCTCGCCGCGTCGGCGTGGCTGCTCGGCGGTCGCGAGCTGATCGGCTGGCAGACCCCCAACGGTCGCTCGATCGGCGGCGCGATCGCATGGATGGCGCCCTTCATCGCCGACAAGGCAAAATGGCCGCTGCCCCCCGACGTGGAATATTGGGACGGTTTCCCGGTGCGCCAGCCGAGCCTGCTCTTCGGCGGCCTCGCGCAGACACACGAAGACTGGTTGGCGCTCTGGCAGCGGCTGAATCCCGACCCCGCAATCGGCGAGGTCGTGCGCAACTTCCCCGTTCGCCAGCCTTTGCTCTGGCTCTAATTGCGCCCTTCGATCAGCCCGCGCGCGATCACCTGCGCCTGAATTTCCGCCGCGCCCTCGAAGATATTGAGGATGCGCGCATCGCACAGCACACGGCTGATCTCATATTCGAGCGCATAGCCGTTGCCGCCATGGATCTGCAGGCTCGCGTCGGCGTTCGACCAGGCGGCGCGCGCGGCGAGCAGCTTCGCCATTCCCGCTTCGATATCGCAGCGCTTGCCGCCGTCCTTCGCGCGCGCGGCGGCATAACTCAATTCGCGCGCCATCACGAAATCGACGAGGCTCATCGCCAGCTTGTCCGACACGCGCGGGAAAGCGATGATCGCCTGGCCGAACTGCTTGCGGCTCTGCGCATAGTCGAGCCCGAGTTCGAGCGCGCGCCGCGCCACCCCGACCGCGCGCGCGGCGGTCTGGATCCGCGCGCCTTCGAAGGTGCGCATGAGCTGCTTGAATCCCTGCCCCTCTTCGCCGCCGAGCAGCGCGTCGGCGGGCGCGCGCAACGCGTCGAACTGCAACGCATATTCGCGCATCCCGCGATAGCCGAGCACCTCGATCTCGCTGCCGCTCATCCCCTCGGCGGGGAAGGGATCGGCCTCGGTCCCGCGCGGCTTCGGCACAAGCAGCATCGACAGCCCCGCATAGCCCTTCGCTTGCGGAACGGTGCGCGCGAGCAGCGTCATCAGGTCCGAGCGCGCGGCGTGGGTGATCCAGTTTTTCGCGCCGTCGATCACCCAATGATCGCCCTCGCGCCGCGCGCGGGTCTGGAGCGATCCGAGGTCCGATCCCACGTCGGGCTCGGTGAACACCGCAGTCGGCAAAATCTCACCGCTCGCGATCTTGGGCAGCCATGCGGCCTTTTGCGCGTCGGTGCCGCCCGTCGCGATCAATTCGCCGGCGATCTCCGACCGCGTGCCGAGCGATCCCGCGCCGATCCAGCCGCGCGACAACTCTTCGGTGACGATGCACATGACGAGCTTGCCGAGCCCGAGCCCACCATATTCTTCGGGAATGCAGACGCCGAAGGTGCCGAGGTCGGCCATCGCCTGCACCGTGGCATCGGGAATCAGGTCGTTGGCAAGGTGCCAGCCGTGGGCATGCGGCAGGATCGCCGCGTCGGTGAAGCGGCGATACTGCTCGCGGATCGCGTCAAGATCGGCGTCGTGCAGCGTCTCGCTCGGCCAATGCCCCGCGGCGAGCGCGGCGGCGACCTCGGCGCGCGTCGCGGCATGGTCGGCGTCGAGCAAGCCGGCGCAAGCCTCGGCGAGCGAGCGCGCTTGGACGCTCAGCCCCAGATCGGCCGGGCGGAACATCTCATTCTGCCCCATCGGCAACCCTCCAGCGAGCTGGCCGATGCTTTCGACAAAGGCTAGGGTGGCGATCTTCGCGTCGAGCGGGTTCGAGTCCGGCCCGGACTCACACCACGCCAGCGTCGCTTCGAGCGCCGCTACCGTCGTCGCGACCCATGCGAAACCATGCGCCGCGCGTTGCTCGCGGTCGATCGGCCGCGCCGCCAGCCGGTCGGCCAGCGCCCTCCGCACGGCGTCACGATAAGCCTGCGCTGCGTTCAGTGCGTTGTTCAGATCGGCTTGCATTACCAACAATCCGTTCGCCCTGAGCTTGTCGAAAGGCCGTTCTTCTTTTCGGGCCTCGCGAAGAAGGACGGTGCTTCGACAAGCTCAGCACAAACGGCTTTTTGTTGAGATGGCGGCTTCATCTTCGTCGATCCTATGCCCCCTATGCAGCGCGCTCGAAGATCGCGGCGATGCCCTGCCCGCCGCCGATGCACATCGTCTCGAGCCCGTACCGTCCGTCGCGGCGCACCAGTTCGCGCGTCAGATTGGCGAGGATGCGCCCGCCGGTCGCGCCGATCGGGTGGCCGAGCGAGATGCCCGAGCCGTTGGCATTCAAAATCGCGTTCCGGCTGTCGTCGTCCGACCAGCCCCAGCCCTTCAAGACCGCGAGCACCTGCGGCGCGAAGGCTTCGTTGAGCTCGACCAGATCGATGTCGCCCCAGCCGAGGCCGCTGCGCGCGAACAGCCGCTCGACCGCGGGCACCGGCCCGATGCCCATCCGGCTCGGGTCGCAGCCCGCCGCCGCCGAGCTGTGATACCAGGCGATCGGTTCCAATCCGAGTTCATCGAGCTTGTCCTCGGCGACGACGAGGCACGCCGCCGCCGCATCATTCTGCTGGCTCGCATTGCCCGCCGTCACCACCCCGCCTTCGAGCGGACGCAGCTTGCCGAGCGTCTCCATGCTCGCATCGGCGCGATAGCCCTCGTCGTGCGCGAAGACGACCGGATCGCCCTTCTTCTGCGGCACCGCGACCGGCACCAGCTCGTCGTCGAACAGCCCCTTCGCCCACGCCGCCGCCGCGCGCTGATGGCTCCGCACCGCATAGGCATCGGCCGCTTCGCGCGAGATGCCATAATCCTTGGCGAGATTTTCGGCGGTCTCGATCATGCCGGTGATCACCCCGAAACGCTCGACCGGCTGCGACATCACCCGCCCGCGCGTCAGCCGGTCGTGGAGCGTGAGGTTGCCCGCGCGCACGCCCTTGCGAATGTCCGTGCTGTAATGTTCGACGTTCGACATCGATTCGACGCCGCCCGCGACGACGACGTCGGACATGCCCGTCTGCACCATCATCGCGGCGTTGATCACCGCCTGCAAGCCCGAACCGCAGCGGCGGTCGAGCTGATAGCCCGGCACCTCGATCGGCAGCCCCGCGGCGAGCCACGACCAGTGGCCGATGCTCGGCGCCTCGCCATTGCCATAGCCCTGGGAAAAGACGACGTCGTCGACGCGCGCCGGATCGATCTGCGTCCGCTCGACCAGCGCCTTCAGGATCACCGCGCCGAGTTCGCCCGCGGTCATCGACGAAAGCGCGCCCCCGAACTTGCCGACGGCGGTGCGGATCGGGGCGACGATGGCGGCGCGGCGCAGGGTCATATGGTCAATCTCCATTCTTGGCGACGCCGACGATACCGGCATCGATCAGGCGGGCAAGCTCGCCGCTCGAAAGCGACAGCCGCTCGGCCAATATTTCCTCGCTATGCTCGCCGTTGCGGGGCGCGGCGCGCGGCGGCTGGCGCTCCCGATGCGGCAGGGTCGCAAAGGCGCCCGCGGCGGGATAGGCGAAACCGCTGGGATTTTCCGCCGTGCCAAAGATCGGATTGTCCGCGACGAGCGCGGGGTCCTGCACCGCCTCGTACATGGTGCGATAGGGCGAATGGACGATCCCGCCGGCATCGAACGCCGCCGCGAGATCATCATGGTCGCGCGCCGCGATCGCCGCCTCGAACATCGGATAAAGCGCGTCGCGATGCGCGAAGCGCAGCCCGTCGTCGGCCGCGAAGGACACCCCGCGTTCCGCCTCGATTCGCGCAATCCCTTCGCTCAGGTTCAGCGCGGCGATCAGATTCGCCCACTGGCGCGGCGTCACGACCACGATCATCGTGCGCCGTCCGTCGCGCGTCACGAAATCGCGCCCGAACAGGCCATAGACGGCATTGCCGAGCCGCGGCCGGTTTTCGCCCGTATAGAGCATCTCGGCGACCCCGCCCAAATTGGCGACGGTGCCGATCGCGACGTCGGACAGCGGGATCCGCACCTCGCCGCCTTCACCACTCGCGCTCCGTCGCTGGATCGCCGCGAGCAGCGCGAAGGCGGCATAGGCGCCGGTGAGCAGATCCCACGCGGGCAGCACATGATTGACGGGTTCGGGGCCCACACCGGTGAGCATCGGATAACCGACGCTGTTGTTCACCGTATAGTCGAGCGCGGGCGAACCGTCGGCCCAGCCCATCACGCGCACGGTGATCAGGTCGGCGCGCCCTTCGGCGAGCATGTCGTGCGACAGGAAACCGCCGACGGGGAAATTGGTGACGAACTGCCCCGTCGCGCGCACCAGGGCCTGCAAGATCTCGCGCCCCTCAGGCCGCCCGAGATCGAGCGCGACCGACTTTTTCGCGCGGTTGAGATTTTCCCAATAGAGCGAGTCATTGGCCGCGGTCACCGGCCAGCGCCGGAAATCGGGGCCGCCGCCGATCTGGTCGACGCGAATCACTTCGGCGCCCATTTGCGCGCAATAAAGCCCGGCGGTCGGAGAAGCGACGAAGGAAGAGGCCTCGATCACCGACAGGCCGGCCAGCAAGTCGTACATCCGGCGCCTGTCTCCCCAAGGTCCCCGGCCCGAACGGCCGTTCTACGCTATCCGGCACACCCCACGGGACACAAACCCCCGGCCGCCGCCTTCGGAGCCGGTGTTAACAGCCCGCGCCATTCTACGCCAGAGCTTGCTTTCTTACGATATAAGTCTTTATTTTTGCAATATAAAATCGGGACTATGTCAATCCTGGGGCTGCCCCGCGGGTGCCGCCGATCAAGCAACGGCGCGTTGGCATGTCAAACCTTCGGCGCCTCGTCATAAACAAGGCGGAAACCGACATTGCTCGTGCCGAGCCCCGGGTCGCGCCCCTGCCGCGAGGCGGGGCGATAGCGCTGGCAATAATTGGGAGCGCAGAGGTAGCTGCCGCCCTTCACCGTGCGCGACGGCATCCCCGGGTTGAATGGATCATAGGCGTTGTTTTCGCTGGGGCCCTTCGGATTGTCCTTGTCGTCGGGATCGTGGCCGGGCCTGAAGAAGTCGGCGGTCACTTCCCAGACATTGCCGACCATGTCGTAGAGGCCGTTCGCATTGGGCTTGTAACAGCCGACCGGCGCCACGCCTTTGAACCCGTCGCTTTCTTCATTGTAATTGGGAAAGGCGCCCTGCCAGCTGTTCGCCTCCACCGGCTGGACATTCTTCGACCGCTCGCCCGCGCTCGCGGCATATTCCCATTCGGCCTCGGTCGGAATGCGCCCGCCCGCCCATTTGGCATAAGCGACCATATCGTCCCATGCGAGGTGGACGACGGGCTCGTTCGCGATGCTGTCGGGACCGGTCGGGCCATAGGGCTTCTTCCAGTTCGCGCCGGGGACATATTTCCACCAGTCGGCATAATTGTTGGACGGGAAATCGGGCGGGGTGAACACCGCCGAGCCGGCTTTGAGCATGTCGGGCGGGATCTGCTCGACGGGCACCTGGAACTGCTTCGGATCGACCGGCTTTTCGGCGACGGTGACATAGCCGGTCGCATCGACGAACGTCGCGAACTGGCGGTTGGTCACCTCGTGCGGATCGATCCAGAAACCGGCGACCGTCGTCTTTCGCACCGGCCCCTCTTCGTCATAGACGTCGTCCTCGCCCATATCGAACGTGCCGCCCGCAAGCTTCACCGGCGTATCGGCGATGCCCGGGCAGACACGCGCGACCTTCGCGCCCGCCGCCGCCTCGTCCGGTTCGGCGGCATCGTCTCCGCACGCGGTAAGCGCGAGCAGCGAGGCAATCGCGACGAAGGAAAGCGAGGGCATTCGGATCATATCGGGTCTCCACTCGGGAAAGTCTTGATAGATGCCACGCGGCGCCGGTCAATGCCGGCGACCGGCGCGCCCGTTTGCACGACGCGCGGACCATTCGATTCTCAGCCCGATCCCATTCACGATGGAGCAGACGCCGCCGTCTCCGCCCGCAATCAAGCCATGCCCGACGGACCGAAACAGCAGCTAATTGAAATATAAAGGAAATGGCGCACCCGAAGGGATTCGAACCCCTGGCCTCTGCCTTCGGAGGGCAGCGCTCTATCCAGCTGAGCTACGGGTGCTGATAGAGCGCGGCCTCTAGCAAGGGAGCGCCGCGCCAGCAATGGCCTATCGACCGTTGCGCCCGGATATGCGAAGCGGTCCCCGCAAAGAGGACGGGAGCGTTGGTGAAACTATCCGAACAGAGCTGGCCGATGGCGGCCGATCTTTATGGCGAGATGCAGCTCGAGGCGAATCCGCCCGCGCGGCATCGCTGGCGCGATTATCTGCCGGGCAGCCTCGTCACCGCCATCGCCGCGCTCGCCGCCGCGTGGCTTGCCGACCATTATGCCGCGCCGATCGTACTGATGGGACTGCTCATCGGCCTCGCCCTCTCCTTCCTGTCGCAGGACCGGCGCACCCACGCCGGGCTCGACCTGATGTCGCAGACCGCGCTGCGCATCGGCATCGTGCTCGTGGGCGCACGGATCACCGCCGGGCAGCTCGCCGAATTGGGACCGCTGCCCTTCGCGATGCTCCTCGTCATCATGCTCGCGGTGATCGTCGTGACCGTCGCGACCGCCCCGCTGTTCCGACAGGACCGCCACGCCGCTCTGCTCGCGGGCGGCGCGACCGCGATCTGCGGCGCGTCGGCGGCGCTCGCGCTCTGGTCGCTGATCGGCGACCGGCGGATCGACCAGGCGCGTTTCACGCTCACCCTCGTCGGCATCACCGTCGCGAGCGCGCTCGCGATGACGCTCTATCCGGTGCTCGCGGCGCAGCTCGGCCTCAGCGACGCGCAGGCGGGCTTCCTGATCGGCGCATCGATCCACGACGTCGCGCAGGCGATCGGCGGCGGCTTCTCCTTCTCGCAGCCAGCGGGCGAGGTCGCGACGATCGTCAAGCTGACGCGCGTCGCGTTGCTCGCGCCGATGCTGATGCTCGTCGCGCTCTGGCTCGGCCGCGGCGGCGAAGCGGAAGCCAAGCAGCGCATTCCGCTCCGCCTGCCCTGGTTCATCCTCGGCTTCCTCGGCCTTGCCACGATCAATTCGCTGGCCCTGATCCCCGCGCCCGCGCAGGATGCCGCCGCGACCGCCGCGCAGGCGCTGCTCCTCCTCGCGATCGTCGCCACCGCGATGAAGGCGCGACTGCACCTGCTCCTCGATCAGGGATGGCGCAGCTTCGCGCCGATCATCGTCGCGACGCTGACCAGCTTCCTGCTGTCCATGGGCGCCGCGATCAGCCTGTGAGGCCGTGACGTCACGACTGTAAGCCCCTCCTCTGAAGAGGAGGGGGTTTTGGTCGTGTCAACCTTTCGGTAGCGCCCAGCTCACCGTCAGCTGCGTCGCGCGGCGCGGAATGTCGAGCTTCGCCTCGCTGAAATTGACCTTTTCATTGGGCGGCAGCATCCGCACCGGCGGCTTGATCGTCCAGCTGTAGACGATCGTTCCCTGTGCGTCGCGCAGCTCGGCGAGGATCGGCGGCACGCGCTGTTCGCGATCGGTCGGGTTGATGATCACCCCCGACGCCGCGAAATAGATCGTCCCGTCGGCGAGTTCGCGATGATCCTGGTTCGGCGGCAGCTCGATCACCAGGTCGGGCTCGTCGACGCCGCCCGGCAGGCCGAGCCCCTGCGCCCAGCCCGGCAGGCCGAAATACATCAGCCCCGCGGTCGCGGCGATCATCAGCACGGCGGCGCTGGCGGCGATCGCCGTCCAGCGTTTCGCGGGATTGCGTCGCGGGCGGCGGAAGGGCAGCGGCGCGTCGGCGGCAGCGGGCGTCGCGCGCGGCATCGGCTCGGCCGCGGCGGCGAAGGCCGGCGGCGGCGGAGCAGGCTTCGGCGAAGCCTCGGGAATGTCGGAATAGGTCGCTGCGGGAACCGGCGGCACGGCGGGCTCGGCCGCCGGCGCGGGCGTCTCGACCGCTGGAGTGGCCGGCGTTTCAGCCGCCGGAGCGGGCGCCACCGCGGGTTCCTGGAACCAGCTATGGCGGCAATTGGCGCAGCGCACCGTGCGCCCCGTCGGTCCGATCGCCGTATCGGGCACGACATAGCGGGTGTGGCAGGACGGGCAGGCGAGGATCATGGGTCCTTCTAAACACGCTGATTCGCGGCGTTGCAAGCGCCGCGTTCACTCGCGCCTTGTCCTTGGTGGACAGCCGTGCGACAGGCAGGCGGATGAGCGGACCAGCGCCCCTGTTCCTTGGCCCCGTGCCGGCGCATGATCGCGCGCGCGTGACGTCATGACCGACGCATCCCCGGTGCGCCCCGGCGGCGCGATGGTCGAATTCGACGGCGTTGGCCTCCGCTACGGTCCCGATGCCGAAATTCTCTCCGACATCAGCTTCAATCTCCAGCCGGGCAGCTTCTATTTCCTCACCGGCGCATCGGGCGCGGGCAAGACGTCGCTGCTCAAGATGCTCTACCTCGCGCAGCGGCCGAGCCGCGGCATCGTCCGCCTGTTCGGTGAGGATCTGGTCGCGATGCCGCGCCACCGCCTGCCCGGCTTCCGTCGCCGCATCGGCGTCGTGTTTCAGGATTTCCGCCTGATCCCGCATCTGAGCGCGCGCGACAATATCGCGCTGCCGCTGCGCATCGCGGGGGTCAGCGAAGAGGATCTCTCGGGCCCCGTGGGCGAGATGCTGAGCTGGATCGGACTCGGCGACCGCGCCGACGCGCGCCCCGCGACGCTGTCTGGCGGCGAGCAGCAGCGCGTCGCGATCGCGCGCGCGGTGATCGCGCGCCCGCAATTGCTCGTCGCCGACGAGCCGACGGGCAACGTCGACCCCGAGATGGCGATGCGCCTTTTGGGGCTGTTCGAGGCGCTCAATCGCCTCGGCACCACCGTCGTCGTCGCGACGCACGACATCCACCTGATCAGCCGGATCGAAAATGCGCAGATGATGCGGCTCGAAAAGGGCCGCCTTTCCGACCCCACCGGCGCGCTGCGCTATCCGCCGGCGAACCGAGCGTGACGGCGCGCCCATGATCATCCCGCGCGTCCCCGTCCAGCATCGCCGCCTGCTCCCCGATCGTCGGCTGTCGGGGCCGACGCCGTGGGTCGTCGCGATCCTGATGATGCTGACCCTGCTCGCCGCCGCCGCCGGGGTGGGCCTTGCCCGCTCTGCGAACGCGATCGGCGACGCGATCGCCGGGCGCGTCACCGTCCAGATCGTCACCGCCAACCCGGTGACGCGCGCCGAGCAGGCCGCCGCGCTCCGCCGCGCCGCCGCGGCGCAGCCCTTCGTGCGGTCGGCGCGCTCGGTCGAGCGCGAGGAGCTGCAAGCGATGCTCGGCCAATGGTTCGGCAGCGCAGACAGCGACGACCCGGTGCTGAAGTCGCTGCCGCTGCCCGCCCTTGTCGATGTCGATTTCGTCGGCGAGGATCGCGCCGGCCATATGGAAGCGCTCCGCACGCTCGTCGCGCGCGAGGCGCCGGGCGCACGGATCATCCCGCACGCCGAATGGCTGGGGCCGGTCGCGCGGCTGATCCGTTCGCTCGCGTGGATCGCCGGCGCCATGGTGCTGCTGATGACCGCGGCGAGCGCCGCGGTGGTGATCATGACCGCGCGCGCCGCGCTCGGCACCCATTATGCGACGATCGAGATGCTCCACCTGATCGGCGCGACCGACCGCCAGATCACCCGGCTGTTCCAGCGCCGCATCGCGATCGACACCGCTTACGGCATCGCGCTCGGCAGCACCGTCGCCGCGGCGATCCTGCTGCTCATCGGCTGGCAATGGTCGGGGGTCACCGCGGGCCTCGCCGCGACCGCGTCGCTCGGCCCCGCGGGCTGGGCGCTCTTGCTGGCGCTGCCGCTATTGGCTATCGCGCTGGCAGCTCTCACCGCCCGCCAGACCCTGCTCGCGGCGCTCAAGAAGATTCTATGATCAAGCGCCTGATCTCGCTGTTGTTTCTGGCCTGGGTGCTCGGCTTCGCATGGTTCGCGCTGCTGTTGCCGCTGCCCGCCGGTGCGCAGAAGACCGACGGAATCGTCGTGCTGACCGGCGGCCCCGGCCGTATCGACCGCGCGCTCGAACGACTCGAGGCGGGCGACGCCAAGCGCCTTCTCATCAGCGGCGTCGCGCGCGAGGTGAAGCCGCGCGAGCTGGCCGCCGAATATAAGCGCCCGGTTTCGCTGTTCGACTGCTGCATCGCGCTGGGGTTCGAGGCCGAGGATACGCGCTCGAACGCGACCGAGGTCGCGACCTGGGCGCAGCGACGCAAGTACAAGAGCATCCGACTGGTCACCACCGACTGGCACATGCGCCGCGCCGAATATGAAATCGGCCGCGCCGTCGGCGACACGGTGACGATCCTGCCCGACGCGGTGCGCAGCCGGCCCAGTTTCGCGACGCTGTTCCGCGAATATCATAAATATCTCGCGGGGCTGGCGGGCGGGCTGCTGGGCCTCTAAAGCGGGCGCCGATGCGCTACACCATCGCCCTCTTTCGCTCGATCCTCTTCTGGCTGCTGTTCGTGCTGATGAGCAGCATCAGCTCGATCGGCGCGGTGATCTCGCTCCCCGTCTCGCACCATGCGACGATCTGGTTCGTGCGCATCTGGGCGCAGTTCCACCGGCTGATCTGCCGCTTTGTGCTCGGCCAGCGCATCGTCGTCGAGGGCGAGATGCCCGACATTCCCGTGCTTTATGTCTTCAAGCACGAAGGGGCCTTCGAGACGATCGAACAGCCGATGCTGTTCAAACATCCCGCCGTCTTCGCCAAGGAACAGCTTTTCTCGATCCCCGTCTGGGGCCAGGCGGCGCATTTCTACGGTCTGATCCCCGTCGACCGCGACGGCGGCGGCAAGGCGATGCGCGCGATGCTCGGCGCCGCCAAGGCCGCGCTCGCCAAGGAGCGCCCGCTCGTCCTGTTCGCCGAAGGAACGCGCATTCCCCATGGGCTGGCGCCGCCGCTGCGCTCGGGCTTTGCCGGCATCTATCGCCTGCTCGGCGTGCCGGTGATCCCGGTCGCGGTGAACAGCGGCATCGCCTATCCGCCGCGCAAATGGGTCAAATGGCCGGGCACGATCACCTACAAGGTCGGCGAGACCATCCCCCCCGGCCTGCCGCGCGACGAGGCCGAGGAGCGCGTCTGGCGCGCGATCAACGCGCTGAACCCGCCCGAAGCGTTGCTGCAAAACTGACCGTCGCCCCCGCGAAGGCGGGGGCCGCTATCGGCCTTGCGCCACCTTTCGAGCGGCCCCCGCCTTCGCGGGGGCGACGGTCTATTCAATGCTTCCGCCCAAAGTCGGGCGCGGCATCATCCTGCCCCTGTTCGATGATCGATCGCCGGATCGCGCGCGTGCGCGTGAACCAGTCTTCGAGCTTCGCACCGTCGCCGCGGCGGATCGCCTGCTGGAGCACGGTCAGATCCTCGTTGAATCGCTGCAGGGTCGCGAGCACCGCATCCTTGTTGGCGAGGAACACGTCGCGCCACATCACCGGATCGCTCGCCGCGATGCGCGTGAAATCGCGGAAACCGCCCGCCGAATATTTGATCACCTCGCTCTCGGTGACTTCTTCGAGCTCGCTCGCGGTGCCGACGATCGTATAGGCGATGAGGTGCGGCAAATGGCTCGTTACCGCGAGCACCATGTCGTGATGCGCGGCGTCCATCGTCTCGACCCGCGCGCCGAGCGCCTGCCAGAAGCCCGTCACCGCCGCGACCGCCTCTTCAGACGCATCGGCGCCCGGGGTGACGATGCACCAGCGGCCCTCGAACAAGGTCGCGAAGCCCGCCGCGGGGCCGCTGTTCTCGGTCCCCGCGACCGGATGCGCCGGAATGACGGCGTGACCGGGCAGCGCCTTCGCAAGCGCCTCGGCGACCCCCGCCTTCGACGAGCCGACGTCCGAAACGATCGCGCCTGTCTTCAGCCCCGGCGCGATCGCCGCCGCCGCATCGGCCATGCGCCCGACCGGAACCGCGAGGATGACGAAGTCGGCATCGGCCACCGCCGCGGCCGGATCGTCGGCGATCGTGTCGCAGAGGCTCAGCGCGCGCGCCTTTTCGCGCACATTGTCGCTGGCGTCGTGGCCGGTCACCGCCACCTGCGGCAACCGTTCCGCCACCGCGCGCGCGATCGACGAGCCGATCAGCCCCAGCCCGACGATGGCGACGCGCTTTATCGCCATCAGCCGTTCAGCGCCGCGCGGATCGCCGCCGCGAGCCCGCGCGTCTCCTCCGCGGTGCCGATCGTCATGCGCAGCGCGTGGGGCAGCCCCTGCCCCGGCAGCCAGCGGACGATATAGCCCGCCTCCATCAACCGGTTATAGACGGTCTCGGCGCTGACATCGCCCTCGAACAGCACGAGCAGGAAATTGGTCGCCGACGGCACGACGCGCACGCCATGATTGCCGAGGCTTTCGAGCTCGCCCGCCAGCCACGCGCGCCATTCGGCATTATGCTCGCGGCTGTGCGTCACGAATTCCTCGTCGCCGAGCGCCGCGACCGCCGCCGCCTGCCCCGCGCGCGTGACGTTGAACGGCAGGCGGATGCGGTGCAGCGCCGAAATCACCTCGGCGGCGGCATAGCCCCAGCCGATGCGCTCGGCGGCCAGCCCGTGAATCTTCGAGAAGGTGCGCGTGATGAACACGTTCGGCTGCGTTTTCGCGAGTTCGAGCCCGCCGTCATCCTCGGCCTCCGACAGATATTCGCTATAGGCTTGATCGATCACAAACAGGACATTTTTCGGCAGCCCGGCATAGAGCCGCGCGACTTCCTCGCGCGTCGCGAGCGTGCCGGTCGGATTGTTCGGATTGGCGAGATAGACGACGCGCGTCCTGTCGGTCACCGCGGCGAGCAATGCGTCGACGTCGGTCGCATAGTCGCGGTCGTCGGCCTCGACCGGCACCGCGCCGACGCGACGCGCCGCGATCTCGTAGACGGCGAAGCCATAGCGCACATAGAGGATTTCGTCGCCCACCCCGGCATAGGTTCCCGCGGCGAGGTGGAGCAGCTCGTCCGACCCGTTGCCGAACAGCAGGCCGGCCTGCGGCGGAATGCCGAAGGCCTGCCGGACCTCAACCGCTACCCTCCGGGGGCCTGCACGATCAGGTGGATGAGCTCGTCCGACCCGTTGCCGCAGATGATGCGCGCCGGATCGAGCCCGAACTTCGCCGCGATCGCCTCGCGCAGCTCCACCGAGCCCGGATCGGGATAGCGCGACAGCGCGTCGGCCGCGCCCTGCGCCGCCGCGAAGGCCGCGCGCGCTTTCTCGCCGGTTCCGAGCGGATTTTCGTTCGCGGAGAGCTTGATCAGCGGACGCCCGTCGGCGCCGGCCGACTTGCCGGGAACATAGGGAGCAATGCCGCTGATCCACGGCTTGGGCACAAGGGTTTCGGTCGCGTCGGTCATGCCGCGCGGTTTAGCGGCTGTGCGCCCCAAGTCCAGCACGTTGACAGTGCGCCCGCGCCCGCTTAGCCCCACCGCACGATGGCGAGCCTGCTCCACCAGATTCAGCATCAGAGCGTGACGATCGCGAAGCCGCTGCCGCTCGACAGCGGGCAGGCGCTGCCGTCGGTGACGATCGCCTGGCAGAGCTATGGCGCGCTGAACGCCGACAAATCGAACGCGGTGCTGATCTGCCACGCGCTCACCGGCGACCAATATGTCGCGAGCGACCATCCGGCGACGGGCAAACCCGGCTGGTGGGCGCGCATGGTCGGCCCCGGCAAGCCGATCGACACCGACCGTTTCCACGTCATCTGCGCCAATGTGCTCGGCAGCTGCATGGGCACCAGCGGCCCCGCGACCCCCGACACCGCGACCGGCGCGCCGCTGGGCATGCAATTCCCCGTCATCACGATCACCGACATGGTGCGCGCGCAGGCGATGCTGCTCGATCATCTCGGCATTTCGCGCCTCCATGCGGTTGTCGGCGGGTCGATGGGCGGGATGCAGACGCTCGCCTGGGCGGCGACCTATCCCGAGCGGCTCGCCTCGGCGCTCGTCATCGCGAGCGCGGCGCGCCATTCGGCGCCCATCGTGTCGGCGCAACTGCAGGCCGAATCGCCCTTCGGGCTGCTCGGCCAGCCGCTGCGCCGCCCAGGCGGCCGCGGCGCGCCATTCGGCGCAGAATATCGCGTTCCACGAGGTCGGGCGGCAGGCGATCATGGCCGATCCCGACTGGCAAGGCGGCCAATATTACAGCAGCGAGCGCGCGCCCACCAAAGGCCTCGCGGTCGCGCGCATGGCGGCGCACATCACCTATCTCTCCGAGGAAGGGCTGACCGAGAAATTTGGCCGCCGTCTGCAGGCGCGCGACATCAAGAGCTTCGGCTTCGACGCCGATTTCCAGGTCGAATCCTATTTGCGGCATCAGGGTCTCGCCTTCACCGACCGCTTCGACGCCAACGCCTATCTCTATATCACGCGCGCGATGGACTATTTCGACCTCGCCGATCCGCACGACGGTCGCCTCGCGGGCGCCTTCGCCAATGCCAAGGAGGTGCGCTTCACGCTCGTGAGCTTCGACACCGACTGGCTCTATCCGACGTCCGAATCGCGCCGCGTCGTGCAGGCGCTGCAAAGCGTCGGCGCGGCGGCGAGCTTCGTCGAGCTGTCGGCGCCCTTCGGCCACGACAGCTTCCTCCTCGACGTGCCCGCGCTCGACCGGCTCGTCGCCGGCGCGCTCGGATCGGGTTTCTGATGGCGCTGCGCCCCGACCTCGCGATCATCGCCGACGCCGTGCCGTCATCGGCGCGTGTGCTCGATGTCGGCTGCGGCGACGGCGAGCTGATGGTTGCTCTGCAGGGCAAGGGGGTCGACGCGCGCGGGCTCGAAATCGATCCGGCGAACGTCACCGCGGCGATCGCGCGCGGCCAGTCGGTCGTGCAGGGCGACGCCAACCACGACCTCGCCGACTATCCCGACGACGCCTTCGACTATGCGATCCTGTCGCAGACGCTCCAGACCACCGAGCGTCCCGACCGCGTCGTCGACGAACTATTGCGCATCGCGCCGCGCGCCTTCGTCAGCTTTCCCAATTTCGCGCACTGGCGCGTCCGGCTCGCGCTGCTGTGGAACGGCCGGATGCCGGTGACGCGACTGCTGCCCGTCGCCTGGTACGAAACGCCGAACATCCACCATGTCACGGTCAGCGACTTCCGCGAGCTCGTGCGCGCCAAGGGCATCAAGGTCGAGCGCGTCTGGCACCTCTCGGGCGACAAGCCGGCGAGCGACGCCGCCGCCAGCTGGCGCGCCGAGCACGCGATCTTCCTGATCGCGCGCAGTTAATCCTCCCTGCGGCGAAGCCGTGGGGAGGGGGACCGCGCCCGAAGGGCGTGGTGGAGGGGCCGCGACGTCGCGCTATTTGCCCCTCCGTCGGCGCTTCGCGCCGCCACCTCCCCATCGCTCCGCGACAGGGAAGATCCATCAATCCCGCTTCTTCAGCCCGTTCGCGAGCAGATCATTCGCGATCGCCGCGATCTCCGAAATGTCGCTGTCAGTGTCCCAGAGCCCGTAACGCATCCCCAGGAACACGTTCATCCCGCCGATCGCCCAGGCGTGAATCTCGCTGACGTCGCCGCGGATCTCGCCACGCGCCGCGCCCGTCTCCAGCCGCTGGCGCACGCGCGCGACGGTCGTTTCATAGTGGCGGCGATAGCTTGCGTAATCGACGAACTCGGCCTCGTCGATGATGCGGTAGATCTCCTTATGCTCGCGCACGAAGCCGAGATAGGATTCGAGCCCGATGCGCTCGGCGCTGATCTCGTCGGGCGCCGCCTGCACGAGCGGCGTCACATGATCGCGCAATTGCTCGCTCATATAGCGGACGAGCGCCTGAAAGATTTCCTCTTTCGAATCGAAATAGGTGTAGAAGCTGCCGAGCGCCGTGCCCGCGCGGCGCGTGATTGCGCTGATCGACGCCTCGTGAAAACCGCGCTCGCCGAATTCGACCGCCGCCGCATCGAGCAGCTTGCGCAGCGTCCGCCGCCCGCGTTCGGTGCGCGGCGTCTTGTCGCGCGCATCGCCCGCGCCTTCTCCTGTTTCGGTCCGCGGCTGATCCATGGCTGCCTTTCCGTCTCCCCCTCCGTCCGGCTCCGCCTGCATCGTGGCATTTCCGCACCACTGGCAAGCAAAAAACGACGAAGTCCGTTTCCAAATTGAAACTTGGTTCATGTTTCATTATTGGAAGCGGCGCGGCTTGGCAAGCACCGGCCCAAGAAAAGCAGGAAGGGCGGCGAGGGGTCGCCCATCACATGGGAGAGTTTTCATGCGTCCTTTCGTCCGCCCGCTGCACCGTGCCGTCCTCGCCACCAGCGCGCTTTCGATGATCGCCTTCGCCCCGCCCGCGCTCGCGCAGGAGGAGGGCGCCGCCGGCGCCGGCGACGGCGAGATCATCGTCACCGCGCGCCGCCGCGACGAACGGCTGATCGACGTCCCCGTCGCGATCACCGCTTACTCGGGCGAGACGCTCGCAAAGGCGGGCGCGATCGACATCACCGACATCGGCGCGACGACGCCGAACACGACGCTCGAAGTCTCGCGCGGCGCCAATTCGACGCTCAGCGCCTTTATCCGCGGCGTCGGCCAGCAGGACCCGGTGTCGGGCTTCGAGCAGGGCGTCGGCATCTATCTCGACGACGTCTATCTCAACCGCCCGCAGGCCGCGGTGCTCGACATCTACGACGTCGAGCGGATCGAGGTGCTGCGCGGGCCGCAGGGCACGCTCTATGGCCGCAACACGATCGGCGGCGCGGTCAAATATGTGACGAAGCCGTTGCCGCAGGAATTCTCGCTCAAGATCAAGGGCACGCTCGGCACCTATGATCAGGCCGACCTCATCGTCACAGCGAGCGCGCCGCTGAGCGACATCGTCCGTATCGGCGCGTCGGGGGCGCGGCTGTCGCGCGGCGGTTTCGGCGACAATCTCACCACCGGCCTCGAAAATTACAACAAGGACGTCTGGGCGGCGCGCGGCACCGTCGAGCTCGGCGGCTATGGCGAGCCGGTGCTGATCCGCATCTCGGGCGATTATTCGAAGGACAAAAGCAATCCGCGCGGCGGCCACCGCCTGATCCCCAGCCTCGCGACCGACCAGCCGGTGCTCGACGACGTGTTCGACAGTCGCGGCGGGCTCAACGACCCGACGCAGGACATCGAAGCCTATGGTCTCGCGATGAACGTCACCGCCGAGCTCAGCGATACGCTCACGCTGCGCTCGATCAGCGCGTGGCGCAAGGACCGGTCGGCGACCCCGATCGACTTCGACGCGCTGCCCGCGGTCGACGTCGACGTCCCCGGCTTCTATTTCAACGAACAGATCAGCCAGGAATTCCAGCTGCTCTACGAGGGCGACCGGCTGAAGGGCCTGCTCGGCTTCTATTATCTCGACGCGACCGCCGACACGCTGTTCGACGTGCGCATCTTCAACACCTTCGCCGGGCTGACGGCCTTTACCGAGGCCGACGTCGACACCACGACCTTTGCCGTCTTCGGCGACGCGACCTTCGATTTCACCGACCGGCTCAGCCTCTCGATCGGCGGCCGCTATACCTGGGACAAGCGCAGCGCTTCGATCCTGCGGCAGAATTATCTCGGCGGCGGATCGCCCGTCTTCGGCGGCGCCGGGGTGCCCTTCGGTGCGCCGGGCACCGATTTCGAGGGCAGCCGCAACTTCAACAAATTCACCCCGCGCGCCTCGCTGTCGTTCAAGCCGACCCCCGACCACACGCTCTATGCAAGCTATTCGCAGGGCTTCAAGGGCGGCGGCTTCGACCCGCGCGGGGTCGGCGTCAACGCGCCGACCGACAATGCGAACGGCGTCCCGAGCGACGCGGAGGTCGCGGCCTTCCTCAGCTTCCTTCCCGAACAGGTCGACAGCTACGAGGTCGGCTATAAGGGCAGCCTGCTGGACGGCGCGCTGAACGTCGCGCTCGCGGCCTTCTACGCCGACTATACCGACGTCCAGATTCCGGGCTCGGTCGCCTGCACCGTCGACGGCCTGCCCAGCTTCTGCGGCGTCGTGTCGAACGCCGGCAAGGCAACGTTCAAGGGCCTCGAATTCGAAGGCCGTGCGCGGCTCGGCGAGGATCTCGCGGCGGTGGGCGACCGGCTGACGCTGTCGACCGCGCTCGGCTTCATCGACGCGCAGTACAAGGAATATATCACCAACATCCTCGATCCCGACACGGGAGAGAATGTGCCGACCGACGTCGCCGATTATCGCGAAGTGCAGAACACGCCGAAATGGACCGCGAGCGGCACCCTCGCCTATTCGGCGCCGGTCGGCGATGGCGACATCAATTTCGCGACGACGCTGTCCTATCGCAGCAAGACCTATCAGTTCGAGATTCCGAACCCCTATATCGACCAGAAGGGCTTCGCGCTGCTCGACGCCAGCCTCGTCTATACCGCGCCGGGCGACCGCTGGAGCATCGGCCTGTTCGGCAAGAATCTGACCAACAAGAAATACAAGACATCGGGCTATACTTTCGTCGTCGCCGACCCGGAAACCGGCGCCATCCCGACCGGCGCCAATGGCCTGCCGCTCTCGGCGCTTGGCACCGAAGGAACGCTCACCGCCTTCTACGGCAACCCGCGCCAGCTCTTCGTGACCGGCACGGTCAAATTCTGATTTTTCGGACAATATGGGGGAGAAGGGGGCGTCCGTTGCGGCGCCTCTTTTTCTTTTGAGGCAAGTCGGCCAGCAAGCCGCGGCGCACATGACCGTTTTGGCGTGGAGAGCGAACACACCAAAGATTCGTCATTCCCGCGAAAGCGGGAACCCAGTGTGGGATCAACCTACGTGCGCTCTGGGTCCCCGCTTTCGTGGGGATGACGATGTAAGAAACGACAGCTACCGGCCGCCAACCCGCCCTCAACCACCCAGCGGCGGCGCACCTTTTTCAGCCGCCATCCGCTCGTCGTCGATCACGATCGGGCTCGCGACGCCATCGACGAAGGCCCCCGCGGGCCGGAAGCGCATCCCGCGCGCGAGCACCTGCGGATCGGCGAACACGCCCGCCAGATCGTTGATCGGCCCCGCCGGCACACCCTCGGCCTCGAGCGCCACCGACAGCGGCTGCGCTTCCCAGCCCGCGATCTTTGCCGCGAGCAGCGGGATCAGCTCGGCGCGGTTCGCCAGCCGTGCGGCATTGGTCGCAAAGCGCCGATCACCGGCCCAGCCCGGCGCGCCGAGCACCGCGCACAATCTGCCGAACTGCCCATCGTTGCCGACCGCGATCACCAGCTGGCCGTCGGCGGTCGCGAACGCCTGATAGGGCACGACATTGGCGTGGCCGTTGCCCATCCGGCGCGGCGGCACGCCGCTCGCGAGATAATTGGCGGCCTGGTTGGCGAGCACCCCGACCTGGCAATCGAGCAAGGCCATGTCGATATGCGCGCCCGTTCCGGTGACGTCACGACGTCGCAGCGCGGCGAGAATCGCGACGGCCGAATACATGCCCGTGAAGATGTCGGCATAGGCGATTCCGGCCTTTTGCGGCGCGCCGTCGGGCTCGCCGGTCAGCGACATCGCGCCGCCCATCGCCTGAATGATGAAGTCATAGCCCGCGCGGTGCGCATAGGGCCCGGTCTGGCCGAAACCGGTGATCGAACAGACGACCAGCCGCGGAAAGTCGGCGCGGAGCTTCGCCGGGTCGAGGCCGTATTTGGCGAGGCCGCCGACCTTGTAATTCTCGATCACGACATCGGCGCCGGCGATCAACTCGCGTGCCGCGGCCTGCCCCTCGGCGCGCGCGATATCGATCGCCACCCCCGCCTTGCCGCGGTTGGTGCTGTGATAATAAGCCGCGCCCAGATTCTCGCCGTCCGCGCCCCGGATGAAGGGCGGCCCCCAGCTGCGCGTGTCGTCGCCCGCGCCCGGCCGCTCGACCTTGACCACCTCTGCGCCGAGGTCGGCGAGCAATTGCCCGCACCACGGCCCCGCGAGCACCCGCGCCAGTTCGACGACGCGGATGCCTTCGAGCGGCTTAGGCAAAGGCCGAAATGCCCGTGATCGCGCGGCCCAGGATCAGCGCATGGACGTCGTGCGTGCCCTCATAGGTATTCACCGTTTCGAGATTCACCGCGTGGCGGATCACATGATAATCGGCCGAAATGCCGTTGCCGCCGTGCATGTCGCGCGCGACGCGCGCGATGTCGAGCGCCTTGCCACAATTGTTGCGCTTGAGCAGGCTGATCGCGTCGGGAATCAGGCGCCCCTCGTCGATGAGCCGGCCGACACGCAGCGCCGCCTGCGTCCCCAGCGCGATTTCGGTGAGCATGTTGGCGAGCTTCAACTGGACGATCTGGTTCGCCGCGAGCGGCCGCCCGAACTGCTGGCGCTCGAGCGTGTAGTTCCGCGCCGCCTCGTAACAGAATTCGGCCGCGCCCATCGCGCCCCAGCCGATTCCGTAGCGCGCGCGGTTGAGGCAGCCGAACGGCCCCTTGAGCCCCGAGACATGGGGAAGCAGCGCATCCTCGCCGACCTCGACCCCGTCCATCACGATCTCGCCGGTGACCGAGGCGCGCAGGCTGACCTTGCCCTCGATCTTCGGCGCCGACAGCCCCTTCATCCCCTTTTCGAGCAGGAAGCCGCGGATTGCGCCATCGTGCGCTTCCGACTTCGCCCACACGACGAAGACGTCGGCGATCGGCGAATTGGTGATCCACATCTTCGCGCCCTTGAGCCGGTATCCGCCCGCGACCTTTTCGGCGCGCGTGCGCATCCCGCCGGGATCGCTGCCGGCATCGGGTTCGGTGAGGCCGAAACAGCCGACGAGCTCGCCCGCGGTGAGCCCGGGCAGATATTTGCGCTTCTGCTCCTCGCTGCCATAGGCGTTGATCGGGTGGATCACGAGGCTGCTCTGCACCGAACAGGCCGACCGGTACCCCGAATCGATGCGCTCGACCTCGCGCGCGATCAACCCGTAAGAGACGTAGTTGAGTCCCGCGCCGCCATATTCGGGGTCAATCGTCGCGCCGAGCAGGCCGAGCGCGCCCATTTCGGACATGATCTCGCGGTCGAACCGCTCGTCGAGAAAGGCCGAGGTCACGCGCGGCAACAGCGCATCGCTCGCATAGGCGCGCGCCGTGTCGCGCACCATCCGCTCTTCTTCGCTCAGTTCGGCGTCGAGCTGGAGGGGATCGAGCGGGTCGAGCGCCTCGATGCGCTGCGGGTCGGCGAGGGCCATGAAACGGGCTTCCTTAAAAGGGCGGGCAGCCCTTGCGGAATGCGCGCTATGGGGTCTCTGCGGCCGTTTTGCGGGCCAGGGCGGCAGCCGGGCTGTCGCGCGGTTCCAATATCGCCGCCGTCTCGATCAGGTCAAGCGCGCGCCGCGCCTCGTGGTAGCGCCGCGCATCCATCAGCCATTCGCCCGCGACCTCCGCGCCGGGCATCGCCTCGACCTCGGCAATCGCCTGGTCGGCCTGCCCCGCCGCCAGATAGCGCCGCGCGCGGTCGAGCCGTTCGGACGCACGCGGCGACTTGGTTCCCGCCGCGCGCACGACGAACAGCTCGCTCAGTTCGCGGCGCAGCCCGGTCCACAGGCTCCCGCTTCCGTCGCCGTTGCGTCCGACGAGCTGCGGCGCCAGCGCGTCGAGTTCGGTGCGCAGCCTTTCGAGCGTCACCGGGTCGCGCGACGTGTCGATGATCGTCTTGACCGCATTGGGCTGATCGTCGCCGAAACGCAGCCGCAGCTGCGCGTCGAGATAGCCCAGCGACAGCCCGCGATCGAGCGCGCGCCGCACCGCGAAGGCGACGAGCAACCCCTCGGCGCGCGAAGCATTGCCCGAAGCCGATTCGGCCTGGAGCGTGATGCGCGACAGCCGTTGTTCGAGCTCGGCGACGCGCGCCGCGAGCGCATTGGCGCCGTCGACCGGCGCCACCATCAGCGGCGGCGCCTCCGCGTCGCCTTTCGCCCCCGCGCCTGTCAGCAGCGGATTGGCCGCTCCCGCCGGCGCCGCGACCGTCCGCGCCGCGGGCGGCGCATCGATGCCGGCCAGCCAGCGATTCACCGCCCATCCGCCGGCGACGATGCCGATCAGCAGCAGCAGGAAGGCCCCGATGGCGATGGCGCGGAACGATAGGCCCTTCGCCGGGACCGCCCCGTCGGCAGGCGGGGAGGTTTCGAAGCTGTCGATTGCCATGTTTCTCTTTCGAACGACCCTATTTCGCACCCTTGTGCCACAAAGCGCGCGCCTGTGCCAATATTGCGACATCGTCGGGCCGATCCGCCACCGCGACATCGCGCCATCCCTCGCCCGCCGCCGCGGCGGCCTTGGGGCTGATCGCCGCGAGCGACAGATGCGCGCGCGCCGCCCCGACGAGGTCGGAAATGCGCTTTGCCGCGCGCGACGAATGGACGAGCAGGACGGCAGGCGCCGCGGTCAGATCGGCCCATGCCGCGGGCGGGGGCACGGGATCGACGGCGTAGCAGGGCAGCGGCGTGATCGCCGCGCCGCGCGCGTCGAATTCGGACCGGTCGCGACCGCAAAGCCATAATATCGCGCGAATATCCTGTGACGCCATGGCATCAAGAAGCTGTTGCGCGTCGGCCGTGCCGATCCGCGCCACGGTCAGGCCCGCCGCCTCGGCGGCGCGCGCGGTCGCCGCGCCCACGGCATGGACGGGCAGGGAGGCGAGACCGGCAAACTCCGCCCCGCCGAGCCGCGCGGCAAAGGCGCTCGTGAGCAGCAGCGCGTCGAAATCTTCGGCCGCGGGCGCGCGCCACTCGACCGGATGCGCCGCGAACAGCGGCATCGCGTGAACCGCGAACCCCATCGCCCGCGCCCGCCGGACCGTCGCCGCATTGCCCGGCTCGGGCCGCGTGACGATCAGCGGCGGCCCGGCCGTCATACCGCGAACAGCGCCCGGACGCTCTCCGGCGCCTCGGCGAGCAGGCGGCGCGCGAGCGCCGCGGGCGCTCCGGGCCCGGCCACGAGGATATGCCCGGCGGCATGGTCGGCGCCGTCCTCGGAAAAAATCTCGGCATCGAGGCGCAGCGCGCCATCCGCCTGCCAGGAGCCATGCGCCGCGACCGGTGAACGGCAATCGCCGCCGAGCGCCGCGAGAAAGGCGCGCTCGGCCGCGACGGCGCGATGCGTCGGCGCATGGTCGACCGCGGCGAGCAGCGCGACCGCCCCAGCATCATCGGCGCGGCATTCGATCCCGATGGCGCCCTGCGACGCCGCCGGAAGCAGCAGCCCCGCCTCCTGCACCGTTCCGACGTCGTGCATCCCCAGCCGCGTCAGCCCCGCCGCGGCGAGCAGCGTCGCATCGGCCTCGCCCGCCGCGAGCTTCGCGAGCCGCGTCGCGACATTGCCGCGCAGCAACGGGGTTTCGAGATCGGGGCGAATTCGCTTCACCTGCGCCGCGCGGCGCGGGCTGCTCGTGCCGAGCCGCGCGCCCGGCGGCAGCTCGGCGATCGTCGCGGCGCCGATCCCCTCGCGCACAACCAGCCGGTCGCGCGGATCGGCACGCTCGAGCATCGCGCCGAGGAAAAAGCGCGCGTCGCGCAGCGTTTCGACATCCTTCAGCGAATGCACCGCGATGTCGATCGTCCCGGCGTCGAGCGCCGCGTCGAGTTCGCGCGTCCACAGCGCCTTGCCGCCGACCTCGGCGAGCGCGCGGTCCTGGATCCGGTCGCCGGTCGCGGTCATCGGCACGATTTCGAGCGCCTCGGCGGGCACGCCATGGCTGGCGATCAGCGCCGCCATCGCCATATGCGCCTGCGCCATCGCAAGCGGCGAGGCGCGCGTCCCGATGCGCAGCGGGTTTTCGGGGGTGGGAAGTCCATTCATCAGCCGCCTGCTAGCGCGGCTTGCCCTGTCGATAAAGGGGCGGGTAAAGGAACGCGCAACATATGACACTCATCCTTGGCCTTGAATCGAGCTGCGACGAAACCGCGGCGGCGCTCGTCGACAGCGAGCGGCGCATCCTCGCGCAGCGCGTCGCGGGGCAGGAGGCCGAGCATGGCCCCTATGGCGGCGTCGTGCCCGAGATCGCGGCGCGCGCGCATGTCGACCGGCTCGCGCCGATCGTCGAGGGCGTGTTCGCCGATGCCGGAGTTTCGCTCGCCGACGTCGATGCGATCGCCGCGACTGCCGGTCCCGGGCTCATCGGCGGGGTGATGGTCGGGCTCGTCACCGGCAAGGCGCTCGCGCACGCCGCGGGCAAGCCGCTGATCGCGGTCAACCATCTCGAAGGCCATGCGCTGAGCCCACGCCTCGCCGATGAAACCCTCGAATTCCCCTATCTGCTGCTGCTCGTCTCGGGCGGCCATTGCCAGCTGCTGCTCGTGCGCGGCGTCGGCGACTACCGCCGCCTCGCCACCACGATCGACGATGCCGCGGGCGAGGCGTTCGACAAGACCGCGAAGCTGCTCGGGCTCGGCTATCCCGGCGGCCCCGCGGTCGAGCGCGTCGCGCAGAACGGCGACCCGCGCGCGGTGCCGCTCCCCCGTCCGCTCGTGGGCAGCGCCGAGCCTCATTTCTCCTTCGCCGGGCTCAAGAGCGCCGTCGCGCGCGCCGCGGCGAGCGGAGAGCACAGCGTCCCCGATCTCGCAGCGTCGTTCCAGCAGGCCGTCGTCGACTGCCTCGTCGACCGCAGCCGCATCGCGCTCGCCGCCTGTCCCGAGGCGACCGCTTTCGTCGTCGCCGGCGGCGTCGCGGCGAACGGCACGATCCGCACCGCGCTCACCGATCTCGCCGACCGCTTCGACAAGGGTTTCGTCGCGCCGCCGCTCTGGCTCTGCACCGACAATGGCGCGATGATCGCATGGGCGGGCGCCGAACGCTTCGCCGCCGGCCTCACCGACCCGCTCGACGCGCCTGCGCGCCCGCGCTGGCCGCTCGATCCCGATGCCGAGGCGGTGCGCGGCGCCGGAGTAAAAGCATGACTCGTGAAAGCATGACGTCATACAAGCGATTCGGCGTCGTCGGCGGCGGCGCCTGGGGCACCGCGCTCGCGCAGCTGCTCGCCGCCGACGGCGCGCCGGTACGCCTGTGGGCGCGCGAAGACGATGTGGTTACCGCGATCAACGCCGAACACCGCAATCCGGCCTTCCTCCCCGGCGCGGCCCTTTCGCCTTCGCTGACCGCGACCGGCGACCTCGCCGACATGGCCGATCTCGACGCGCTGCTGATCGTCGTCCCGGTCCCCTTCCTGCGCGCCGTGCTCGCCGACCTGCCGCCCGGCGACGCCCCGCTGATCTTCTGCAGCAAGGGCATGGAGGCGGGCAGCTTCGCCTTCCCGATCGATATGGCGCAGGATCTCGCGCCGCAGCGCCCGCATGCGGTGCTCTCGGGCCCGACCTTCGCGCACGAGGTTGCCGCGGGGCTCCCCACCGCGATCACGCTCGCCGCCGCCGACGCGGACGTCGCCGCGGGACTCGCGCAAGCACTCGCGCGCCCGCATTTCCGCCCCTATGTCTCGACCGACATGATCGGGGCGGAGATCGGCGGCGCGGTCAAGAATATCCTCGCGATCGCGTGCGGCATCGTCGACGGCGCCGGGCTCGGGCTCAACGCGCGCGCCGCGCTGATCAGCCGCGGCTTCGCCGAAATGGCGCGCTTCGGTCTCGCGCGCGGCGCGCAGGCCGAAACGCTCGCGGGCCTCGCGGGGCTCGGCGACCTCGTCCTCACCTGCACCTCGTCCAATTCGCGCAATTTCGCGCTCGGTCAGGGACTCGGCCGCGGCGAAGCGGCGGAGACGCTGATGGCCGACCGCCGCACCGTCGCGGAGGGCGCGTTCAGCGCGCCGGTCGTCGCCGCCGCCGCGCGCGCCGACGGCATCGACATGCCGATCACCGAGACGGTCGCGCGCCTCGTCGCCGGCGAGGTGCGCGTCGCCGACGCCATTCAGGCCCTGCTCAGCCGCCCGCTGCGGCCCGAAGGGCGATGAACGACCGCACACAATTGCCTGCTCCCTCGGGCCGCGCTAGACTGCGCATCGGGGTAAAGCAGAAGGGGCGCCAGGCTTGAGCCAAACCGACAGCGCGGCTGCGCCTCCATCACCCAATTCTTCGCCCGACGAACCCTCGCGCGATGCCGACACGGCGGCGCTCGCCAAGGGCGGGCGCACCAATTTCTTCGGCTTCATCCTCCGCCTCGTCGCGCGCCTGCCCTTCCTCTATGTGGCGGGCCGCTGGTACGGGCCCGAGGCGGTCGGCCGCTTCGCCTTTGCCGTGCTCGTCATCGAACTCGTCGCGCAGCTCGCGACGCTGGGCCTGAAACGCGGCCTTGCCGAGCAATTGAGCGCGGAGGGCGCCGACCAGCGCATCACCGTTTGGGACGGCATGTTCGTCGCCTTCATCGTCTCGGCGGCGGGATCGGCGCTGCTCTTCCTGTTCCCGCAACTGATGTATCCGGCGGGCGACATCGACAGCGCCGATCGCTGGATGGCGCTGCTCGTCTTCGTGATCGCGGGCACCGACATCGCGCTTGCCGCCTGCGCCTATAAGTTCGACGTCGGCGCGACGGTGCGTGCGCGCGCGATCGTCGAACCCTGGGTGATCAGCGCCGCCGCGGCGGGTTTCTGGTTCGTTTCGGTGCGCGACGGGCTGATGCTCTCCTACGCCGCCGCGATGGTCGGCGCCTTCCTCACCGCATTGATCCCGATGATCCGCCATTATGGCGGCCCTGGCGTATGGCGCCCGCATCCGGCGCATCTGATCCTGCTCGCGCGGCGCAACGCCCCGCTCGCCGCCGCCGATGCGATCGAATGGGGGACGCGCCGCCTCGACCTCTTCATCCTCGGCCAGTTCACGTCGCCGACGATTTACGGCATCTATTATATGGCGCAGCAGGTCGCCTCGCTGCCGCAAAAGCTGAAGACGAGCTTCGAGCCGATCCTCGGGCCGGTGATCACGCGCAACCTCGCCGAAAAGCGGCTCGGCGCCGTGGCGGCGCAGGTCAGCCAGGTCGGCTTCTGGATCATCGCCGCGCAGGCCGGGGTCGCGCTCGCGCTCGGCATTCCGGGCGAAGCCGTGATGGGCCTCGTCGGCCCCGAATTCGTCAGCGGCACCGCCGCGCTCGCCTTCCTGCTCGCCGCCGAAGTCGTCGCCGCGACCGCCGTCGTCAGCGAAGCCGCGCTCGTCTATGTCGCGCGCCACCGCAACCTGCTCATCAGCATGGCGACGCTGGCGCTCCAGGCGATCCTCAGCGTCGCATTCATCCTCGTCGCGCAGTCGATGGGGTGGCCGCCCATCTATTATGCCGCGGCGGTCGCGCTCGCGCTGATGCTCGCGCTCGGTTTCGCCTCGCTGGTCAAGGCGCGGCTGCTCGCGCATATCCTCGGCGCGCCGGTGAACAGCCTGCGTTGGGCGCTCGTCTGGGCAATGGCGGGCGCCGCAGTGCTCGGCTGGGGCGCGACGCAGCTGCCCGAATGGGCCGAACTGCTGATCGGCGTGCCCTTCATCCTCGGCATCTACGGCTGGCTGATCTGGACCCGCGGTTTCGGCCCCGCCGACCGCGAATTGTTCCGCAAGCATCCCGATCCGGCGACGGCGACGTAACGGTAGAGCCATCGCCAATGACAAGCCGTCGCCCCCGCGAAGGCGGGGGCCGCTGGAGAGGTGGCGCAAGGCATGCGGCCCCCGCCTTCGCGGGGGCGACGATCTTTATCGGATTGCGGCCGCCCTACCCCAGCCGCGCCGTAACCTTCGCCTTGAGGTCGGTCTGCGCGCGCGGACCGACCTGCGCGATGATCTCGCGCGCGCACACCGCGCCCATCGTCAGGCAGTCGTGCATCGACCGGCCTTCGGCGAGGCCCGCGAGGAATCCGGCGGCGAACAGGTCGCCCGCGCCGGTGGTGTCGACGACCTGCTCGATCGGCTCGGCGCCGACCTCGGTGCGCTCACCGCCCTGCAGCGCGATCGCGCCGTGCGCGCCGCGTGTGACGACGAGCAGCGGCACCTGCGGCGCGATCTTCGCGACCGCCGCCTCGAAATCGTCGGTCTCGGCCAATGCCCGGATCTCGACTTCGTTGGCGAAGAGGATGTCGAACAGCCCTTCGGCGATCAGCGCGCGGAAATCGGCGCCGTGGCGGTCGATGATGAAGGCGTCCGAAAGCGTGAAGGCGACCTTGCGTCCCGCCGCACGCGACACGTCGATCGCGCGCCGCATCGCCGCGCGCGACAGTTCGGGATCCCACAGATAGCCTTCGAGATAGAGTATCTCGGCGTCGGCGATCCACGCCTCGTCGATCATCGCCTGCTCGAGCAAGTGGCTCGCGCCGAGGAAGGTGTTCATCGTGCGCTGCCCGTCGGGGGTGACGAGGATCAGGCAGCGCGCGGTCGGCGCGCCTTCCTTCAGCGCCGGGGTCTCATAGGCGACGCCCAATGCGCGCAGGTCGTGGGTAAAAACGTGGCCGAGCTGGTCGTCGGCGACCTGGCCGATGAAGGCGCAGCGTTCGCCGAGCGCCGCCATGCCCGCGAGCGTGTTCGCCGCCGAGCCGCCCGACACTTCGACCGCCGGGCCCATCGCCGCATAGAGCCGCTCGGCCTCTCCGGCGTCGATCAGCCGCATCGACCCCTTGGTCAGGCCCTCGGCCTCGATCAGCGCATCGTCGGCGCGGGCAAGAACGTCGACGATCGCATTGCCGATGGCGACGACGTCGAAACGGGCGGTGGAGGCCATGGAAAATCCTGTGCTGGGTGGAAAAAGCTGCGCGCGCTTTAGGGACGGCGGCG
The DNA here is from genome assembly GCF_900078365.1 of uncultured Sphingopyxis sp. NCBI lineage: Bacteria > Pseudomonadati > Pseudomonadota > Alphaproteobacteria > Sphingomonadales > Sphingopyxidaceae > Sphingopyxis > uncultured Sphingopyxis sp. Next base: position 3,785,976 of record NZ_LT598653.1, read on the forward strand.
CGCCAAGGCAAGCGCGGGCGCTTGACGCGAGGCGCGAGGCCGCACATCCCAGCACCATGGCCCGCGCCGCCCACGCCTTCCTGCTCGCGCTCGGCGACCTGCCGCATCCGCGCGTGCTCCGCGTCCTCGCGCAAAGCCTCGCGCTCACGCTCCTGCTTCTTGCCGCCTCCGGCGCCGCGATCTTCTTTGGCGCGCGCTGGGCGCTCGCCCACTGGAAATGGCTCGAAGGGGCGCGGCTCGACATGGCGGGCGTGCTGATCATCCTCCTGATCATCGCGGGAAGCTGGCTGCTCTTCCGCGCCGTCGCGATCGTCGTCATCGGCCTTTTCGCCGACGGCATCGTCGCCGAGGTCGAGGGGCGCCATTATCCCGCCGCCGCGGCACACGCCGTCGATGTCGGCTGGCGGCAGAATATCCGCCTTGCGCTCGCCTCGCTCGTCCGGCTGATCGGCGGCAATCTGCTCGCGCTGCCCGTTTATATTCTGCTGCTCGTCACCGGGATCGGCACGCCGGTCTTCGCGCTGCTCGTCAACGCGTTGCTGCTCGGCCGCGATCTCGAAGCGATGATACTCGCGCGCCACCCGGACCGTCCGCGCTTCGACCGGCCGGCGCGCTGGTCGCTCGGGCTGCTGTCCGCCGCAAGCTTCGTGGTGCCCGTCGTCAATCTGTTGGCGCCGATTCTCGGCGCGGCTATGGCGGTTCACATGCTGCATTTGGGCAAGGGGAACCTCAACACATGATCGACAACCGCCGCCTCGGCGCCGCCATCCTGCTCGGCCTGATGCTCGGTGCCTGCGCCGGCCCAGCGATTCCGCGCGCTACCCCCCCGCGGGCCGCCCCGCCGCCGCCATCGACGGTGGTGCGGCCGGTGCAGAATAACGCGCTGATCGGCAACAGCGCCGACGCGATCGGCCGCATGTTCGGCAAGCCGCGCCTCGACGTCACCGAAGGCGCCGGCCGCAAGCTGCAATATGCCGGATCGACCTGCATCCTCGACGTCTATTTCTACGCCCCGCGCGCGGGTGCCGATCCGGTCGCGACGCATGTCGACGCGCGCACTCCCGACGGCCGCAACGCCGAGGTCGACAGCTGCGCGCGGGCGCTGCGGCGCTGACAATCTCCTCCCTGTGGCGAAGCCATGGGGAGGTGGCAGCGGCGCAGCCGCTGACGGAGGGGCTGATTGCACTACGTCATTGCCCCTCCACCGCCGCCTACGGCGGCGGTCCCCCTCCCCATCGCTGCGCGACAGGGAGGATAGAATCGACGTCACGACGCCAGTTCGTCGAGCGCCCATAAAGCCGCATCCGCGACCATCGGCGATTCGTCCTTCGCCAGCCGCTCGAGCACCGGCACGAAACCCCGATCGCCGCTGTTCCCCGCCGCGATCGCGGCATTGCGCACCATCCGCCCGCGCCCGATGCGCTTGATCGGCGATCCCGCGAACACTTCGCGGAACGCCGCATCGTCGAGGTCGAGCAGGTCGCCGAGCGACGGCGCCGCCAGTTCAGCGCGCGGTAGGAAAGCGCGGTGCCTATGCGCGGTGTCGGCGAATTTGTTCCACGGGCAGACGGCAAGGCAATCGTCGCAGCCATAGATGCGGTTGCCGATCCCGCGCCGCAGCGCGACCGGGATCGGGCCATTATGCTCGATGGTCAGGTAGGAGATGCAGCGCCGCGCATCGAGCCTGTACGGCGCAGGAAAGGCGTCGGTCGGGCACGCATCCTGGCACGCCGCACAGCTGCCGCACGTGTCGCGCCCCGCCTTCGACGGCGTCAGATCGAGCGTGGTATAGATCGCGCCCAGAAACAGCCAGCTGCCATGCTCGCGGCTGACGAGATTGGTGTGCTTGCCCTGCCAGCCGAGCCCCGCCGCCGCCGACAGCGGCTTTTCCATCACCGGCGCGGTGTCGACGAACACCTTGACCTCGGCGTCCTCCGCCTCGCCGATCAGCCAGCGCGCGACACCCTTCAGCGCTTTCTTGACGACGTCATGATAGTCGCCGCCCTGCGCATAGACCGAAATGCGGCCGCGTGTCCGATGCGCCGCCAGCGCGAGCGGATCGAGCGCGGGCGCATAGCTCATGCCCAGCGCGATCACCGAGCGGACCTCGGGCCACAGCCCTTGGGGCGATCCGCGCTGCTCGGCGCGGCTTTCCATCCAGATCATGTCGCCGTGGCGCCCCTCGGCGAGCCACTGGTTCAGCCGCTCGGCGGTCTCAGGCGCCGCGTCGGCGCGCGCGATTCCGAACGCCGCGAAGCCATGCGCGCGCGCGACCGCCTCGAGGCGGTCTTCGAGCCGGTCGTCGGGGGGAGGCAAGGCTTCGGCAACCATTGGCGCTCTATACGCGAGCCGCCTCGCCGTGCCATAGCCTGGTATGGGAATGATTGGGGACCGGCATTTGAACGATTTCAGCGTCGAGGCGGAGGGCCTCACCAAATATTTCGGCGATTACAAGGCGGTCGACCATGTCAGCCTCGCCGTGCCCGCGGGGAGCATTTACGGCGTGATCGGCCCCAATGGCGCGGGCAAGACGACGAGCCTGCGCATGATGCTCGGCATCATCGATCCCGACGAAGGCACGAGCCGGCTGCTCGGCGGGCACCGGCCGCAATCGGTGCGCCACCGCATCGGCTATCTGCCCGAGGAACGCGGGCTCTACCCGGGCATGAAGGCGCGCGAGGCGATCGCCTTCATGGGGGCGCTGCGCGGGCTCGACTGGTCGGAAGGCCGCCGCCGCGCCGCGACCTTCATGACCGAACTCGGCCTCGAACGCGTGATCGACGCCAAGATCCGCAAGATGTCGAAGGGCATGGCGCAGATGGTCCAGCTGATCGGCTCGATCGTCCACGCCCCCGACCTGATCGTGCTCGACGAGCCTTTTTCGGGGCTCGATCCGGTCAACCAGGAACGGCTCGAAACGCTCGTCCGGCGCGAACAGGCGCGCGGCGCGACGATCCTCTTCTCGACGCATGTGATGGCGCACGCCGAGCGCCTCTGCGACCGGATCGCGATCATCGCGCGCTCGGCGCGGCGCTTCGAAGGGACGGTGGACGAGGCGCGCGCGCTGCTACCGATGCAGGTGCGCTACACGCCGCGCGACGCCGGCGATCCGGCCGCGGTCGCCGCCACCCTGCCCGTCGGCGCCGAACGGCGCGGCGACGCCTGGCATTTCGCGATTCAAGACGACGGCGTCGAACCCTTGCTCGCGCGAATCACCGCGAGCGGCCATGGCGTCACCGGCCTGTCGATCAGCCGCCCGGCACTCCACGACGCCTTCGTTCATATCGTCCGCCAGGTCGACGCGGGTTTCGTCGCCGACGCCGCCGAAGACGCCATCGAGGAGGCGAGCGCATGACCCCCTTCATCCGGAACATGTTCGTTGTTGCGCGGCGCGACTTTCTCGCGATCGTCGCGACACCGACCTTCCTCCTCTTCCTGCTCGCGCCGCTGTTCATGGTCGGCATGGGGCTTGCGGGCGGCATGGGCGCGTCGCAGCTCGCCGACAGCGCACGTGGCAAGGGGCGCATCGTCGCGGTCGCCGGCCCCGCCGAGATCGAGGCGCTGCGCTCCAGCACCGTCGAGGTTTCCAGGTCTTGCACGTAGGCGGTGCTGGAGCGCAGCGCCTCGGTGCGCGCCGAGATCGAGGCGCTGCGCGCCGCCGACGCCCGGCTGCGCGCCGCGATGCCGCGCGAGCCCGCGCTGCTCGAATTGCGCGTCGCCGGCCCCGCCGCCGACCCCGTCGCGATCGCGCGCGAAAAGGGCAGCGACACCTATGCGGTGATGAGCGGGAACCTCGCGGCGCCGCGCATCGTCGAGCGCGAGGAAGACAGCGGCTCGGGCCGCTATCTCGCGCTGCTGGCGGGCGAAGTGCGCCGCGCCGAGGCCGCGGGCGACCTGCCGCCCGTCACGCCGCGCTTCGAAAGCCTGGCGAGCGGCGGGACCAGCATCGCGGTGCAGCAGTCGCTCGGATTCGGCGCGGTGTTCGTCATCTTCCTTTTGACCCTGCTCCTCGCGGGCCAGACGGTCAGCTCGCTCGCCGAGGAAAAGGGCAACAAGGTCATCGAGATTCTCGCCGCCGCGGTGCCGCTCGAAAGCGTCTTCCTCGGCAAGCTGCTCGGCTTCCTCGGCGTCGCGGTGCTGTTCATCGCCTTCTGGATGGCACTCGCGTTCGGCGGCGGGCTGATCGCCGCGACGCAGATGGATCCGGCGGCCATCGCCGCCGCGGGCAAGGCGGGCAAGGCCGCGACTGCGCTCGCCGCGATGCCCGCGACGGGCTGGCCCTTCTTCCTCGGCATCGGCTTCGTCTATTTCGTCATGTCCTTCCTGCTGCTCGGCGCCGTCTTCCTCGGCGTCGGGGCGCAGGCGGCGACGGTGCGCGAGATCCAGATGCTCAGCCTGCCGATCACCATCTTCCAGGTCGGCATGTTCAGCCTCTGCGCAGCCGCCGCGAGCGCACCCGACAGCGGCCTCGCCCGCTTCGCGCAAATCTTCCCCTTCTCCTCGCCGCTCGCGATGGCCGCGCGCGCCGCGACCGACGATGCGAAAGCCGTCCACCTGCTCGCGCTCGGCTGGCAGGCGCTCTGGGTCGCGCTCGTCGTCTGGATCTCGGTGCGCCTGTTCCGCGCGGGGGTGCTCAGCGGCGGCAGCGGCTGGAAATTCTGGCAGCGGAAGAAGACGGCCTAGCCGATCCTCCCTGTCGCACAGCGATGGGGAGGGGGACCGCTCGCGAAGCGAGTGGTGGAGGGGCCGCGACCTCGCGCCATCAGCCCCTCCGTCAGCCCTACGGGCTGCCACCTCCCCATGGCTTCGCCACAGGGAGGAGCATGTTCGTCCCAGCCTCGTTGACAAAGCTGTAAACAGTGGCATCCTGCAACTGATCTGGCCGGCGGCGGCAAACGCCGCGGCGAGTCTCTTTTGAGGAGGAGGATGCCCGATGGCGACTGCAGCCGTGCCCCAGCCCGTCACCGACCGCTATGACATGAGCCCCGCGGCGATCTACTCCGAAGATCGCTGGCAGGAACCCTTCGCCGAAATCCGCAAGGCGGGCGGCATCGTTAAATGCGAGGACAGCGTCCACGGCCCCTATTGGAATATCGCCAGCCATCAGGCGATCCAGCATGTCGAGGCGCTGCCCGACATCTACAGCTCCTCGTGGGAATATGGCGGGATCACGATCCTCGAACGCGACGAGGATGAGGATTTCCGGCTGCCGATGTTCATCGCGATGGACCGGCCGCAGCACACCGACCAGCGCCGCACCGTCGCCCCCGCCTTCACTCCCGCCGAAATGACGCGGCTGTCCGAGGATATCCGCCGCCGCACCGGCGAGGTGCTCGACGGCCTGCCGTGGGGCGAGACGTTCGACTGGGTCGACCGCGTGTCGATGGAACTGACGACGCAGATGCTCGCCCTGCTCTTCGATTTCCCGTGGGAGGACCGGCGCAAGCTCACCGAATGGTCCGACTGGATGGGCGATGTCGAGCTCGCGCAAAAGGTCGAACTCAAGGAACAGCGCCGCGCGGTGCTCGAGGAAGCCTTCGTCTATTTCCAGCGCCTGTGGATGGAAAGGCTCGACCAGCCGCCGACCCCCGACCTCCTGTCGATGATGCTGCACAGCGAAGCGATGAGCCACATGGACAAATATGAGTTCATCGGCAATCTCGTGCTGCTGATCGTCGGCGGCAACGACACGACCCGCAACACCATGTCGGGGCTCGCCTATGGCCTCGACAAATTTCCCGACCAGCGCGCGAAGCTCGAAGCCGACCCGTCGCTCATCCCCAATGCGGTGAGCGAGATCATCCGCTGGCAGACCCCGCTCGCGCACATGCGCCGCACCGCGCTCGCCGACGCCGACCTCTTCGGGCACCAGATCAAGAAGGGCGACAAACTCATCCTCTGGTATATCTCGGCGAACCGCGACGAGAGCGTGTTCGACGACGGCGATGCGCTCAAACTCGACCGCGAGAATGCGCGGCGGCACCTCTCCTTCGGCTATGGCGTCCACCGCTGCGTCGGCGCGCGACTCGCCGAACTGCAGTTGCGCATCCTGCTCGAGGAAATGGCGGCGCGGCGGATGCGCGTGACGGTTGCGGGCGAGCCCGAACGCGTCCACGCCTGCTTCGTCCACGGCTTCCGCGCGCTGCCGGTGCAAATCGCGAAATATTGACGCGACTCTGTAACCCTCGGGCTTGGGCCCGCGTATCGAGGATATGATCGAACGTCGTTATCTTCTCGGCGGACTCGCGCTCGGCGGCGCCGTCATCGGCGCGCCGATGCTCTTCGCCAAATCGGCGCGGCCGAAGGCGCAGCCCGGTTGGCAACTGAGCGACGCCGAATGGAAAAAGCGTCTGTCGCCGCTCCAATATCGCGTGCTGCGCGAAGCGGCGACCGAGCGCGCCTTCACCAGCCCGCTCGACAAGGAAAAGCGCGCCGGCACCTTCGTCTGCGCCGGCTGCGCGCTGCCGCTCTATTCGAGCAAGACCAAGTTCGACAGCGGCTGCGCGCAACCGCTGTTCTCGTCGCAGACCAAGTTCGACAGCGGCACCGGCTGGCCGAGCTTCTGGGCGCCGCTCAAGGGCGCGGTCGGCACCGCGACCGACTACGACCTCGGCTATGCACGCACCGAAGTGCATTGCCGCCGCTGCGGCGGCCATCTCGGCCATGTCTTCAACGACGGGCCGAAGCCGACGGGAAAACGTTATTGCATGAACGGCGCCGCGCTCCGCTTTCGCGCGGTGTAATCTCAATCGACTTTGAGGCGTGTGTCCCCGCGAAGGCGGGGACCCATCTCCTGCCGGTCCAAAACGGCGCCGACCGGAGATGGGCTCCCGCCTTCGCGGGAGCACAAGGCTTATTCAAGGATGATCAGCTTCAGGGCTTCACCCGCCACACCGACAGCCCCGCGCGCGAGTTGATCGGCACCGCTTCGAGCCACGCCGGCGGCGCCCCTGCGTCAAGCTGCGCCGCCAGCCCATCCTTGCGCGCGCGGCGATATTTGGTGAAGTCGTTGGCGGTGCGGCAAAAGACGATCAGCGTCGCCTGCTGCCGCCGCACCAGTGTTTCGGCTTTCGATGGATCGCCAGCGAAGACGCGAATCGTATCGGCCATTGCTTCCTTGTTGCGATGGTGCGGCGTCGCGACGAGGTTGTGCCGCGTCCAGAAGACGAGCGGCGCGCCGAGGTCGATCGGGGTCAGCAGCGTCGTCACCGGCAGATGGTTGAGGTCGGCGATCGCCGCGGAGTCGAGGCAGTTCGCCCGATAGGGATTGGCCTCAGCCTTCTCCGCCGCCGCACTCTCCTCCTCGTCCCTGAGCGCCGGAACCATCGGCGTCAGTAGCGCCGCGACCGCCATGCTGCCGAGCAAAGGCAGCGTGAGCGCCGTCACCGCCGACGCGAGGATGCGCGGCACCATCGACGAAATCGTCCGCGCCCATGTCCATACGCGCAGCCCGAGCCACGCGCAGCCGGGCAAGGCGAAGAGATGCGCGGTCGACACGCTGCGGAACACGAGCAGCGACAGCACCACCGCGCCCGCCAGCGCGACGATCACCGTCGCCCAGTTCCGCCGATCCGCGGCGTCGGTGCAATCGCGCCAGGCGAGGATCGCGCCCGTGAGGCCGACAAGCGACGGCACGAGCACATGGATCATATCGTGCAGCTTCGCCGTCCACAAAGGCTGGCCTTCGAGGACGCCCCGATACCAATATTGCACGACGATCGGGTCGAGCGTCGCGAAAGGACCCTTCGCGCATTGCGGCTCGGTCCAGACCAGCGCCCCCGCCGCCGTCGCGCCCGCCAGCGCGAGGAGGGCGAAGCGAGCCCAGGCCGCGCCCGGGTTCGCCCGCGTCGCCGCGAACACGATCGCCGCCGCCGCGACGAACGCCGCGATATAGGGCGCGGACAAGGAATCGCACCAGCCGCCGACGAGTCCGGCAGAGCCGCGCGTCGCAAACTGGAGCAGGATCGCCCCGCCCGCGAGCGCACCCATATAACCGCACAGCCGCGCGCGATCCTCGGCCCTTCCGTGCAGCGCCCAGCGCAAGGCGGCGAGCCCCGCGAACAGCGCCACGACCGGCAGCCCCTCGATCGACACCGCGAGCAGCGCCGCCGCGAACAGCCCGCCGAGCAGCCCCGCCCGCCAGCTTGGCGGGCTCAGCGCCTGCGCCATCACCAGCATCGCGAGGAAGATCTGCCAGCCGTGATGATCGACGCGCAGCGGCCGGAACTGGACGAGAATATAGCCCGACATGATCAGGAACAGCGGCACGACATAGGCGATCCGGCGCTCGGACAGATTACGATAGCCGAGCGCACACGCGACGCTTAAGGCCGCGCCGAGCAGCGGCGGCCACAGCGCCATCACGATCCGCTCGGCCATCGCCTGCCCGAAAAATGGCTTCAGAAGCAGGATTCCCGCCGCAAGCGGCGCATCGACGATCCGCGACCAGTGCATCAGCACCCCGCCGCCCGCCGGATTGACGCGATATTGCGCCAGATCCCACCAGCCCTGCCCCCCGAGCAAATCGCGCACCTGGGCCATGCGCATCGCATCGTCGGTATCGGCGAGGTAGAGCGCCCCGATCGCCCGCCATTTGGCGGCGATCGCGATCAGGCTCATCAATCCCCAGACGATCAGCGCGATGCGCGCCGGGGTGAACCAGGGGCCGAGCGCGATGCCGCCCGAATCCGGATCGGACGGCGCGTCGCTCACGCCGCGGCGGCCCGGAATACGATATGGCGGCGCAACAGATAGGTGGTCTGGAAACTCACGACGATCGCCGCGAGCTTCGCAAGCCGCGGATCGAGCCCCAGCGCGCTGCCGCCGCCGACGATCGCCGTCGTGACCGCCAGGCCGACCAGCGCCGACCCGACGAAAAGCAGCTTCTGGCGATGCCGCTCGCCCGTGCCGCGCGCCGCGGCGCCGTCGGCAAAGACGAGCCGGCTCGAAATCATCCAGTGGACGAGAATCCCGGCGCAATAGCCGGTCGCCGACGCCGGCACCGGCGCCAGCCCGGCGTCGAGCAGCAGCAGGAACAGCCCAGCATCGCTGCCGAGCGCGAGCGCGCTCGCGAGCAGATAGTTCAGCCAGCGGATCTCGCCGCGCCGCACCGACGCGATCAATCTGGTGATGGGCCGCATCGCCGATCCCCCGGACGGGCCTTACGCGGCCTTCGCGACGCGCGCGGGCACCTCGCGGACCGACGCCAGCGCCGCCTGTTCGCCCTCGGTGCCGCTCTCATGATATTCGGCGTCCTCGTTGACGCCCCAGATGTCATAGAGCTTTTCGCCCGCCGCGATGTTGCGCACCGTCAGCATCGCGGTCATCATCGCATGATCCTGATTGTTGTAACGGTGCATGCCGTTGCGCCCGACCATGTGCAGCGTCGGGTAACGCGCCTCGAGCTCGCTCCGCATCGTCTCGACATGCGCGGCATATTCATCGTCATAGACGGGATAGGCTTTTTCCTGCCGCACCACCGCGCCGCCGACGACGTCTTCGGGATCGCAAAGCCCCAGAATTTCCATCTCCTTCGTCGCCAGCGCGATCAGACGCTCGTCGCTCGACGACCAGAGCCCGTCGCCCTCGAAGCAGAAATATTCAAGGCCGACGCACGCGATCGCCGGATCTGGCACCATCTCGGGCGACCAGCTGCGGAAATTCTGCACCCGGCCGACCTGCACCTTGCCGTCGTGGATATAGATCCAATTGTCGGGGAACAGATCCTCCGAACGAATCTTGAGCGCGACGGTCAGAAAGTCGCGATAATTGAGCTTGGGCGCCGCGGTGAGCGCGCACGCCGGCAGCGGATGGATGCGCGCCGCAAGCTCGCGCATCGGCGCCGAGCTGATCACATGAGCGGCGTCGATCACGACATCTCCGTCGGGTCCGCTCGCGGTCATCCGCCAGCGCCCGGTCTTCTGATCCTGCGTCAGCTGCTTGAAGCTGTGCCCCATCAGCACATGATTGCCGCCAGCGACCACCTTGTCGCGCGCCGCTTCCCACATCATGCCGGGGCCGAGCCGCGGATAGCGGAAGGTTTCGAGCAATGTCTTGGTCGCCATGCCGTCATTGGGCTTCCTGTTGAGCCCGAGGCTGCGCTTCAGCCCGTCGATCACCGCGCCGCCGAGCGAAAGCCCCTTGATGCGCTGCGCCGCCCAGTCGGCCGACATCTCGTCGCACGGCATGCCCCACACCTTCTCGGTATAGGTCTTGAAAAAGATCGAATAAAGCTTCTGCCCGAACTGGTTGACCGTCCAGTCCTCGAAACTGCGCACCGTCTTCTTCGGCAGCAGCTTTGCCTTGGCATAGCTCACCATGCACAGCGTCGACCGCACGACACCGAGGTTCCACAGCGCCTCGAAAGCGCGCAGCGGATAGGAATAATATTTGCCCTCATAATAGATGCGGCTCATCCGCGGGCGCTCGATGAAATCGTCGGGCAAAATCTCGTTCCACAGATCGACGACTTCGCGGCTCTTCGAAAAGAAGCGGTGCCCGCCGATGTCAAAGCGAAAGCCCTCATGCTCGACCGTGCGGCTGATCCCGCCGACGTAAACCGGGTCCCTCTCGATCACCGTCACTTTATAGCCCTGCTGCGTCAGCAGATAGGCGGCGGTCAGCCCGGCCGGCCCCGCGCCGATGATGGCGACGTCGGCGCTCGTCGGACGATTGTTCGAACCAGAAGCTTCGGACATGCTGATTATTCCCCACAGGCAAATTCATTGCTCGCTACCCCTGTGGCTAATCATGGATAAAAACTGGTTAACACGAGGCCGGGATTCTCCCGGAAACGCAGCGTCGCACCCTTGGGAAGCCCGCCATCTTGCTGTAAACTGACGCCAGCCAAGGAGGCGCACGATATGGCAGGCGGACTGGCAATCGTATTGAGCGGCGGCGGCGCCAAGGGCGCCTTCCAAGTCGGCGTCGTCCACGAACTCGTCGTCAATCGCGGCGTCCGGCTCGACATCGTCGCTGGCGTCTCGACCGGCGCGATCCAGGCCTTGGGCGTCGCGCAGGACGATGTGCCCGCGCTGCTCGACGCCTGGCTCGGCATCCGCGGCAACAGCTCGATCTACAAATCGCGCCCGCTCGGCGTCGTCGGCGGGCTGCTCGGCGAGGACGCGCTCTATGACACCGGACCTTTGAAGCGCCTGCTCAAGGGTTTCGCGAACGAGGCGAAGCTGCGCGCAAGCGGGCGCAAGCTCCTGCTCGGCGTCGTCAATCTCGGCACCGGCACCTATCGCACGATCGACGAAAGCGTGCCCGGCATCCACAATTGGGTCTATGCGAGCTGCGCGATGCCGCTCTTCTTCGATCCGCTCAAAACACGTGCCAGCGACGGGACCGAAGAACAATGGGTCGACGGCGGCGTGCGCGACGTGACGCCGCTGAGCTCGGCGCTCGAAATGAACCCGCGCGGGGTGATCGCGGTCCGCGCCTCGCCCGCGCCGCAGCCCGGCGCGGTGCGCACCTTCCCCAATCTCATCAAGATCGGGCTGCGCGCGGTCGACATATTGCAATCCGAAGTCTCGGCGAACGACCTTGCCGGCGCCGCGCTGATCAACGACCTCATCGCCGCGCGCGAAGCGCAGCTCCGCGCGCTTCAGACCGAGGGCATCGGCGGCGCGCAGGCCGCGCGCATCCTCCGCCCGCTCGACGTCCAGATCGCGCGCTACCGCTTCGCGCCGATCCGCATCATCGAGCCCGAAGAGGAAGTCGCCGAAACGCTCGAATTCAACCCCGCCAGAATCCGCGCCGCGATCGACGCCGGCCGCCGCGCCGTCGACCGCGAATGGGACGCGCTGGAGCCTTTGCTGAGCTGAGGCGAGTCTGGTGTCCTGAAACGACCGAAACTAGCCGTCGCCCCCGCGAAGGCGGGGGCCGCTGTCGGTTTACGTGGGCACCGCTGATTAAGGCCGCTGGCGGCTCCCGCCTTCGCGGGGGCGACGGGTATAGGCAACGCCCGCTCCCCACTCCAAAGCCGCCGCTTCTACACGCCCCCATCCTCTACGCCCGGCGGTCCCGGCGCGCCGCTGGCCTCCGACATGACATCACCCGCAGCAACCTCGCGCCGCGACGACTTCAGCACCAGCGGTCCCAGCCGCACGCGAGGCAGCGTCTTGCCCGGCGCGGCACCGATCGAAAAATCGCCATCAAGCCGCAGCGCCGCCGACGACGCCTTGCCCAGCCGCACCGTGTAGCGCCCGTAAGCGACGCCCTCGAACAGGAAATAGCCGTCGAATTCGGTGACCGTCGCCGCGCGCACGCGCCCTTCGGCGTCGACGAGTTCGACGCGCAGCCCCTCGACCACATTGCCGCCATCGCGCCGGAAAATCCCTTCGATCTCGCCCGCCGCGACCATCGGCAGCAGGGCGCGCGTCGCGACGCCCGGTCGGGGCGCGACCACCACCCCCGGCAGCGCGGGCTGGACATAGGGGTCGGGCAGGCTCCCCGCATCGATGCCGATCATCACCGCACGGAACGGCTCGAGCCCGTCGATCGTCCCTCGCCCCGCCTTGTCGGTCGCCGCATCGACAAAGGCGTTGCCCGCGGTCAGCGGCACCCCGGGCATCGCCGCTTCGCCCGGCTGGCGCACTCCGTCACCATTCTCGTCCATCCAGACATCGGCGATCACCTGCCCGCGGCTCGCGAGCTTCTCGGCCGATACGCGCCAGCCGCCGGCGGATTTCGGCCCGAAACTGAACGCGAGCGCAAGCGATGCCGCGACCGATCCGTCGCTCGCGACCTCGCCGAAGCCGCTGAGCTGCAACTTGTTGAAACGGCGTGTATAACCAAGCCCCCCGCGCGCGCGGTCGAGCCCGCGGTCATAACCGAGTTCGGCGCGCCATTCGGCTTCACCCTTCCCGGCCCATTCGCCGATCAAGGCCATCCGCGTGTCGCTCTTGCCGCCCAACAGCGCAAAACGCGCCTCGCCGCGCACGCGCACGCGCCCGACGCGGGCGTTGGCAAGCAGCGTGGCGATCAGATTGTCGGGCGGGCCGGGGCCGCCGGCGGGCGCCTTGGTCCGGCTCCAGTCGAGCTGGCCGGTGAAAGTCATCGCGCGGAAACTCGCCGACGCGCGCGCGCTCGCCTCGAACCTGTCGCTTCCCGACCATCGCTCGACCTGCCGCACGTCGAAATGGAGCGGCAATATCGTCCGCCCGATCTTCACCGACTGGTCGACCGACACCGAATATATGGCATTGATATTAGACAATAAACGGTCCGACACGAACCCGCCCCAGCCGCGCAACGCATCGGCGCGCACATAAGTCTCGCCGAACGCCGCGAGCCAGCTCGCGCGCGCGGCAAGGCCGCCCCCATCTTTTCCTGAAGCGTCGGCATAGCTGCCCCCCACTTCGAGCAAAGTCGGCCCGATCGACCGTCGCAGCGCGACCTCGCCATAATTGTAGCGGACATTCTCGATCAGCAGGCTGTGCAGATAGGCCGCTACGGAGGTGCGCGTATCGAGCCCGCGTTCGACTCCCGCGGTCCCGCGCCAACCGCGCCGAAACGCGCCGGTGCGCCGGCCGCCGAACTCGATCAGGTCGGCATTTTCCTGCGCGACGCCCGCCCAATACCAGCTCTGCTGCGGCGGGATCGAATCGAGCCCCACCTGCACCTGCTTGATCTCGCGGCGTATTTGCCCCTGCGGGCCGTATAATATGATCTCGAAGCGGTTCGCGCCATATTGCAGCGGCACGTCGATGAACTCATAGCGCCCGGCGCCGTTCGGACTCGCGAAGGCGAGCAGCTGGCCGTTTCGATAAAGCTCGGCGTCCCAGCCGGCGGGCAGGTCGCCGCGGAAATCGGTCTTGTCGAACGCGTCGGGGCGCTCGACCGGGCGGTTGGTCAGCACGGCGCCGCGCCCTGGCGCCGATGCCGCGACGATGCCGGTCGAGAGCAGGCTGACGTCGCCGACGCCATAATGCGTTGCCTTCAGCGGTCCGAGCAATTGCCCTTGCGCATCGGTGCGATAGAGCCGCATCCGCAAACTGTCGGGCACCCCCTCGTTGTCCGACGACAGCCGCGCGTCGAAGCTCTGCGCCAACAGCTCGCCCGCCGCGAAAATCTCGTAGCGCCCCTGCACATAGGATCCGCCGCGCTTGTCCGACACCGCGCCGACCGAGGCGACGACATCGACCGAGGGCGTCGCCCACGCCGCATAAGGCCGCGCCGCCTGCGGCAGGCTCGCCAAGTCGAACTGGCCTTGACGGCGGATCGACGCCGCACGGGCGCGCCGCTCGGCGGCGAGCTGGAACGGCAGTTTTTCCTTGGCATCGACGCGCAGCACCGCGTTCGACAGATCGGCGGCCAGCGGCACGCCCAGCCACTGGTTGAGGCTATCGAGGTCGACGCACCAGCCCGCCGCCGTGTCGCGGATCGTCGTCGCGGTCAGGCGAAAGCTCCGGCTCCCCGCGCGCACCTCGCCCGCGTCGCGGTCGATCGTCAGGCTGCGCCGCTCGTCGAACACCCAGCCGGTTGCGCGGCGCAACTTCTTATCGACGCGCACCGCAAGGTCGAGCGCGAGCACGACGTCGGCGAGGTCGACGCAAATCCCCTGCGGCGTCTGGTATCCGCGCACCCCGTCGCCGAGCCGATATGGCCCCGAGCGCACGTCGAACAGCCAGCTGTCGTCGGCATTCGGCGCCCACGCCGCCGCGGAGGGAGAAACCGGCGCTCGGTCGACGGCTTCGGCGCTGGCGGGCGCGAGTCCCGCCAGCGCCAGCGCGGCGATGATGAAGCGCCCCCACCGCATCACGGCCGCACCTGGACTGTCCCTCCGCTGTCTACTTGACCACCCGCTCGGCCTCGTCGATCGTGCCGCCGCCGATCTCGCGATCCTCCGAGTAGCGGATGCGCACCGGCCCCTGCAGCTTCGCCGCCACCTCCTCGGGCACGCGCAGCGACACCGTGCGCGCGGCGACCTCGGGATAGACCGCGATGCCGCGCGCGACGAGCAAAGGCTCGGCGACGCCCGGCCGCGTCACCTCGATGTCGCCATAGACCGAGCGGTTGCCCGTGCGCGCGAGGTCGAAGTTGAACGCGGGCCCGCCGGCCCCCTCGCTCACCCACGCCTCGCCGATCGACGCTTCCGCGCCCAGATCGCCGACGCGCACGATCACCGGGATCGTGATCCCGTAGATCGGCGTCAACGCGATCGACACGCTAGTGCTCGCCGGCTTTGCCTCAGCCACCGGTACCGCATCGGGCACCGCGCGAAACAGCATATGCGCGCGATATTCGCCCGCCGGCAGCCCCGCAGGCACGCGCACCCCGACGCGCACCACCTGCGGCTGGTTCGGCGGCAGCGTGACGCGGCGCGGGCTGAAGACGATCATATCGAGCGCCGCCCGCTCGGCGGGCGTGACATTCTCCTCGGCGATTTCGTCGAGCCCGCCCGCGGTGGTCATCCGCTTGATCTCGAGGCTGATGCGGTAGGTCGCGGGTTCGCTGCCGATATTGTTGAGCACCACCTCGGTCCCGCGCGAACCGTCGAGGATGAGGCGCGTCGGCGCGACGAGCAGATCGCCCGCCGCATGGACGGGAACGGCCGCGGCGCCGAGCGCGGCCGCGGTGAGCAGGCCAAGGGCCTTCAGAAAGCGAAACATTGGTCACGATCCCCACAATCGTCCGGGAGCCGGCCCCACACCGTCCCGATGGTCGCATCCTGCTTGCGCTTACATGGTTGATATTTCGCTAACCATCGCTGCCATGGGCGCAAAAAAGGGGCCGCCCGGCGCGCGCCCGGCGACCCCATTTACACGGCTGGCGGGTCTCGGCCCGCCAGGCCCCCCAAATTTACTGATAATTGGCGGTGACGTTGAATGTCCCCGAATAATCGCCCGACGCCTGATTGGCGCCGACGCTTAGCGTGCCGCCGACCTGAAAGCTGCCGCCCGTCGCGCCGAGCGTGATATTCGGCGCCGAATAGGTCAGCGTCGACGTCATGGTGCCGCCGAGTGAGCCGTTGAGCGTCACACTCGAATCGCCGCCGACGAGGACGACCGCGCCGCTGCTGCCCGCGACGTCGAAGCTGCCCGCGGCCGTCGTCCCGGTGCAGGTCAGCCCCGCGCCGCAGGTGACGCCGCCCGCGGTCGACACCGCGACGGTCGATGCGGTCGCACCGCTGATGATCGTCGCATATTGCAGGTCGCTGGTCTTGGTGAGCGTGATCTGGCGCAGGATCTTGGCCGTGGCCGTCCCGGTGGCCGTCGCCGCCTGCGCCGCCGAAGCGTTGATGGCGAGGGCAGCAATCGCGGCGCCCAGGAGGGCGCGCTTCATTCCATGGTATCGCATATGATTTGGTCCCTTGAATTCGGTCGATATTCGAATGGAAATCCCACCCCATTCGCCGACCCGTTTAGGCCGCGACCTGTTCAGCTTTTGCCAGCAAGCTTGGTTAACGGCGCGACAAGGGTTCGCGCACACAAGGCGACATATTCTTTAATAATCAAATATTTAGATCGATTTTTAAAGGGCGCTCGGAACGCGCTTTTCTGCCTTGGCGGCCCGGACTGGCACATTCAGGCGCGAATCAGATCCCTTCGCCCGACAAACGCTGGCAGATCATGTCGAGCTGGTCGAGCGACGCGAATTTCAGCGTCAGCGCGCCCTTGCCCTCGCCCGCATATTGGATCGCGACGCCAATCCCCAGCAGCTCGGACAGATGGCGCTCGACCGCGACGATGTCGGGATCGCGCCCGACACCATCCATGCTCTTATATTCGAGCGGCGGCTTGCGCCCGCCGCCGCGCCCCTCGCGCACCAGTGCCTCGACCGCGCGCACCGACAGGCCGTCCTTCACCACCTTACGCGCGATCGCCTCGGCATCGTCGGCGCCGATCAACGCGCGCGCATGGCCCATCGCGAGCGCGCCGTCGCCGACCAGCGCCTGCACGCTTTCGGGCAGGTCGAGCAGGCGCATCAGGTTCGCGACATGGCTGCGCGACTTGCCGACCAGCTTCGCGAGCGCCTCCTGATTATGGCCGAAATCCTCGATCAGCCGGCGATAGGCGCTCGCTTCTTCGATCGCATTGAGATCCTGGCGCTGGATATTCTCGACGAGCGCGATCTCGTAGGTCGCGGCATCGTCGAGCTCGCGCACGAGCGCCGGAATCTGGTGCAGCCCCGCGCGCTGCGCCGCGCGCCAGCGCCGTTCGCCCGCGACGAGCTGATAGCCGTCTCCGTCCGGCGCGCGCCGCACGATGATCGGCTGCAGAAGCCCGCGCAGCGCGATCGAATCGGCGAGCTCGGCGATCGCCGTCTCATCGAAATGGCGGCGCGGCTGCCCGGGCAGCGGGCGAATCGCGCCGACGGGGACATGCTGCACCGCGTCGCCCGCCACCGGCGCCGCGCGCACCGCGCTCCCCGCCGTCGCAAGCACCGGCGTCTCGACCGCAGCGTCGCCGAACAGCGCGTTGAGCCCGCGGCCGAGCCCCGACGGGCGCTTGCGGATCGGCGTTACTCCACTTTCCTTATCTTTATCAGTCATTTAAGCTGCCTTCCGGATCTCAGGGAGCCGGTCGATCAGCTCGCGCGCGAGTGCGATATAGGCGGCCGACCCGGCGCAGCGATGATCGTAGATAAGCGCCGGCAGGCCGTGGCTCGGCGCTTCGGACAGGCGGACGTTGCGGGGGATCACCGTCTCGAACACCACCGGCCCCAGCACTTCGCGCACATCGTCCGACACCTGGTCGGTCAGCCGGTTGCGCCGGTCGAACATCGTCAGCGCGACGCCGAGGATCGACAATTTCTGGTTGAACCGCTCGCGCACGCGCTCAACCGTGGTGAGCAGCTGGCTCAGCCCCTCAAGCGCGAAAAATTCGCACTGCAGCGGCACGATCAGCGATTCGGCGGCGATCAGCGCATTCAGCGTCAGCATCCCCAGCGACGGCGGACAATCGATCAGGCAGATGTCCCACTGTCCCGCCTCGGCGCCCGATAGCGCCTGTTGCAGCCGGTGCAGCCGGTCCTGAAATTCGATCAGCTCGATCTCGGCACCCGACAGGTCGACCGTCGCGCTGACGATGTCGAGCCGCGGCACTGCGGTCGGAATCGCGCATTCGGCGACGCCCGCGTCGCCGCGCAGCAACTCATAACTCGAATATTCGCGCTGCGCCTGCTTGATTCCGAGCCCGGTCGAGGCATTGCCCTGCGGATCGAGGTCGATGATCAGCGTGCGCCAGCCGGTCGCCGCGAGCGCGGTCGCCAGATTGATCGCGGTCGTCGTCTTGCCGACTCCGCCCTTCTGGTTCGCCACGGCAATGCGAATCATCGCTTTCCTCGCTGCTTTGCGCCGATACGGCCTTCGCCGACCAGAATCCGGCTTTCGGTATCGGTGCGGCTTTGTTCCACGTGGAACATTCTCTGCCACGCCTCGGGCAGCAATGCCAGTTCCTTAACCGCGTTTCGCCCCTTTGGCAGCAGCCAGCGCGTCGATTCGGTGGAAAAACGCGCGGATAAGTCGATGAGCCGGTCGAGTGGCGCAAAAGCCCGCGCGCTGATCGTCGCCGCGGGACGCGTTTCGACCCGCTCAAGCGGCGCCTCGGCGACCTCGACATGCCCCAGCCCCAACTCGTCCGCGACCGCACGCAAGAACTCGCACCGCCTTTTCCGCGATTCGACAAGCAGCATCGGCCGCTCCGACAGGATCGCGACGACCAGCCCCGGCAGCCCCGGCCCGCTCCCCAGATCGACCCAGAGTCCCTCGCCCCCCCTATCGAGCGCCAGAAGCTGCGCGCTGTCGGCGATATGCCGCACCCAGATCGTCGGGATCGTCGACGCCGCGATCAGATTCTGCTGATCATTCTCGGCGATAAGCATCTGGGCGAAGCGGTCGAACCGAGCCCATTGACCGGCGGTCGGCGCGAAAGTCCGTTCAAGCCAGCTACGCGCCTCATCTTGGCTCGCCAAAACCCCGTTGTCAGAACTCACCGGCCGTCCATCCCAATATCGTCATTCCCGCGAAGGCGGGCATCCAGCTTTCTCTTCGCGCCTTTGCGCCTTTGCGTGAGATTATAAAAGCCTCACGCAAGGACACAATGAAGCAGCGAGCGACGAAGACCGACATTCTCGCGCTAGCACATCGTCACCCCGGACTCGATCCGAGGTCCATGACTTCAGTGCTGCAATAGATCCCGGATCGAGTCCGGAAATGACAAAGGGAAACAACAAAGAAAGCTAACTGTGCATCCCGGCAGAAGCCGGAGCCCAGTTGCCGCGCCGATACTCGCCGGGGACACCAAAGAGCCGACATTCCCTTCATTGTCATCCCGGCGAAGGCCGGGGGATCTCGTCGGTGCTTCATTCCGATAGGATGAGAACCCGGCCTTCGCCGGGATGACGGAATAGGATATGGCAGTTCTCCACCCCATACGGACGTGCCCGAAAGCTCAAGCCGCCCGTCGCCGGCTATGCACCATGATCGCGGTCAGCGCCGCCGGTGTCACCCCGTCGATCCGGCCCGCCTGCCCCAGCGTTTCGGGGCGTGCCTTGGTCAGCCGTTCGACCATCTCGCGCGACAGACCGCCGATCGCCTCATAGTCGAGCGCCGGATCGAGCAGGATCGCCTCATTCGCCGCGAGCGACCGCAGTTCGGCATCTTGCCGCGCGATATAAGGCGCATAATGCGCATCCTCAGCGACCTCCGACAGAATCACCGGGTCGATCGCGTCGAGTTCGGGCGCGAGGAGCGCGAGCCGCGCCATCGTCATCTCGGGATAGCGCAGCAGGTCGATCCGCTTGCGCGCGATCCCGTCGCCCGGCAAAGCCAGCCCGACCGCGGCATAATCGGCGGTCGCCACCGGCACGTCTAGCAAGGCTTCGGCCCTCGCCCGCTCGGCCATCCGTGCCGCGAACAATTCGGCCGTCGCCGGACGCACCAGGTCGAGCGCGATCCCCTTCGGCGTCAACCGCGTCGCGGCATTGTCGGCGCGCAGCCGCAGCCGATATTCGGCGCGCGCGGTGAGCATCCGATAGGGTTCGCTCACCCCCTGCAGCACCAGATCGTCGACCATCACCCCGATATAGGATTCACTCCGTTCGAGGATCAGCGGATCGCGCCCCTGAACGCTGAGCGCCGCGTTGGCCCCCGCGACCAGCCCCTGCGCCGCCGCTTCCTCATATCCCGTCGTGCCGTTGATCTGCCCCGCGCACCAGAGCCCCGCTATCGCACGGACCTGCAACGTCCGATCGAGCGCGCGCGGATCGATATGGTCATATTCGACCGCATAGCCCGGCACGACCATCTCGACCGTCTCGAGCCCCTCCATCGTGCGCAACATCGCGAGCTGGACGTCGGAAGGCAGCGAGGTCGAAATGCCGTTCGGATAGACGAGGAAACTATCGAGCCCCTCGGGTTCGAGAAACACCTGATGTCCGTCGCGGTCGGCGAAGCGGTAAATCTTGTCCTCGATCGACGGGCAGTAACGCGGCCCCGCCGCGCCGATCGCCCCGGTGAACAAGGGCGAGCGGTCGAGATTCGCCGCGATGATCGCGTGGCTTTCGCTATTCGTGCGCGTAATCGCGCAGAAAATCTGCGGCACCGTTCGCTCACTGTTCCACGTGGAACAGGTCCAGCTTGCCCCCTCGGCGCTGTCCGAAGGCTGCTCGGCAAGCCGCGCCCAGTCGATCGTGCGCCCGTCAAGCCGCGGCGGCGTCCCCGTCTTGAGTCGCGCCATCGGCAGGTCGGCGGCGCGCAATTGCTGCGCGAGCCGATGCGCCCCGGCCTCGCCGATCCGCCCGCCTTCCATCCGCTCCTCGCCGCGGAACAGCCGCCCGCCAAGAAAGGTCCCTGTCGCGAGCACGACCGCGCCCGCCGTCAGCACCGCGCCGTCGGCGAGTTCGAGGCCCTCGACGCGTCCCTCTTCGGACAGCCGCAGCGCCGCCGCCTCGCCCGCGACGACGGCGATGCCATCCTCGGCGGCGAGAAAATTCTGGATCGCGTCGCGATATAATTTGCGGTCGGCCTGGATGCGCGGCCCCTGCACCGCCGCGCCCTTCGACGCATTGAGCATCCGGTAATGGATCGCCGCGCGGTCGGCGGCACGCGCCATCCACCCGTCGAGCGCATCGACCTCGCGCATCAGATGGCCCTTGCCGAGCCCGCCGATCGCGGGATTGCACGACATCGTCCCGATCAGCGCGGGGTCGAAGCTGACAAGCGCGACGCGCGCGCCGAGCCGAGCCGCCGCGGCTGCGGCCTCGGTCCCCGCGTGTCCGCCGCCGACGACGATGACATCGAAAGTTGCGTGATCCTGCATGGTTGCGGCGGCGCATAGCCCAAAGCCGCCCCGAAATCCATCCGGCGCGTACGCCACGGAAAATCTCACGCAAAGGCACAAGGAGGCGCCCGCCCCCCGGCGGCCCGTTGAGGCGACAGCGAAAGCAGAAACACCCCTATCGACCCCGAACCCCTTCTTTGCGCCTTTGCGCCTTTGCGTGAGATAATCTCTTCAAGCCAACGTCAGCCCCCCCACCTCACCCAAAGACGCAAAGATGGCGCGCATCGCCGCGACCGTTCACGCCATCTTTGTGTCTTTGGGTGAGTCAAAAATGGGCTCCCCGGCCGCTCCGCGCCGGCGGGCTGTTTCACGTGGAACATCATTTTCCGATGCAGAAGCGCCCGAACAAGGCGTCGAGCATCTCCTCGACCCCCGCGCGCCCGGTGACGCGATCGAGCGCCGTCGCGGCGAGCCTAAGCCGTTCTGCCAACAGGATTAAATCGTTCGCCTCGCGCGACTCCGGTTCGATCGTCAGCCAGCCCTTCGCCTCCGCGAGTGCCACGCGCTGCCGCTGGCGCAGCGCCGCCTCGCCCTCGCGCGGCAGCAAGGTCCGCGCCATCTCGACGATATATTTGTGGAGCCTGTCCATCCCCTCACCGGTCGCCGCCGACAGGGTCAGGTCCGCGTGCGCCGCTTCGGCCTCCGCCGCCGCATCGCCGCGCCAGCGATCGACCTGCGCCGCGATCGTGATGCAGCGCGGATGGCCCGGTGCGTCCTTCGCCGGCCCGAGCCACAGCAATATATCGGCGCCCTCGACCGCCGCCTTCGCGCGGTCGATCCCGATCGCCTCGATCGCATCGGCACCTTCCCCGCGGATCCCCGCGGTGTCCGAAAAACGCATCGCGATCCCGTCGAGCGCCAGCGGGGTTTCGATCACATCGCGCGTCGTTCCTTCGATTGGCGACACGATCGCCAGCTCGCGTTGAGCCAAGGCATTGATTAAAGTAGATTTTCCGGCATTTGGCGGCCCGGCGATCACCACCGACACCCCCTCGGCGATCACCTCCGCCGCCGGCCGCGCCAGCCACTCGCCCAGCTCGCCCGCCAGATCGCCCATCCCCGCAATCAGACGCTGCGCGACACCTTCGCCAACTTCCACATCATCTTCGTCGGCGAAATTGAGCTCGGCCTCCGCCCCCGCCATCAGCCCGAGCAACCGCTCCTGCCACGCGGCGACGGCGCGCGACACATGCCCGCTCGCCATGCCGAGCGCCTGCACCCGCTGGCTTTCGGTCTCCGCCGCCAACAGATCGGCAAGCCCCTCGGCCTCTGCCAGATCGATCCGTCCATTCTCGAACGCGCGCCGCGTAAACTCGCCCGCCTCGGCGCGCCGCAGCCCCGGCATCGCCGCAAGCGCCGCCTCGACCGCCGCGACCACCGCGCGGCCGCCGTGCAGATGCAGTTCGGCCAGATCTTCGCCCGTCGCCGTCGCCGGTCCTGGAAACCACAGGACCAACGCGCGATCGAGCGCCGCGCCATCGGCATCTTTCAACGCCGCCAGCGCCGCCCTTCGCGGCGGCGGCAGGTGCCCGGCGAGCGCCTTCAACGCCGCGCCCGCCGCCGGCCACGGCCTGTACGACCAGCTTGCCGTCCACGGCAATGGCGCCGCGCCCGCCGCCGGCCCGCTCACGCGCACGACACCGATCGCCGCCGGCGGCATCCCACTCGACAGCGCGAAGATCGTATCGCTTGCCGGACTTTGGCTCAGCTCTTGCGCCCCTTGGCGGGCTTGTCGTCGTCGCCCGCGTCGGCCGATTTCGCCCCGCCCATCAATCCGCCGCCGAACTGGCCGAGCAACGATTGGACCAGCCCCAGCCCGCTCTCGCCCATCGGCACCCAGGTCTTGACCATCGCCTGCACCATGTCGGGCGTGATCCCCTTCGCCATCAATTCCTTGACGCGATCGAGGTAGATGTCGTGGAGCGGCTCGAGATCGGGAAGGCCGAACAGGCGGCGCGCCTCCTCGGGGGTGCAATCGATCTCGATATTGAACTTCATCGCCTGTCTCCGCCCCGAAAATGCCGGTTAGCCGCTTGAGCCGTGCCCGCGGCCCGGCTAGCTTCGCGCTTTCACAGCAAAGAAGCAAGAGACAGGAGAGCTCCCCGCATGGCCGCAACGAACACCACGATCCCCGCCCTCGATGGCGAGGGCGACATCCCCGCCTATGTCGCGCGTCCCGACGCCGACGGCGCGCGCGCGATCATCGTCATCCCCGAAATCTTCGGGGTCAACGAGGGCATTCGCAAGAAATGCGACGACTGGGCCGCCGAGGGCTATCTGGCGATCGCGCCCGACATCTTCTGGCGCTTCGCTCCCGGTGTCGAGCTTAACCCCGATATCGAGGCCGAACTGCAGGAAGCCTTCGGATATTTCGGCCAATATGACGCCGACGACGGGGTCAAGGATATCGAAGCGGCGATCCGCTGGCTTCGCGGCCAGGGCGCGGCGAAGGTCGGCGCAGTCGGTTTCTGCCTCGGCGGCCGCCTCGCCTATATGACGGCGGCGCGCACCGATATCGACGCGTCGGTGGGCTATTATGGCGTGATGATCGACCAGATGCTGAACGAGAGCCATGCGATCGCGCATCCGCTGATGCTCCACATCCCGACCGAGGATCATCTCGTCGATCACGATGCGCAAAAGCGGATTCACGAAGGGCTCGATCCGCATCCGAAGGTCACGCTCCACGACTATCCCGGGCTCGACCATGGTTTCGCCGCGACGATGGGCAACCGTCGCAACGAGGAAGGCGCGCAGCTCGCCGACGGCCGCACCCGCGCTTTCTTCGCCGAGAATCTCGGATGAGCGCGCACCCCGGTCTCGCCGCCTGGCACGCCTATATGGCGGGCGGCGGCGACCCGCAGGCGCTCAGAGACCTGCTCGCCGCGGATGCGGTGTTCCACTCGCCAGTGGTCCACACGCCGCAAGAGGGCGCCGACAAGGTCTTCGCTTACCTCCACGCCGCGAGCCACGTGCTCGGCGGCGACGATTTCCGCTATCTGCGCGAAATCGTCGACGGCGATCAGGCGGTGCTCGAATTCCAGAGCAGCCTCGACGGCATCCAGATCAACGGGGTCGACATCATCCGCTGGAACAACGAAGGAAAGATACAGGATTTCAAGGTGATGGTCCGCCCGCTCAAAGCGATCAACAAGGTGTGGGAGAAGATGGCGGCGATGCTCGCGGCGCAAGCGGGCTAGGCGCGGCTGATGCGCCGCTGGCTCGTCTTTCCGGTTCTGCTGCTGCTCGCGGCGTTCGCGGCCTGGTGGACGCCGGCGCGCTGGACGCTGCTGCTGTGGGTGCCGTTGCTGCTCATCGCGCTCCATGACGCGCTCCAGCGGCGCCACACGCTTCGCCGCAACTATCCGCTGATCGCCCGCATCCGCTGGCTGTTCGAGGATCTGCGGCCTTTCCTCTATTCCTATGTCGTCGAAAGCCCGTTCGACGGCCGCCCCTTCACCCGTGCCGAGCGCGATATCGTCTATGCCCGCGCCAAGGGCGATCTCGACGCGCACCCGTTCGGAACCGAACTTGACGTCTATTCGGACGAATATGAATGGATGAGCCACAGCATCGCGCCGGAGATCGGCCACGACCGGACGCAGCGGGTCAAGGTCGGCACCGCGCAATGCGCGCGTCCCTATGAGGCCGCGCTGCTCAATATCTCGGCGATGAGCTTCGGCTCGCTCGGCGCGCGGGCGATCGAGGCGCTCAATCTCGGTGCGCGGCTGGGCAATTTCTACCACGACACCGGCGAAGGCGGCTTCAGCCCCTATCATCGCACCCACGGCGGCGACATCGTGTGGGAACTGGGCAGCGGCTATTTCGGCTGCCGCGATGCCGGCGGCCGCTTCGACCCCGAACGCTTCCGCGATCGCGCGCAGGACGAGCAGATCAAGATGATCGAGATCAAGCTCAGCCAGGGCGCCAAGCCGGGGCATGGCGGCGTGCTCCCCGGCCCCAAGGTCAGCGCGGAAATTGCTGCGACGCGCGGCATTCCCGAAGGCGAGGACTGCATCTCCCCTGCCGGACATTCGGCCTTTGCTACCCCGGTCGAGATGATCGAATGGGCGGCGAAATTGCGCGAGATGTCGGGCGGCAAGCCCGTCGGGATCAAGCTCTGCGTCGGCCAGCCGCACGAGATTTACGCCATCATGAAGGCGATGATCGAGACCGGCATCCGGCTCGACTATATCGTCGTCGACGGCGCCGAAGGCGGCACCGGCGCGGCTCCGGTCGAATTTTCTAACCGCGTCGGCATGCCTTTGCGCGAAGGGCTGATCTTCGTGCGCAACGCGCTCGTCGGCTGCGGCCTCAAGGAAGAAATCCGCCTCGCCGCCTCGGGAAAGGTGCATTCGGGCGCCGGGCTCGCGGTCAACTGCGCGCTCGGCGCCGACTGGTCGAACGCCGCGCGCGCCTTCATGTTCTCGCTGGGCTGCATCCAGTCGCTCAAATGCCACACCGACATGTGCCCGACCGGCGTCGCAACGCAGGATCCCGGCCGCCAGAGCGGCCTCGTCGTCGAGGACAAGGCCGAGCGCGTCCGCCGCTTTCAGGCCGCGACCGTCTCGGCGCTATGGGACATCAGCTGCGCGATGGGCCTCGACAATCCATGGGAAATCCGGCCGCACCATCTCCACGAGCGCCTCAATTCGGCGCGTTCGGACTCGATCGACCGCATCTATTCATTCTACGATCGTAGAATCCTCCTCGAAGATCCCCGATCGGTCGCAAGCGCCCGTTACTGGGCGATGGCGCGCGCTGACAGCTTCCGCCCCGCTTTTCCAGGCTAGATCAGGCTGAGTTCGGCGAGCTCGCGATACAGTTCGGGTGGCAGCTCGCCGATACCGCTCGCATCGTCGATACCCTTGGGTGCGTCGGCTTCGGTCAGATAGCGCCATCCCTGATGCGCACGCTTCGGTTGCGGATGCACCCGCTCGAGCGTGGCGACGCACACGATATCGACCCGCCCGTCGCTGCGATCGTCGAAGCGCAGGATTTCGACGCGCGCGACGAGCGTGTGCTTGACGATGAAATGCAGCTTGCCGCCGATCAGCTCGTCGGCGCGCTTGGGCCGGAACCGCGTCGTGAAACGGATTTCGCCGGCCTCAGAATAGTTGGCGATCCGCGCCTCGAGCGACGGATAGTCCGAACAGCCGACGGCAACGCGGGTCATGTGAAGCTGAGGCATGGTCGGGAGATGGGAAGCCGACAGGAAAAAGCCAGCCCCCGACGGGGCTGGCCCATATATTTCAAACTGCCAAATCGATCAGCCGAACAGCGTACCGATGCCGACGCTCGGGTCGATCCAGCCTTCGTAGATCATCTTGACCGCGACATAGACGATCACCGCAAGACCGATGTAGGCGATCCAGCGATAGCGTTCGATATATTTGGCGATGATATTCGCCGCGACGCCCATCAGCGCGACCGCGAAGATCAGCCCGACGATGAGGATGCCGGGGTGCTCGCGCGCCGCACCGGCGACCGCGAGGACGTTATCGAGGCTCATGCTGACGTCGGCGACCGCGACCGCCCAGGCGGCGGCGGCAAAGCTTTTTGCGGGTTTCAGGCCCGAATGCTCGTCGCCTGCGATCTCGGGCGATCCTGCCGAATGCGCGCCTTCGCGCAGCTCGCGCCACATTTTCCACGCGACCCAGACGAGCAGCAGCCCGCCGACGAAGATCAGCCCGACGATCTGCATCAGCTGCGTCACGACGAGTGCGAAGGCGATCCGCAGCACCAGCGCGGCGAGCACGCCGATCATGATCACCTTGCGGCGCTGGTCGGCGGGCAAACCCGCGGCGAGCGCGCCGACGACGATCGCATTGTCGCCCGCCAGCACGATGTCGATCATCAGCACCTGCAGGAAGGCGGCGAAGGCCGCGGGTTCGGTGATGTTCGAAAAATCGTTGACGATCGCGTCCCACATCCCGGCGGGACCGCCGAAACCGCCGGCGTGCGCCGTGGTCTGAGTCAGAAATTCCAAAATCACAGCGACTCTCCGAAATAGCTGACCTCTGGCATAGGGTCATAAAAGGGATGCAGCAACGCCCGCCACTGCTGGTAGCGGTCCGATTGCCGGAAGCCGTCGCGATGATCCGCAACCGACCTCCACTTCACCAAAAGCAGATAAGCATGTCCGGTTGCTGTCGGGCGGCGAATTTCGAACGAAACAAAGCCCGGCGATGCCTCGATCAGCGGCCGCGCTTCGGCCACGGCCGCCTCGAATTCGGCTTCGCGCCCTTCACGGACATGAAGCAACGCATGTTCGAGAACGGCCACCGGCGCCGCTTATTGGTTCATGCTATCGAAGAAATCCTCGTTGGTCTTCGAATCCTTGATCTTGTCGAGCAGGAATTCCATCGCATCGACGGTTCCCATCTGCATGAGGATGCGGCGCAGCACCCACATCTTCGAAAGCTTGTCCTTCTCGACGAGCAATTCTTCCTTGCGGGTGCCCGACTTGCCGACGTCAAGACTCGGGAAGATGCGCTTGTCGGCGACCTTGCGATCAAGCACGATCTCCGAGTTGCCCGTGCCCTTGAATTCCTCGAAAATCACTTCGTCCATGCGGCTGCCGGTATCGATCAGTGCTGTGGCGATGATCGACAGCGAGCCGCCCTCCTCGATGTTGCGCGCGGCGCCGAAGAAACGCTTCGGACGCTGGAGCGCATTGGCATCGACGCCGCCGGTCAGCACCTTGCCCGACGAGGGGACGACGGTGTTGTAGGCGCGGCCGAGACGCGTGATCGAGTCGAGCAGGATGACGACATCCTTCTTGTGCTCGACGAGGCGCTTGGCCTTTTCGATCACCATTTCGGCGACCTGGACGTGGCGCGTCGCGGGCTCGTCGAAGGTCGAGGAGACGACCTCGCCCTTCACGCTGCGCTGCATGTCGGTGACTTCCTCGGGACGTTCGTCGACGAGAAGGACGATGAGGTAAACCTCGGGATGATTGTCGGTGATCGCCTTGGCGATATTCTGCAGCAGCACCGTCTTGCCGGTGCGCGGCGGCGCGACGATCAGCGCGCGCTGGCCCTTGCCCTGCGGGCTGACGAGGTCGATGACGCGCGCCGACTTGTCCTTGACGGTCGGGTCGACGGTATCGAGCGACAGCTTCTGGTTCGGGTAGAGCGGGGTGAGATTGTCGAAATTGACGCGGTGACGCACCGCTTCGGGATCGTCGAAATTGACCTTGATCAGCTTGGTCAACGCGAAATAGCGTTCGCCGTCGCGCGGCGCGCGGATTTCGCCCTCGACCGTGTCACCGGTGCGCAGGCCATATTTGCGGACCTGGTTCGGCGAGACATAGATGTCGTCGGGGCCGGCAAGATAGTTGGCGTCCGACGAGCGCAGAAAACCGAAGGAATCGGGGAGAACCTCGATCGTGCCCGACCCGATGATTTCCTCGCCCTCTTCGGCGAGTTCCTTCAGGATCGAGAACATCAGGTCCTGCTTGCGCAGCGTCGAGGCGCCCTCGACGCCCAGTTCCTCGGCCATTTCGACGAGCTGGGCGGGCGCCTTGGTCTTGAGTTCTTTAAGGTGCATTGGATGGATTCCAGATAGGTCTTCGGGAGAAATAGGACACAAATTTATCGCACCGCTGGGGTGCCTATCCGGCCGGGGGACGACCGTTTCGATAGCATCGGCGCGGGGGACGCGCCGCCCGTATGGAACGGGGTTGAATCGCCCCTATAACCGGCTCGGTATCAAGTCAATCGGGCTGCGCCGGGGCGAGTAGGTCTTTCCGGGGTCAGGGGCGCACGACCACGAGGATGACGATGATCGCCGCTGCGATGCCGGGCACCTCGTTGAGCATCCGCAGCCGTTTTTCACTGAGCGGACGCTCGCCCTTCCTCAGTTTCTTGAAATAGCCGATCAGCCAGCCATGATAGCCCGAGAGCCCGACCACCAGCAGCAATTTGGCGATGAACCAGCCTTCGCGCCAATAATCGCCATGGAAAGCGAGCATCAGGCCGAAGATCCAGACGATGATGATCGACGGATTGAGGATGATCCGCCGCAGCCGGTCCTCGCGCTCGATCCATTTCTTGTCCTCGTCGGACCCGACGGGCGCCTGATGATGATAGACGAAGAAGCGCGGCATCATGAACAGGCCGGCCATCAGGAAGATCACGAAAATGATATGCGCGGCTTTGATCCAAAGCATCGTCGCCCCCAAAAAACCTGCCAGTTCCATAGATTATCCGCCGCGAACGCGTTTGATCAGATGCTCGACATGCGCGATCGGCGTGTCGGGCACGATGCCATGGCCGAGATTGAAGATATGGGGACGATCGGGGAAGGCCGCAAGGATGCGGTCGATCGCCGCATCGAGCGCGCCGCCCCCCGCGACGAGGGCGAGCGGGTCGAGATTGCCCTGCACCGGCAGATGCGCCGGCAAGGCCGCGTCGGCCCAGACGGGATCGACCGTCTCGTCGAGACCGATCGCATCGACGCCGGTTTCGTCGGCATAGGCGGCGAGCTTGCCGCCCGCGCCCTTCGGAAAGCCGATGATCGGCGTGTCGGGATGGAGCGCGCGCAAGCGGCGCACGATCTCGGCATTGGGCGCGATCACCCATCGCTCATATTGGGCGGGAGAAAGGCTGCCCGCCCAGCTGTCGAACAATTGCACCGCATCGACGCCCGATTCAATCTGCCCAGCCAGATAAGAGACCGTGAGGTCAATGATGGCGCCGATAATGGTCTCGAATGCGCTTGGATCACCATAAGCCATACGCCGAGCTGCGGCTTGGTCCTTCGAACCCTGCCCCGCCACCATATAGGTCGCAACCGTCCAGGGACTTCCAGCGAAGCCCAGAAAGGTCGTTTCCGGCGGAAGAGCTCGTGAAACTCTCTCCACAGTCTGATAAACAGGACCCAACCGCTGAGGCGCAGCTTCTAGCGAGCCAATCGCTTCATCGACGAGCGGCGGCGCCAGCCGCGGCCCCTCGCCTGCCTCGAACCAGAGATGCTGGCCGAGCGCGTGCGGAATGACGAGAATGTCCGAAAAGAGGATCGATCCGTCGAACCCGAAGCGACGGATCGGCTGCAACGTCACTTCGGCCGCCGCCTCAGGGTCGTAGCAGAGCTCGAGGAAACCGCCCTTGGTTTCCCGCAGCGCGCGATATTCGGGGAGGTAGCGTCCCGCTTGGCGCATCAGCCAGAGTGACGGACGTTCCTGCCGTACCCCGCGCAGCGTCGCGAGCAGTGTCTTCGGTGACGCCTTCACGCGGCCCTTCTTTCTCTCTTCATATATATTTAAAGATGATTGTGGTGGTTTGTTGGTCGGCGGACAAGGCGGCTTTAGGCCGGGGCGTCCCTTTTGCCAACAGCTTGACTCCCTGGGTCGCCGGTCGCGCCACGGAGTCGCGGGCGGCTTTGCCCCTAATTCACAGCCTGTGGATAAAATTCATCCCTTGTGGATAAGCGATGGACCGGAATCGGCACCGCGGGGGATGAATCCCGCGTGCCGAAATTGTCCCGGTGCTTTTGCCAAACTTATCCACAGCAGCCAAATCGTCGCCCCCGCGAAGGCGGGGACGCTCGAAAGGGCGCGCAAGGCCGACGGCGGCGCCCGCCTTCGCGGGGGCGACGGTTGGTATTGCCTTTTTCTCCCCTGCGCCCGAAAGCTGCGGTGATGGGCCGGCTTCACCTTCACCTCATATCCGATTCCACGGGCGAGACGCTCGAAAATATCGCCAAGGCGGCGATCGCGCAGTTCGACGATGTCGAGGTGGTGCGCCATTTCTGGCCGATGGTGCGCTCCGAATCGCATCTCGACCGCATCATGGCCGAAGTGCAGGCCAGCCCCGGCATGATCCTCTTCACTCTCGTCAACGGCGAACTGCGCGCCAGCCTCGAACGGCGCGCGGGGGCGCACGGCCTCCCCACCGTCGCCGCGCTCGACGCAGTGACCGACGCCCTGTCGCGGATGCTCGGGCAGGAGGCGAAGGCGCGCCCGGGCCGCCAGCACGTCCTCGATGCCGCCTATTTCGCGCGCGTCGAGGCGATTCAATTTACCGTCGCGCACGACGACGGCATCGGCTGGGAAAATTGGGAACAGGCCGACATCGTCCTCGCCGGCGTGTCGCGGACCTCGAAAACGCCGACGAGCATCTATCTCGCGAACCGCGGCTTCAAGACCGCGAACATCCCGATCGTTCCCGAATCGCCGCCGCCGGACGCGCTGTTCAACCTGAAGCGTCCGATGATCGTCGGGCTGACCACCGGGCTCGACCGGCTCGTGCAGGTGCGCCGCAACCGTCTGCTCTCGCTGAATCAGGCGCCCGAAACCGCCTATGTCGACGACGATCGCGTCAAGGCGGAACTTGCCTATGCGCGGCGGATGTTCGCCGACAATGGCTGGCCGGTGATCGACGTGACGCGTCGCTCGATTGAGGAAACCGCCGCCGCGGTGATCAAGCTCGTCGAAGACCGGGCCGACGCATGAGCCTCCTCCTCGCCTCGCAAAGCAGCGGTCGCGCCGCGATGCTCCGCGCCGCCGGGCTGACCTTCGAAACCAGCGCCGCGCACGTCGACGAGGAGGCGCTCACCGCCTCGCTGCTCGCGACCGGCCAGACGCCGCGCAACATCGCCGACGCCCTCGCCGAGGCGAAGGCTGTCAAAATCTCGTCGCGGCTTCCCGGCGTCACCGTGCTCGGCGCCGATTCGACCCTCGCGCTCGACGACGGATCGATGCTGACGAAACCCGAAAGCCCCGAGGACGCCGCCTGCCATCTCCGCCGCATGGCGGGAACGCGCCACCGGCTGTTCAGCGCCGCGGTCGCGGCGCGCGACGGCGCCCCGGTCTGGCGCGCGGTCGGCGAAGCAAAGCTGTGGATGCGCCCCTTGTCGGACGCCTTCATCGCCGACTATGTCGCGCGGCATTGGGACAGCATCCGCTGGACCGTCGGCTGTTACGAAATCGAAGGAGCGGGCGTGCAATTGTTCGACCGGGTCGAGGGCGACCCCTGGACCATCGTCGGCATGCCGATGCTTCCCCTGCTGGCGTGGCTCCGCGCGGCCGGATTGGCGCCGCAATGAGCGCGCCATATGCCGAAGTGATCGGCGACCCGATCGCCCAGTCGAAATCGCCGCTGATTCATAATTTCTGGCTCAAGGCGCTTGGCCTTCCGGGCGATTACCGGCGATTCCACGTACCCGTCGATGAGCTTGCCGATTATATCGCTGGAGCTTGCGCCGACGCCGATTGGCGCGGTTGCAACGTGACCATGCCGCACAAGCAAGCAGTCATGGATCTCGTCGATGACCCGGGCAATATTCGCGGGACCATCGGAGCCATGAACACGATCGTTCGCCAGCCAGACGGGTCTGTCATTGGCACCAACACCGACGCCGCCGGCTTCTACGCCCCGCTCGCCGAACTCGATCTCGAAGGCGCGCCGGTCGCGGTGGTCGGCGCGGGCGGTGCGGCGCGCGCGGTGCTCTTCGCGCTCGCGCGCGCCAACGTCGGCAAGGTGACGATCTTCAACCGCTCGCCGCTCAAGGCCATGGGATTGCTCGCCACTTTCGGCCTCAAGGGCGAGGTCGTCGCACTCGACGCCCCGCTCCCCCCCGTATCGCTGCTCGTCAATTCGAGCAGCCTCGGCATGGCGGGCCAGCCGCCGCTCACCCTCGACCTCGCGCCGCTTCCCGAGGACGCGATCGTCTACGATCTCGTCTATTCGCCGCTCCAGACGGGGCTGCTCAAAGCCGCCGCGGCGCGCGGGCTCGATACCGTCGACGGACTCGACATGCTGATCGGCCAGGCCGCGCTCGCTTTCGAGCTCTTCTTCGGCGCAGCCCCGCCCGAGGGCCGCGACGAGGAATTGCGCGCGCTGCTGCTGGCATGACGCATCGCCCGCGTCCCGGCTCGCGGCTGCGCCGCCCCTTCATCCTCGGGCTCACCGGCTCGATCGGGATGGGCAAGTCGACCGCGGCGGCGATGTTCTTGGCCGAGGGCGTCCCGGTGTTCGACGCCGATGCCGAGGTTCACCGGCTGCAGGGCCCCGGCGGCGCGCTCGTCGCCGCGATCGAGGCGCGTTTTCCCGGCACCACCGGCCCGCAGGGGGTTGATCGCCAGAAACTCGGCGCGCTGGTCCTCGGCAACACCCACGAGCTTGCGGCGCTGGAAGCGATCGTCCACCCGGCGGTCGGCAAGGCGCAGAAGCGTTTCCTCGCGCGCCACCGCGCGCGCGAGGTCGTCGTGCTCGACATTCCCCTGCTTTTCGAAAAGGGCGGCTGGCGGCGCGTCGGCGCGATCGCCGTCGTCTCGGCGCCCGCGTGGATGCAGCGGAGGCGCGTGATGCGCCGGCCCGGCATGACCGCGGCGAAGCTGAAGGCGATCCGCCGCCTGCAGGTCCCCGACCGCGTCAAGCGTGCGCGCGCCGATTTCATCATCGAAACGGGCCGTCCCAAAAGCGAGACACACCGTCAAATTCGCTTCATCGCCTCTTGTTTCCACGCCCGATAGGGTCCAGATTAAAGCCTCGATGCGCGAGATTATTTTCGATACCGAAACCACGGGTTTCGATCCCAGAAACGGGGACCGGCTGGTCGAAATCGGATGTGTCGAACTGGTCGACCGCCGCGAAACCGGCGTCACCTTCCACGCCTATTTCAATCCCGAGCGCGACATGCCCGCCGCCGCCGAAGCGGTGCATGGCCTGTCGATCCAGTTCCTCTCGGACAAACCGCTGTTCAGCGCGCGCGTCGACGAGCTGCTCGAATTCCTCGGCGACGCGCCGCTCGTCGCGCACAATGCCGCCTTCGACTTCGGTTTCGTCAACGCCGAACTCGCGCGCGCCGGCCGCCCCGCGCTCGACATGGCGCGCATGTGCTGCACCGTGCAGATGGCGCGCAAGCTCCACCCCGGCGCCAAGCACAGCCTCGACGCGCTCTGCACGCGCTACGGCATCGACCGCAGCCACCGCGTCAAGCATGGCGCGCTGCTCGACGCCGAACTGCTCGCGCATCTCTATATCGAAATGACCGGCGGGCGGCAGATCGGCCTCGGACTCGCGGCCTCGACGCCGAACGCCGCGCCGTCCGCGGCCGCGACTCCCGCGGCACCGCGGGGCGGCGACCGCCCCTATCGCGAACCCCGTCCCCATATGGCGTCGGCCGCCGAACTCGCGCGCCACGCCGAATTTGTCGCAGGGCTGAACCAGCCGCTGTGGCTCGATACGGTGTGACGACTCTCCCATCGTCGCACCGGCCATAGAAGGAGAAGAAAAATGGAAATCCGCGTCTCTGGCCACCAGATCGAAACCGGCGAAGCGCTCCAGGCGCATGTGTCGGACCGGATGAACGCGATTGCCGACAAATATTTCTCGCGCGCGATCGGGGCGCACGCGACTTTCGGGAAAGGCCCGCACGACAGTTTCCAGTGCGACATCGTCGCGCATGTGATGCAGGGGCTCGTGCTCAAGGGCCACGGCCAGGCGCAGGACGCGCATGTCGCGTTCGAGGGCGCCGCCGAACGCATCGAAAAGCAGCTCAGGCGCTATATGCGACGATTGAAGGACCGCAACAACGGTCCCGCGCAGCCGTCGCCGACGGTCGACGAGATCGCGGACAACGCCAGCTACACCGTTTTCGACGCGAACTCCGACGACGAGGATGCGGGCGATGCGCCCGCGATCATCGCCGAAACGCGCGTCGACATCCCCAGCAGCAGCGTGTCCGACGCGGTGATGATGCTCGACCTGCGCAACACCAACGCCCTGCTTTTCGTCAACAGCAAGACGGGCGCGCACAACATGGTCTATCGCCGCGACGACGGGACGATCGGCTGGGTCGAACCACGATAGGGCTGGATTTTCTCCGCCATCCGGCTTAAGGGCCGCGCCCAACGATGCCCGAAGCCGGGATGGCGGGGGCCTGCCGCGACAGATCCACGACCGCTTGCCAGCATATGTTCCTGGCGGCGGCCGGCGTTTAACAAGATTTGACCAGACGATGAATCTTTCTTCCCTTCTCTATCCGGCGACCGTGCGCGCGCATGTTCAGCTCGATTCGAAAAAGGCGCTTTTCCCCTTTGTCGGCGATCTCGCCAGCCGTTCGCTCGGCCTCGACGCCGGCGAAGTCAGCGAGGCGCTGCTCGAACGCGAGCGTCTGGGCTCGACCGGCTTCGGCCGCGGGATCGCGCTGCCGCACGCCAAGATGGCCGACCTCGGCGGCGTGCGCGGCCTGTTCCTGCAACTGGCGAGGCCGATCGATTTCAATGCGGTCGATGGCTTGCCGGTCGACCTGCTCTTCGTCCTGCTCTCGCCGCTCGACGCCGGCGCCGACCATCTGAAGGCGCTCGCGGGCGTGTCGCGGATGCTGCGCAACGAGGCGATCGCCGACCGGCTGCGTGGCGCGAAGAGCGACGAGGCGCTCTATGCGCTGCTCGCCGACACCGAAACGCGTGACGCGGCCTAAGGTAGGGCCACCCGCGCCCCTGCGAAGGCAGGGGTCCATCTCCTGCCCTAGCGATCGCCATCGCCGTCACTTGATGACGGCAGGTTGGGTGATGGGCCCCTGCCTTCGCAGGGGTACAAGCTGACATGACCCGCCTCAAAAGCCGCTTCCTCGTCGATCTGCTGCTTCGACGCACCGAAGCGGCGGGCGGCTTCGCGACCGTGCTGGCGAAGGGCGACGACACCTCGGGAATCATTCTCGTCCAGTGTAGCGACCGCGGCGAGCCCGGCCCGCTCCTCGAACGGCGCTTTGGCCCCGGCGGTCACTATATCTGGGAGGCGGTCGGCGCGAACGACGCAAAAGATGGTGAATCGCGCAAAAACTATCAGGAACGGCGGCGAAAGGCCGATCCCGATTTGTGGATCGTCGAACTGGATATCGCAGATGCGCCACGACTCGTCGCGGAGTGGGCCGCGTTAACTTGACTCTGTTGCGGCGCACAATAGCTGGCGCCCATTCGATAACGCGTAGGTCGATCCGCGGGTTGCACGGCTTTGCAAGCGCCCGGGCAAACGGATTGGACACGCAGTCGGACGATGACCGCAGGCGGCGATACTGGACCATAGTCCCCCCGCCTGGTTTGAGAGGTTCGGTTCATCGGCCGCCCTTTTGACGGACACTATGAGTCGCATTTTGAACGTGGCCGGCATGGCTGCCGTCGGCATGACCGCCGCCTCCATGCTGCTTCTGGCGGAACCGGGCTTTGCAAGCGATCTTGCCGCCGACGCCAATATCCCCGCCATCATCCTCCCGGGCGCCGACGCGCCGGAGGTCGAGGGAGAGGCGGAGCTTCCGACCCAAGCCGAGGCGCCGGTCGAAGACAGCATCAAAATCGAAACCGAAGCCGATCCCGCGCCGACCCCGGCGCCGGTCACCGCCGCTTCGCTCGCCGAACTCGTCGCGGCGACGCCCGCGCCTGCCGAAATCGACCCCGAGCTGCGCTGCCTCGCCGGCGCGGTCTATTTCGAATCGCGCGGCGAATCGCTCCCCGGCCAGCTCGCGGTCGCGCATGTCGTGATCAACCGCGCCAATTCGGGCCGCTTCCCCAAGAGCCTGTGCGGCGTCGTTCACCAGAAAAGCCAGTTCAGCTTCGTGCGCGGCGGCCGGATGCCCGCGATCCGCAAGGGCGCGCAGTGGGACAATGCCGTCGCCATCGCCCAGATCGCGCGCGACGGCACCTGGAAGAACCGCGCGCCCGGCGCACTCTTCTTCCACGCGCGCTACGTTTCGCCGGGCTGGCGCAAGACGCGCATCGCGCAGATCGACAACCATATCTTCTATCGTTGATCGCTTTGATCCTCCCTGTCGCGAAGCGATGGGGAGGTGGCAGCCCGTAGGGCTGACGGAGGGGCTGGTGGCGCTCTCCACCACCGCCTGCGGCGGCGGTCCCCCTCCCCACGGCTTCGCCGCGGGGAGGATCGGCCCCATCCCGTTCATTGCCAAGCCATAAATGCTGGCGCATGATGCGCCGATGACGCGTCCTCTTTCCGTCGCCCTGCCTGTCGCAGCGGCGTTCGCCATGGCTGGCTGTGCGACGGCGGTGCCGCCGGTCGAAGTCACCCGTTTCCATACCAATGCGGTCGCCGGCTGGGCGCCGGGCACGCGCTATGCCATCGCGACCGCGCCGCTCGATGGTCCGGCGGCGGATGGCGCGGCTCCTAGTGCGGCGATGCCCTCGCTCGAATGGAACAGTTATCGCACCGCGGTCGAGCAGCAGCTCGGGCGCCAGGGGCTGGTCGCGGCGGGCGCGGGCGAACGCGCGCCGCTTCTTGTCCGCATTTCCTTCGATCGCGCCGAACAGCTGCCGGAGGGTCGCCGCTCGCCCGTGTCGGTCGGAGTCGGCGGTTCGACCGGCAGCTACGGTTCGGGGGTCGGGCTCGGGATCGGCATCAATCTCGGCGGTGGTCCGAAGCGGATGGCCGATCTCCAGCTGTTCGTCCGCATCGACGATGCCGCCTCCGGCAAGGCACTGTGGGAAGGCCGCGCGTTGACCGCGGTTCCGGTCAAGGCGCCCGCCAACCAGCCGAGCCTCGCCGCGGCGAAATTGGCTGAAGCCCTATTCAAGGACTTCCCCGGCGAATCGGGACGCACTATCAGCGTCAAATGACCATCACCATCAACGCCGCTTTCGACAGCGGCAATATCGTCGTGGAAAATGTCGACGGCACGTCGGCGCGCCTTTCGATTCGCAAGGATCGTGAATCGGACTTTTTCCAATGGTTCCACTTCCGCGTGTCGTGCGCGGTCGGCGACGCGCTCGAGCTCGCGATCACGGGACTTGCCACATCGGCCTATCCCGATGGCTGGCCGGGCTACGCCGCCTGCGCGAGCAGCGACCGCGAAACCTGGTTCCGCCTCGACACGAGCTATGATGCCGGCACGCTGACGATCCAGCACACCGCCGAAAGTCCGATCCTCTACATCGCCTATTTCGCGCCCTATTCGATGGAACGCCACCACGACCTGATCGCCCAGATCGCCGAATGTGAAGGCGTCACCTATCGCTGCCTCGGCACCAGCCTCGAAGGCCAGCCGATCGATTGCCTCGAAATGGGCAGCGGCGACACGCAGGTCTGGCTCTATGCGCGCCAGCATCCGGGCGAATCGATGGCCGAATGGTGGATGGAAGGCGCGCTCGAAAAGCTCACCGATCCGGCGGATCCGCACGCGCGCTCGCTGCTCCAGAAATGCCGCTTCCATATCGTCCCGAACATGAATCCCGACGGCTCGCGCCGCGGCCATCTTCGCACCAATTTTGCCGGGGTGAACCTCAACCGCGAATGGGACAATCCGACCGCCGAGCGCAGCCCCGAAGTGCTCGCCGTCCGGGGCGCGATGGACGAAACCGGCGTCGACTGGGCAATGGACGTCCACGGCGACGAAGCGATCCCCGCGGTCTTCCTCGCGGGGTTCGAGGGCATTCCGTCGCTTAAGCCGGAACAGACCGAGAAGTATAAGGCGTTCGAGGCCGCGCTCGCGGCGAACACCCCCGATTTCCAGGTCGATCTCGGCTATGAGGAATCGGCGCCGGGACAGGCGAATCTCTCGATGTCGACGACGCAGCTCGCCGAGCGTTTCGGTGCGGTGTCGATGACGCTCGAAATGCCGTTCAAGGACAATCGCGACCTGCCCGACCCGGCGCGCGGCTGGTCGCCCGAACGCTCGAAGCTGCTCGCGCATGCCTGCCTCCAGACGCTGGACCAGCTATTGTGAGCGACGCCTGGCGGATCGTCGAGGACGATCTGTCGGGCGGCCCGATCCGCGCGCTGCTCGAGCAGCATTTCGCGGGCATGCTCGCCAATTCGCCCGCCGAAAGCTGTCATTTCCTTGATTTCGACGGGCTGCGCGCGGGCGAGGTGACCTTCTGGTCGATCCACCGCGGCGATGACCTCGCGGGCTGCGGCGCGCTCAAGCGGCTCGACGGCCGTCACGGCGAAATCAAGTCGATGCGCACCGCCGACGCCTTCCTGCGGCAGGGCGTTGCGGTGCGCATGCTCGCGCATATCCTCGCCGAAGCGCGCGCCCGCGGCCTCGACCGCCTCAGCCTCGAAACCGGATCGAGCCCGGCGTTCGAACCCGCGCTGGCGCTCTACCGGCGCCATGGTTTCGAGGAGTGCGCGCCCTTCGCCGGCTACAAGCCCGATCCGTTCAGCCGCTTCATGACGCGCGCGCTCTAGAAACGAAAACGGAGTCCGGAAGGGACTCCGGACCCCGCATCATCAAGCCAAATCGGCCGGTGCTTATGCCGCCTTCTTGTCCTCGATCACCGGCGTGGCGCCACCGATCGTGATCTTGTGCGGCTTCATCGCTTCGGGCACTTCGCGCACCAGGTCGATCGTCAGCAACCCGTCGGCGAGGTCCGCCGCGCTCACGCGCACGAAGTCCGCGAGCTGGAAGCGGCGTTCGAACGCGCGGGTCGCGATGCCGCTGTAAAGGAGCTGGCGCTCCTCGCCTTCGGCGACGGGCGCCTTGCGCCCGCTGACGGTCAGCATATTCTGCTGCGCGGTGATGTCGATCTCGTCGGACTTGAATCCCGCGACCGCCACGGTGATGCGGAAATGATCGTCGGCAAGCCTTTCGATGTCGAAGGGCGGATAATTTTCGGCGCCCGAACCACCGGTTTCGAGGAAATCGAACAATCGGTCGAACCCGACGGTCGAACGGCGATAGGGGGTCCAGTCGAAGCTGTTACGCATGAGTCATTCCTTCCTTGTGAAAGCGAAGCGAAGGGACCGCGGCGCGCGCCGCGATCGCTACCCGGCCCCGTTTCGGCGGCCGGATGAGGCGAATCTGGGTGCGGCCGAAACCATTTCAAGGGGGCGGTTGGCGTTCGGTGGAAAGCCGCGCTAAAGGGCGGCACACCTCCTCCAGCGCAAGGATCCGAAATGCCCCAGCTCATCCTCATCCGTCACGGCCAGTCGCAGTGGAATCTCGAAAACCGCTTCACCGGCTGGTGGGATGTCGATGTCACCGAGAAGGGCGCGGCCGAGGCCGTCGCCGCTGGCGAATTGATGAAGGCGAAGGGCATCGCCCCAGACACCAGTTTCACCTCGGTCCAGACGCGCGCGATCAAGACATTGAACCTTGCGCTCGAAGCGATGGGCCGGCTCTGGCTCCCCGTCACCAAGGACTGGCGCCTCAACGAGCGTCACTATGGCGGGCTCACCGGGCTCGACAAGGCCGAGACCGCGGCGAAGCACGGCGACGAACAGGTGAAGATCTGGCGCCGCAGCTTCGACATCCCGCCGCCGCCGCTCGAAGC
The DNA here is from genome assembly GCF_900078365.1 of uncultured Sphingopyxis sp. Classification (NCBI taxonomy): domain Bacteria; kingdom Pseudomonadati; phylum Pseudomonadota; class Alphaproteobacteria; order Sphingomonadales; family Sphingopyxidaceae; genus Sphingopyxis; species uncultured Sphingopyxis sp. Next base: position 3,826,494 of record NZ_LT598653.1, read on the forward strand.
CGGTTCCGAATGGGACCTGTCGGCCGACCCGCGCTACGCCGGCATCGCGATCCCCTCGGCCGAAAGCCTCAAAGACACGATCGAGCGCGTGCTTCCTTATTATGAAGCCGCGATCGTCCCCGAACTCGCCGCGGGCAAGACGGTGCTGATCTCGGCGCACGGCAACAGCCTGCGCGCGCTCGTCAAGCATCTCTCGGGCATTTCGGACGCCGACATCACCGGCCTCGAAATCCCGACCGGCCAGCCGATCGTCTATGACCTCAATGACGATCTGTCGGCGCGCGAACGCTATTATCTCAGCGAACGCTGATCGCGCGCCTGCAGGGCCGCGACACGACTCTCGCGGTCGCCGGGCGATCCCGATACTTCGGGAACGGTATCGTCTTTGCTTGCATCGCGCGCAATTCGCGACATGATTGCTCCCGATAACGGGGGGTTATGGTGCGGATATTTGTCTCGATGATGTTGGGCGCCGCTTTGGCGCAGGCTCAGGTTCAGGCTCAAGACGAACGAATCGAGCGGGGACCGGTCCCCGACTGGGCGACTCCGTCCGAACTGATGCCCGTTCCCGCCGATGCCAGCGGGCTGATTTTCGTGCGGCGCCAGGACGCGCTGATCCATCTCGATGCGGAGGGCCAGGCGCAATATCTCGGCTATCGCATCCGCATCCTCCATCCCAACGCACTGCAGATGGGCAATATCCAGACCGCCTGGAATCCCGCATCGGGGGCCCCGGTCGTGCATTTCATCAAGGTTCACCGCGACGGCGAGACGATCGACGTTCTGGAAAAATCGTCGTTCGAGATTTTGCGCCGCGAGGACCAGCTCGAGGCCGCGATGCTCGACGGCATCCTGACCGCGGTGCTTCGCGTTCCCGACCTGCGCGTCGGCGACGAGCTTGAGGTCGGCCTGACGACCCGGCACGCCGATCCCACCTTGGGCAAGAATGATTCGGGCCTGCTTTTCCTCGGCCCCAGCCCCGCGCCCGGCCGATACCGGCTGGGATTGAGCTGGGACAAGGGGCTGAAACCGAACATCCGGATGACCCCGGACATGGCGCCGGTCGCCCGGCCGCGCGCCGACGGAGTCGATTTCAGCTTCGACAATCCGGCGATGCTGACGCCGCCGAAAGATGCGCCGGGGCGCTATCAGTGGCAACGCATCGTCGAATTCACCGACTTTGCCGACTGGGCGACGATTTCGCGCCATTTCGCCCCGCTGTTCGCCAAGGCGGCGCGGATCGACGACGGATCGGCGCTCGACCGGGAGGCCGCGCGCATCGCAGCGGCGCACGCCGAGCCCCTCGATCGCGCCCGCGCGGCGCTGGGGCTCGTCCAGCGGGATGTGCGGTACATCTACGTCGGCCTCGGCAACGGCAATCTGACCCCTGCGACGGCCGAGGAGACGTGGCAGCGCCGCTATGGCGATTGCAAGGGCAAGACCGCGCTGCTTCTGGCGCTGCTCGCGCGGCTCGGGATCGAGGCCGAGGCTGTGCTCGCCAACAACAGCGGCGGCGACGACGGCCTCGACGAGCGGCTGCCCAATCCCGGGATGTTCGACCATGTCCTCGTGCGCGCGCGGATCGATGGCACCACCTATTGGCTCGACGGCACGCTGCCGCCGGTGGCCGGGCCCGGTACGACGCCCGTGATCGCCTATCGCTGGGTCCTGCCGCTCACCGAACGGGGCAGCGCGCTCAAGAATATCGAATGGCGGATGGCGAGCCGGCCGAACGAAATCACGCTGTACGAGATCGACGCGCGCGCCGGCTTCGACAAGCCCGCGAAGGTGACGAACAAGATGATTGTCCGCGGCCTGCCCGGACTCGTGCAGCAGGTCCAGCTGTCCGGGCTGACTCCCGACCAGCTGCGCGACGGCATGCGCCAGCAGCTGATCGGCGCGACGTGGGAAACGGTCGACGACGTCACATGGCGCTATGATCAGAAAGCGGAGGCCAGCATCCTGACCGTCACCGGCACCTGGACGGTCGATTGGGACGATGACGGCGATGGCGACAAATCCTATGCGTTGCCCGGCGGCGGTTTCAGCCCGCCCGAACGGCGCGCCCGCGCCGCAGACCAGGATCAGGATCTGCCCTATTACAGCGCCCCCGAATTCGACTGCCAGGTGACGACGCTGCGGCTGCCGGCGACGACGAACGCGGCGAACTGGTCGTTCAAATCGGGATATGACACGCGCATTTTCGGCAAGAATTATTACCGCGCCTTCGATCTTCGCGACGGTGCGATCCGCATGGTTCGCGGCCTGCGCGTCGAACAGCCCGAAATCGACGCCGCCAGCGCGCGGCGCGACAACGGTCGGATCGCGGGTTTCGACAACAGCATGGCGTGGGTGTCCTACAAGCCCGAGGTCGCGAAGCCGCACGATCCCGCCAGCCGGGTCGTGCCCGCCACCTATGATATCGACTGGACCGCCGACAAGGTTCCTTGCCTGTCGCCCGCTGCTATCAGTCGCGCAGAAGCTCGTTGATCCCGGTCTTGGCGCGCGTCTGCGCATCGACGCGCTTGACGATGACGGCGCAGTAAAGCGACGGCCCCGGCGTCCCGTCGGGCAAGGGCTTGCCCGGCAGCGACCCCGGTACGACGACCGAGTAAGCGGGCACTTCGCCGATGAAGACTTCGCCCGTCGCACGGTCGACGATCTTGGTCGACGCGCCGAGATAGACGCCCATCGACAGCACCGCGCCCTCGCGCACGATCACGCCCTCGGCGACCTCGGCGCGCGCGCCGATGAAGGCGCCGTCCTCGATCACCACCGGTCCGGCCTGCAGCGGCTCCAATACGCCGCCGATCCCCGCGCCGCCCGACAGATGGACGTTGGCGCCGATCTGCGCGCAGCTGCCGACCGTCGCCCAGGCGTCGACCATCGACCCTTCGCCGACATAGGCGCCGATGTTGACGAAGCTCGGCATCAGCACCGCGCCCTTGCTGATGAAGGCGCCGCGGCGGACGATCGATCCGGGCACGGCGCGGAAACCCGCGTCGCGGAAACGGTTCTCGCCCCAGCCGGCGAATTTCGACGGCACCTTGTCCCACCAGGTCGCGCCGCCGGCGCCGCCCTCGATGATTTCCATATCGTTGAGGCGGAACGACAGCAGCACCGCCTTCTTCAGCCACTGGTTGACCTGCCACGTGCCGCCCGCGTCGCGCTCGGCGACGCGATAGCTACCGTCGTCGAGCCCCGCCAGCGCACTCTCGACCGCCTCGCGCACCGCGCCGGTCGTGGTCAGCCCCAGCGTTTCGCGCGCGTCCCACGCGGCTTCGATCGTGCTCTGCAGGTCGGTCGTCATGAAATTCCCCAAGATGAAGGCAAGGTATCGAGCCAGTCGGCGATGTCGGTCGCGTGGAAATCGACATGGTCCGGCAGGTGGTCCCGATGGCCGCTTTCGCTGCCATTGTCCAGCCACACGGTCGTCATCCCCAGCCGCTTCGCCGGGGTCAGGTTGCGTGCCATATCCTCGACGAACAGGCTCTTCGCCGGATCGACGCCGAGGTGCGCGACCATCATGTCATAGGCGGCTGCGTCGGGCTTGGGCGTATAGCGCGTGGCGCGGATGTCGCAGATGCCGTCGAACAGGTCGGCGATCCCGCGCGCATCGAGCACGCGCGCGGCATAATCGGCGTCGGCGTTGGTGAAGACCAGCTTGCGTCCCGGTAGCCGCTCGAGCCCGGCGCGGAGGCGCGGATCGACGCTCAGCCGATCGAGAGCGATGTCGTGGACGTCGACGAGGAAATCCTCGGGATCGACGCCGTGGTGGCGCATCAGCCCCGCCATCGTCGTGCCATGATCGTGGAAATATCGCTTCTGCACCCGCCGCGCCTCGACCGCGTCGACATTCAGCAGCCGCATGATGAAGGCGCCCATGCGCTCGTCGATCAGGTCGAACAGCTTCGCCGAGGGCGCATAAAGCGTGTTGTCGAGATCGAAGATCCAGCTGTCGATATGGTCGAGCGGGGCGGGCATGGGGCGGCGCTTACCGGCGTCGTCGGCGATGGGCAAGGCAGACTACCCCTCAAATCCGTTCGTGCCGAGCTTGTCGAAGCACCGTTCTTCCTCTTTAACGTCGCAGATAAGAACGGCCCTTCGACAGGCTCAGGACGAACGGATCAAAAAGGGGATGCCAAATGAAACCGACGACTTTCCTCCCGCTCCTATTGCTCGGCACAATGCTTGCCGCTCCTGTCGCTGCGCAGGCGCCCGCGCGCACCGTGATCCACGCCGGCCACCTGCTCGCCGAACCGGGCAAGCCCGCGCGCGGCGCTTCGACGATCATTGTCGAGGGCAGCAGGATCGTGAGCATCGCCGACGGTTTCCAGCCGGCCGACCCCGGCGCGACGCTGATCGACCTCAAGGACAAATATGTCCTCCCCGGCCTCATCGACAGCCATGTCCATCTGACCAGCGATGCGGGCGGCATCGCCGGCCAACTCGAGGAAATCACGCTCAGCCCCGCCGCACAGGCCTTCAATGCCGAGGTCAACGGCATGAAGACGCTGCGCGCGGGCTTCACCACCGTGCGCAACCTCGGCGACGGCGACGGGGCGACGCTGGCGCTCCGCGACGCGATCCTCGCGGGCAAGGTGCAGGGGCCGCGCATCGTCGATGCCGGTGCCAGCATCTCGGGCAGCGCGGGGCATATGGACGGCTCCTTGGGCTATCGCGACGAGCTTCGCCCCTTCTTCGCGGGCGCGGGCAACACCTGCAACGGCGCCGATGATTGCCGCCGCGCGGTGCGGCTCCAGATCGGGCGCGGCGCCGATGTGATCAAATTCGCCTCGACCGGCGGGGTCAACAGCCGCATCGGGGCGGGGCTCGGCAAGCAGATGTTCGACGACGAGGCGCGGGCGATCGTCGAAACCGCGCATCTGTTCGGCAAGAAGGTCGCGGTGCATGCGCACGGCGCCGACGGCATCCGCCTCGCGATCGACGCCGGCGCCGATTCGATCGAACATGGCACGATCCTCGACGATGTGACGATCGCGGCGTGGGCGAAATCGAAAACCTATTATATCCCGACGCTCTCGACCGTGAACGGCTACAAGGAACGCCTCGCCGCCAATCCCGACGCTTACGAACCCGACGTGCTGGCGAAGATCAAATGGCGCATCTCGATCACCGGCAAAAGCCTCGAAACGCTCGTGCCCAAGGGTGTGCGCATCGCCTTCGGCACCGACGCCGGTGTCTCGAAGCACGGCCGCAACGGCGACGAGTTCGAACTGATGGTCCAGCACGGCATGACGCCGGTTGAGGCGATCAAGGCCGCGACGGTGAACGCCGCCGACTTGCTCGGCCTGTCGGACCAGATCGGCACCATCGCGCCGGGCAAGAGCGCCGACATCATCGCGGTGGCGAGCGACCCCGTCGCCGACGTGCGCGTGCTCAAGAAGGTCGATTTCGTGATGGCGCGCGGCGAAGTGGTCGACTGAATCTGATCCTCCCTGTCGCGTAGCGATGGGGAGGTGGCAGCGCGAAGCGCTGACGGAGGGGCTATGGTTTGCGTTGCTGCCCCTCCACCATCCTTCGGATGGTCCCCCTCCCCACTGCTTTGCGGCAGGGAGGATTCTACTTCGCCAATGCCACGCGTAATCGCAACCAATGCTCCAGCTTTACCGGGTAGCCACACGTATGCGCGGCGCTGCTCGACGGCAGATCGACGAGCGCGACGCCCTCGATCGGCAGAAGCTGTTTCCGCCCGATCGACGCGGCCTTGCCGCCGTTGAAGGCGATCATGCGCAAATCGGGCAGCCCCGCGACCAGCGCCGCGAGGTCGTGGGCTTCGGCTTCACGGATATGGCTGTCGCTGCTCGTGTGGCGTTCGGCGCTGCGGATCACATCCCAGAGGCCGACCTTCGCTTCGCGCAGGGCGGCCAGCCTGTCGTCATAGGGCATATCGGCGAGCGGTCGGCCCACCACCTCGCCCAGCAGGCGCCAGAACTGGTTGGTCGGGTGCGCATAATATTGCCGCGCGGCCAGCGAGCGCGCGCCGGGCAGGCTTCCCAAAATCAGCAACCGCGTGTCGGGCGCGACATGCGGGGCGAAGCTGGTGTGGCGGACGGTGGGCATGGCCCGCGATAGCCCGCTCCGCCTTGCGCAACAATATTGCCTGCCTCTTGACCGGCCACCCCTTGACCATCGGGGGAATCGGGTCTAGGGGCGCGCTCGACCGAAAAGGGCGGTTTGCTGCCTCTTTCAGTTGCAACAGCGCTTGAACATTGCTGGCGCGGATGGAGCCTCCGGAAGATCAGTCCGATCTGCCGGGGTCTTTTGCTGTTATCAGGTCGGCCGTTTTCCGCCAATTTGGGCGGGTTAGCGGCCGGAGCTTCATCCACCGCGGTACAGTAACCGTTCGCTTTGATGGGCGGACACATAAAGGTGAAGCATTCATGCCCACGATCAACCAGCTGGTCCGCAAGGGCCGGACTCTCCAGAAGGTGAAGTCCAAGGTCCCGGCGATGGAAGCAAACCCGCAAAAGCGCGGCGTTTGCACCCGTGTCTATACGACGACTCCGAAAAAGCCGAACTCGGCGCTCCGCAAGGTTGCGAAGGTCCGCCTGACCAATGCCCGCGAAGTCATCACCTACATCCCCGGCGAAGGCCACAACCTCCAGGAACACAGCGTCGTGCTGATCCGCGGCGGCCGTGTGCGCGACCTTCCCGGTGTGCGTTACCACGTCCTGCGCGGCGTGCTCGACACGCAGGGTGTGAAGGACCGCAAGCAGAGCCGTTCGAAGTACGGCGCGAAGCGTCCCAAGTAAGGACCGCTTTTTCGGCTATTTGATCATCCCGCGCTGCCTTTGCGCCGGGATGCTGTTGTAAAGGAATATCCTATGGCTCGTCGTCGTCGTCCTGAACGCCGCGAAATCCTGCCCGATCCCCGTTTCGGGGATGTCGTGCTGTCGAAATTCATGAACAGCGTCATGCTGGACGGGAAGAAGTCCGTCGCCGAAAGCATCGTTTACGGTGCGCTCGAATCGGTCGAAGCCCGCGCCAAGAAGGAACCGCTCGGCGTGTTCCACGAAGCACTGGCGAACATCCGTCCGAACATCGAAGTCCGCAGCCGCCGCGTCGGCGGTGCGACCTATCAGGTTCCGGTCGAAGTCCGTCCGGACCGCGCGCAGGCGCTCGCGATCCGCTGGCTGATCACCGCCGCGCGCAACCGCAGCGAAACCACGATGGCCGCGCGCCTGTCGGGCGAACTGCTCGACGCGTCGAACAACCGCGGCAACGCGGTCAAGAAGCGCGAAGACACGCACCGCATGGCCGAAGCGAACCGCGCTTTCAGCCACTACCGCTGGTAAGCGCCGGCGGGGCGGCCCCCTCTTGTAAGAGCTCGCCTCGCAATCGTAACAATCGTTCCTATATCGGGGGTGGCCCAAACGGCCTCCCCCCAAATCCAAGGAAAAGACCATGGCACGCAGCCATCCGCTCGAACGCTATCGCAATTTCGGTATCATGGCGCACATCGACGCCGGCAAGACCACGACGACCGAGCGCATCCTCTATTACACCGGCAAGTCCTACAAGATCGGCGAAGTCCATGACGGCGCCGCGACGATGGACTGGATGGAGCAGGAACAGGAACGCGGCATCACGATCACGTCGGCCGCCACCACCTGCCTGTGGAAGGCCGATGAGGGCAAGGGTCCCGAGCATCGCCTGAACATCATCGACACCCCCGGACACGTCGACTTCACGATCGAAGTCGAACGCTCGCTTCGCGTCCTCGACGGCGCGATCACCGCGTTCGACGGCGTGGCCGGCGTCGAGCCGCAGTCGGAAACCGTGTGGCGCCAGGCGGACAAGTATAAAGTTCCGCGGATGTGCTACATCAACAAGCTCGATCGCACCGGCGCCAATTTCTATTATTGCGTGCAGACGATCATCGATCGCCTCGGCGCGACGCCGGCGGTCCTGTACCTGCCCATCGGCGCCGAAAGCGACTTCGTGGGCCTCGTCGACCTCGTCAACGAGCGCGCGATCATCTGGAAGGACGAAAGCCTGGGCGCCGAATTCTTCTATGAAGAGATCCCCGCCGATCTCAAGGACAAGGCCGCCGAATATCGCGAAAAGCTCGTCGAACTTGCCGTCGAACAGGACGATGAGGCGATGGAAGCCTATCTCGAAGGCACGCTGCCCGACGTCGCGACGCTGAAGGCGCTGATCCGCAAGGGCACGCTGAACCAGTCGTTCGTCCCTGTGCTGTGCGGCTCGTCGTTCAAGAACAAGGGCGTGCAGGCGCTGCTCGACGCGGTCGTCGACTATCTGCCGTCGCCGCTCGACATCGAAGACGTCCAGGGCATCAACCCCGACACCGACGAACCCGATTCGCGTGCGACGTCGGACTCGGCGCCGCTGTCGATGCTTGCGTTCAAGATCATGAATGACCCGTTCGTCGGCTCGCTCACCTTCGCCCGCATCTATTCGGGTACGCTGACCAAGGGCAGCTATCTGAACTCGGTCAAGGACAAGAAGGAAAAGATCGGCCGTATGCTCCTGATGCACGCGAACTCGCGTGAAGACATCGAGGAAGCATTCGCGGGCGACATCGTCGCGCTCGCCGGCCTCAAGGAAACCACCACCGGGGATACGCTCTGCGCCAACAATGCGCCGATCATCCTCGAGCGGATGGAATTCCCCGAGCCGGTCATCGAGCTGTCGGTGGAACCGAAGACCAAGGCCGACCAGGAAAAGATGGGCATCGCCCTCAGCCGCCTGGCTGCCGAGGATCCCTCGTTCCGCGTGTCGACCGACCATGAATCGGGCCAGACGATCATCAAGGGCATGGGCGAGCTTCACCTCGACATCCTCGTCGATCGCATGAAGCGCGAGTTCAAGGTCGAGGCGAACGTCGGCGCGCCGCAGGTGGCGTACCGCGAATCGCTCGCGAAGCCGGTCGACGTCGACTACACCCACAAGAAGCAGTCGGGCGGCTCGGGCCAGTTCGGCCGCGTCAAGGTCAGCGTCGCCCCGGGCGAGCGCGGGTCGGGCATCACCTTCGTCGACGAGATCAAGGGCGGCAATATTCCGCGCGAATATATCCCGTCGGTCGAAAAGGGCATGCGCGAGTCGGCCGAAAACGGTCACATGATCGGCTTCCCGATCATCGATTTCGAAATCCGTCTGACCGACGGCGCCTACCACGACGTCGACTCGTCGGCGCTGGCGTTCGAAATCGCGGGCCGTGCGGCCATGCGCGAAGTGGCGGCGAAGGCCGGCATCAAGCTGCTCGAACCGGTGATGAAGGTCGAAGTCGTCACCCCCGAAGAGTTCATGGGCGACGTCATCGGCGACCTCAACAGCCGCCGCGGCCAGATCCAGGGCACCGACAGCCGGGGCAACGCCCAGGTGGTTGAAGCGATGGTTCCGCTTGCCAATATGTTCGGCTACGTCAACCAGCTGCGTTCCTTCACCCAGGGCCGCGCGCAATATTCCATGCAGTTCTCGCACTATGAAGAAGTGCCGAACAACGTGGCGGAAGAAGTGAAGGCCAAGATGGCCTGATAAGGTCGAAGCCGCGCGGGCTTGCACCGCGCGGCAAGACCCTCTAAGGGCGGCGCCTGATTCAGCAGGCTCGTCCAGGACTGATCAACGCAAACACATGAACAAGAAGGTTCCATATCATGGCTAAGGCTAAATTTGAGCGGACGAAGCCGCACTGCAACATCGGCACCATCGGTCACGTCGACCATGGCAAGACCTCGCTGACCGCAGCGATCACCAAGGTGCTCGCCGAAAACATCGCGGGCAACGCCGCCGTCGACTTCGCGAACATCGACAAGGCGCCCGAAGAGCGCGAACGCGGCATCACCATTTCGACCGCGCACGTCGAATATGAAACCGACGGCCGCCACTATGCGCACGTCGATTGCCCGGGCCACGCCGACTATGTGAAGAACATGATCACCGGTGCCGCCCAGATGGACGGCGCGATCCTCGTCGTGTCGGCCGCTGACGGCCCGATGCCGCAGACCAAGGAGCACATCCTGCTCGCGAAGCAGGTCGGCGTTCCGACCATGGTCGTCTTCCTCAACAAGGTCGATCAGCTCGACGATCCCGAGCTGCTCGAACTCGTCGAACTCGAAATCCGCGAAGAGCTTTCGAAGCGCGACTTCGACGGCGACAATATTCCGATCATCGCTGGCTCGGCGCTCGCCGCGCTCGAAAGCCGCGACGACAACATCGGCAAGGACGCGATCCTGAAGCTGATGGCCGCCGTCGACGAATGGATTCCGCAGCCCGAGCGTCCGCTCGACAAGCCCTTCCTGATGCCGATCGAAGACGTGTTCTCGATCTCGGGCCGTGGCACCGTCGTCACCGGCCGCGTCGAGACCGGCATCGTCAAGGTGGGTGAAGAAGTCGAAATCGTCGGCATCAAGGACACCAAGAAGACCGTCGTCACCGGCGTCGAAATGTTCCGCAAGCTGCTCGACCAGGGCCAGGCCGGCGACAACATCGGTGCGCTGATCCGCGGCGTCGGCCGTGAGGAAGTCGAGCGCGGCCAGGTTCTGGCGAAGCCCGGCTCGATCACGCCGCACACCGAGTTCACCTCGGAAGTGTACGTCCTGTCGAAGGACGAAGGCGGCCGTCACACGCCGTTCTTCGCGAACTATCGTCCGCAGTTCTACTTCCGCACGCCTTCTTCCATGGCGATCGGCGCCAGCAAGGTGGCCGTCATACGCCGTTCTTCAACGGCTATCGTCCGCAGTTCTACTTCCGCACCACCGACGTCACCGGCGAGGTCATCCTTCCCGAGGGCACCGAGATGGTCATGCCGGGCGACAACGTCCAGCTGTCGGTCAAGCTGATCGCTCCGATCGCCATGGACCCGGGTCTCCGCTTCGCGATTCGCGAAGGCGGCCGCACGGTCGGCGCAGGGGTTGTGGCGACCGTCACAAAGTAATATAGGGCCGCGAGCCGCGCGATTCGGACCGATTCGCGCGGCTCGTAGCTTAAAGGTTTTTGATGGCCGATCCGGCTTCCGTGCGGAAGTCGGAGCAGGCCATTTCGGCTCTTTCGCATCGTTAGACGGGATTCGACTGGAACAGTCATGGAAACGCAGAATATTCGCATTCGCCTGAAGGCCTTTGATCACCGCGTGCTCGATCAGGCCACCACCGACATCGCCGATACGGCACGTCGCACGGGCGCTCTCATTCGCGGTCCGATCCCGCTTCCGACGCGTATTGAAAAATTCACCGTGAACCGCGGTCCGCATGTCGACAAGAAGTCGCGCGAGCAGTTCGAGGTGCGCACCCACAAGCGGCTGCTCGACATCGTGCAGCCCACCCCGCAGACGGTCGATGCGCTGATGAAGCTCGACCTCGCCGCGGGCGTGAACGTCGAAATCAAGTTGGCCTAAGGCCAACGCAGCCCCCGCGAAAGCGGGGGTCTCTATCGGCAGGACGCTTCGGCGCCTGCATCGCGATAGGGTGGATACCGCCGGACGGCTTCTTTCCGAAGCATCATGGTCCGGGCTGCGTCCCCCGTCTCGCCGCTCTCCTTCGGGGTGGCGGCACCTCAGCCCGGACGGGGCGAAGCATCGAAATTTTGGGCTGGGAGGGTTCCATTGGGGCATTGCCTCAACGGGTCCCGCAAGCCGTGCGGAATGGTCCGCCCGGCCTCTGTTTAGGAGTATGGATCATGCGTACAGGCGTGATCGCGAAGAAAATGGGGATGACCCGCCTGTTTCAGGACGACGGCCGCCACGTGCCCGTCACCGTCCTGAGCCTCGAAGGCTGCCAGGTCGTCTCCGTGCGCGATAAAGAACGCGACGGCTATGTGGCCGTTCAACTGGGTGCCGGTTCGGCCAAGGCCAAGAACGTCGCCAAGCCGCAGCGCGGCGCTTATGGCAAGGCCGAAGTCGAGCCGAAGGCGAAGCTCGTCGAATTCCGCGTCGCCGACGACGCGACGCTCGACGTCGGCGCCGAACTGTCGGCCGACCACTTCGTCGCCGGCCAGATCGTCGACATCCAGGGCGTGACGCAGGGCAAGGGCTTTGCCGGTGCGATGAAGCGCTGGGGTTTCGGCGGTATGCGCGCGACCCACGGTGTTTCGATCAGCCACCGTGCGCATGGTTCGACCGGTAACCGCCAGGATCCGGGCCGCGTCTTCAAGAACAAGAAGATGGCCGGCCACATGGGCGCGCGCAACCGCACCCAGCAGAATCTCGAAATCGTCCGCACCGACGTCGAGCGCGGCCTTCTCTTCGTCAAGGGCTCGGTCCCTGGCTCGAAGGGCGGCTGGCTGCTCGTCCGCGATGCGGTGAAGCTGCCGCGCCACCCCGAGGCCCCCTATCCGGCGGGCATCAAGAGCGCGGCCAACAGCAACGAAGCCCCGGCTGACGCGCCGGTCGAAACGCCGGTCGAAGAAACCGTCGTCGACACCGCGGCCACCGACGGCGCACAGGAGTCCTGATCATGAAGGTCAAGGTTCAGACCCTCGATGGCAAGGCTGGCGCCGACATCGATCTTAACGACGACGTCTTCGGCGTCGATGCGCGTGCCGACATCCTGCACCGCGTCGTCGCCTGGCAGCTCGAAAAGCGCCGCGGCCCCGCCCGCGCCGCGCGCGAGCGCAGCGACGTTGCCCGCACCGGCAAGAAGTTCGGTCGCCAGAAGGGCGGCGGTACCGCCCGTCACGGCGATCGCAAGGCGCCGATCTTCATCGGCGGTGGCAAGGCGCATGGTCCCCGGGCCCGCACCTTCGGTCACTCGCTGAACAAGAAAATCCGTACCCTCGGTCTGAAGATGGCGCTGAGCGACAAGGCGAAGGGCGGCAAGCTCGTCGTTCTCGACACGCTCGAGCTCAAGGACGCGAAGACCAAGGCGCTCGCCGGCAAGCTCGGCAAGCTCGAACTCGGCAATCGCGCGCTCTTCATCGACGGCGACGCGGTGCATGAAAGCTTCGCCATGGCTTCGGCCAACCTCATCGGTGTCGACGCGCTGCCCGCCATTGGCGCCAACGTCTATGACATCATCCGTGCCGACACGCTGGTCCTGACCCGCGCGGCGGTCGAAAAGCTGGAGGCCCGCTGCAATGGCTAAGGCAAAAACCATCGACGCGCGTCACTATGACGTGATCCTCGCTCCGGTGATCACCGAAAAGTCGACGCTGCTCAGCGAAAATGACGCGGTGGTGTTCAAGGTCGCGAACGACGCGACCAAGCCCGCCATCAAGGCCGCCGTCGAGGCGCTGTTCGATGTCAAGGTATTGAGCGTGAACACGCTCGTCACCAAGGGCAAGACCAAGCGCTGGAAGGGCAAGCCCTACACCCGCAGCGACGTGAAGAAGGCGATCGTTCGCCTGGCCGAAGGCCAGTCGATCGACGTCACCACGGGCGTCTGATTGTAGGAAGAGGCAGAAAAAATGGCACTTAAATCCTATAATCCGACCAGCCCCGCGCAGCGCGGCCTGATCCTCGTCGACAAATCGTCGCTTTGGAAGGGCAAGCCCGTCAAGGCGCTGACCGAAGGCAAGCGCAAGACCGGTGGCCGCAACAACAAGGGCCATGTGACCTCGCGCGGTATCGCCGGCGGCCACAAGCAGAAGTACCGCTTCATCGACTTCAAGCGTCGCAAGTGGGACATGCCGGCCACCGTCGAGCGTCTGGAATATGACCCGAACCGCACGGCGTTCATCGCGCTCGTGAAATATGAAGACGGCGAACTCGCCTACATTCTCGCGCCGCAGCGCCTGGGTGTCGGCGACACCGTCGTCGCGGGCAAGAAGACCGACGTGAAGCCGGGCAATGCGATGGAATTGTCGCAGATGCCGGTCGGCACGATCGTCCACAATATCGAGATGAAGCCGGGCAAGGGCGGTCAGATCGCCCGTTCGGCGGGCACCTATGCACAGGTCGTCGGTCGTGACCGCGGCCTCGTCATCGTGCGTCTCGGTTCGGGCGAACAGCGTTACATCCGCGGCGAGTGCATGGGCACGGTCGGTGCGGTGTCGAACCCCGACAACCAGAACACCAACCTGGGCAAGGCCGGCCGCAACCGCTGGCTCGGCAAGCGTCCGCTGACTCGCGGTGTCGCGAAGAACCCGGTCGACCACCCGCACGGCGGTGGTGAAGGCCGCACCTCGGGTGGCCGTCATCCGGTGACCCCGTGGGGCAAGCCGACCAAGGGTGCCCGTACCCGTCACAACAAGTCGACCGACAAGATGATCATCCGGTCGCGTCACGCGAAGAAGAAGAGGTAAGCCATGGCTCGCTCGGTCTGGAAGGGTCCGTTCGTGGACCTCCATCTCCTCAAGAAAGCCGAAACGGCCCAGGACGGCGGCAGCACTGCCCCGATCAAGACCTGGTCGCGCCGGTCCACCATCCTGCCGCAGTTCGTCGGGCTGACCTTCAACGTCTACAACGGCCGCAAGTTCGTGCCGGTGTCGGTCAATGAAGACATGGTCGGCATGAAGCTGGGTGAATTCGCGCCGACGCGCTTCTTCCCCGGCCACGCGGCTGACAAGAAGGGCAAACGCTAATGGGCAAGGAAAAGTCCCCCCGCCGCGTTGCGGACAATGAGGCGCTCTCGGTCGGCACGCAGATTCGCGGCTCGGCGCAGAAGCTGAACCTCGTTGCCGCGCTGATCCGCGGCCGCAAGGTCGAAGACGCGATGAACGTTCTCGCTTTCTCGAAGAAGGCGATGGCCGTCGATGTGCGCAAGGTTCTCGCCAGCGCCGTCGCCAACGCGGAAAACAACCACAACCTCGACGTCGACGCGCTCGTCGTCAAGGAAGCGAGCGTCGGCAAGTCGCTCTCGATGAAGCGCTGGCACGCGCGTGGCCGCGGCAAGTCGACCCGGATCGTCAAGCCGTTCAGCCGCATCCGCATCGTCGTGCGCGAACAGGAAGAAGAGGCGTAAGATGGGCCAGAAGAGCAATCCGATCGGCCTGCGCCTGCAGGTCAACCGCACCTGGGACAGCCGCTGGTTCGCCGAGGGCCAGGACTATGGCCGCATGCTTGTCGAGGATCTCAAGATCCGCAAATATGTGTTCAAGACCCTGCCGCAGGCAGCGATCTCGAAGGTCGTGATCGAACGTCCGGCGAAGCTGTGCCGCGTGTCGATCTATGCCGCCCGTCCGGGCGTCATCATCGGCAAGAAGGGCGCGGACATCGAAAAGCTGCGCAAGAAGCTGGGTGAGATGACGGGCAGCGACGTGTCGCTGAACATCGTCGAGATCCGCAAGCCCGAAGTCGACGCCAAGCTCGTCGGCCAGGGCATTGCCGACCAGCTCGAACGCCGCGTCGCGTTCCGCCGCGCCATGAAGCGCGCCGTTCAGTCGGCGATGCGTCTCGGCGCCGAGGGCATCCGCATCAACTGCGCCGGCCGTCTGGGCGGCGCGGAAATCGCGCGCACCGAATGGTATCGCGAAGGCCGGGTGCCGCTGCACACGCTGCGCGCCAATGTCGACTATGCCGAGGCCGAAGCGCACACCGCTTACGGTGTCTGCGGCATCAAGGTCTGGATTTTCAAGGGCGAGATCCTTGGTCACGACCCGATGGCGACCGACCGTCTGATGCTCGATGCGCAGACGACCGGTGTCCGTCCGGCCCGTGAAGATCGCCGCTAAGGACTGCTGACATGCTGCAACCGAAAAAAACCAAGTTCCGCAAGGCCTTCAAGGGCCGCATCCATGGCAATGCCAAGGGCGGTACCAGCCTGAACTTCGGCTCCTACGGGCTGAAGGCGATGGAACCCGAGCGCATCACCGCGCGCCAGATCGAAGCGGCCCGCCGCGCGATCAGCCGTGCGATCAAGCGTCAGGGCCGTTTGTGGATCCGCATCTTCCCCGACGTCCCCGTGTCGTCGAAGCCTGCCGAAGTCCGTATGGGTAAGGGCAAGGGTTCGCCGGAATTCTGGGCCGCGCGGGTGAAGCCGGGCCGCATCCTGTTCGAACTCGACGGCGTTCCGGGCCCCGTGGCCGCGCTGGCGTTCGAACGCGCCGCGATGAAGCTGCCGATCAAGACGAAGGTGATCGCCCGCCTCGGCGACACCTCGCACCTGGAGGGCTAAGGACATGGCTAAGACCGAAGATTTCAAGGCCAAGACCGACGACCAGCTCGCCGAACAGCTTGGCGAACTGAAGCGCGAGGCGTTCAACCTCCGCTTCCAGGCGGCCACCGGCCAGCTTGAAAAGGCCTCGCGCGTCAAGGAAGTGCGGCGCTCGATCGCCCGCATCAAGACGCAGCAGACCGAGCGCGCGCGCTCGGCCGCGAAGTAAGGAGACTATCGATGCCGAAGCGCATTCTGACCGGCACGGTGGTGTCCGACAAGGGCGACAAGACCGTCGTGGTGAAGGTCGAACGGAAGGTGAAGCACCCTCTGTACGGCAAGATCATCCGCCGCTCGAAAAAATATCACGCCCACGATGAGGACAATGCCGTCAAGGCTGGCGAAACCGTCCGCATCGAGGAAACGAAGCCGATTTCGAAGCTGAAGACCTGGAAGGTGCTCGACAAGGTCGACACCCACAGCAAGCCGAAGGTCGCCGAAGCGTAAGCGCAGGCGACCGGAGCCCCCGCGCAGGCGGGGGCCGCTCTCGAAACAGGGCGGGTCTGGATTTTCACGGAACCGCCGGGGCATCCCGGTAGGCCAAGGAAGAAGGAAATGCATCGATGATTCAGATGCAGTCACAATTGGAAGTCGCCGACAACAGCGGCGCGAAGCGCGTCCAGTGCATCAAGGTGCTCGGCGGCTCGAAGCGTCGCACCGCCGGCGTCGGCGACGTGATCGTCGTGTCGATCAAGGAAGCCCAGCCGCGCGGCAAGGTGAAGAAGGGCGACGTGCATCGCGCCGTCATCGTCCGCACCGCGAAGGACGTGCGCCGCGCCGATGGCTCGGTGATCCGTTTCGACAGCAACGCCGCCGTGCTCGTCAACAAGAACGAAGAGCCGATCGGCACCCGTATCTTCGGCCCCGTCGTCCGCGAACTGCGCGGCCGCGGCTATATGAAGATCATCAGCCTGGCGCCGGAGGTGCTCTGACCATGGCGAACAAGATCAAGAAGGGCGACACGGTCGTCATCCTGTCCGGCAAGGACAAGGGCAAGACCGGCGAAGTGACGCAGAGCCTGCCGAAGGACGGCAAGGTCGTCGTCGCGGGCGTCAATGTCATCACGCGCCACCGCAAGCCGAGCCAGACCAACCCGCAGGGCGGCCTGGAACGCAAGGAAGCGCCGCTGTTCGCAAGCAAGGTCGCGCTCGCCGATCCCAAGACCGGCAAGCCGACGCGCGTTCGTTTTGAAACCAAGGACGGCAAGAAGGTCCGCGTGGCCGTGAAGTCCGGGGAGACGATCAATGGCTGACAATTACACCCCGCGCATGCGCAAGCGCTACGACGATGTGATCGTCAAGGCGATGACCGAGAAATTCGGTTACAAGAATGCGATGGAAGTGCCGAAGATCGAGAAGATCACGCTCAACATGGGCGTCGGCGAAGCCACGCAGGACAAGAAGAAGGTCGAAGCGGCCGCTGCCGAGATGGAACTGATCGCCGGTCAGAAGCCCGTCGTGACCAAGGCGAAGAAGTCGATCGCCCAGTTCAAGCTGCGCGAAGGCATGCCGATCGGTTGCAAGGTCACCCTGCGCCGCGAACGCATGTATGAATTCCTCGATCGCCTGATCACGATCGCGATGCCGCGCATCCGCGACTTTCGCGGCGTGTCGGCGACCAGCTTCGACGGCCGTGGCAACTATGCCATGGGCCTGAAAGAGCAGATCATCTTCCCCGAGATCAACTATGACCGCATCGACCAGGTGCGCGGCATGGACGTGATCGTCACCACCACCGCCCGTACGGACGAAGAAGCCCGCGAACTGCTCAAGCTGTTCGGCTTCCCCTTCCCGATCGAAGCGCAGGAAAAGGAAGCCGCCTGATCCTTCGGGACCAGGCAGGCTCTTTCAAGAAGGAAAGAGAACTTAAGTCATGGCGAAACTGAGTTCGGTGAACAAGAACGAGCGTCGCAAGCAGCTGGTGAAGAAATATGCCGGCCGTTACGCGAAGCTGAAGGCGATTGCGGCGGACACGTCGCTCGACGATGGCGAGCGTCTGATCGCGCGCCTCAAGATGGCGGAAATCCCGCGCAATGGTAACCCGACCCGCATCCGCAACCGGTGCGAGCTGACGGGCCGCCCGCGCGCCTATTATCGCAAATTCCGGCTGTGCCGTATCCAGCTCCGCGATCTGGCTAACAAGGGCCTGATCCCCGGTGTTGTGAAGTCGAGCTGGTAAGGGACTGACAAGATGGCAATGACCGATCCCCTGGGTGATATGCTCACCCGCATCCGCAACGGCCAGCAGGCGAAGAAGGACAGCGTCCTGACTCCCGCCTCGACCCTGCGCGTCCGCGTTCTCGATGTTCTCCAGCGCGAAGGCTATATCCGCGGCTACAGCGAAGAAGCGCTGGGCGCGAAGGGCCAGCACAAGGGCATCCGCATCGAGCTCAAATATTTCGAAGGCCAGCCGGCGATCCGCCACGTGGCCCGCGTCTCGAAGCCGGGCCGCCGCATCTATTCGGGTTCGAAAGAACTGCCGATCGTGCGCAACGGCCTCGGCATCACCATCGTGTCGACCCCGCGCGGCGTTCTCTCGGACGCCGAAGCCCGCGAGCATAATGTCGGCGGCGAAGTGCTGGCGGAGGTGTTCTGATGTCGCGCATCGGTAAAAAGGCAGTCACGATCCCCGGCGGTGTCACCGCCGCGATCGACGGCGGCGAGCTGTCGGTGAAGGGTCCGAAGGGCACGCTGGCGATGCCGCTGTCCGACCTCATCAACTATGAAGTCGGCGAAGGCAGCATCTCGGTTCAGCCCGCGAACGACACGCGTGAAGCGCGCGCTTTCTGGGGCATGCAGCGCACGCTGGTCCAGAACCTGATCACGGGCGTGACCGAGGGCTTCACCAAGGTGCTCGAAATCACCGGTGTCGGCTATCGCGCCAACGCACAGGGCAAGAATCTGAAGCTGCAGCTCGGCTACAGCCACGATGTCGATTTCGCGGTGCCCGAAGGCATCGAGATTAAGACGCCGGACAATACGACGATCGAGATCAGCGGCATCGACAAGCAGAAGGTCGGCCAGGTCGCGGCGGAAATCCGCCGTTGGCGCAAGCCCGAACCCTATAAGGGCAAGGGCATCAAATATCGCGGCGAGTACATCTTCCGCAAAGAAGGCAAGAAGAAGTAAGCCATGGCACATCTTACCCCTTTCCAAAAACGCCGTCAGCGCGTTCGTACCGCCCTCCGCCAGCGCGCCGCTGGCCGTGCCCGCCTGTCGGTGCATCGTTCGGGCCGTCACATCTACGCACAGCTCATCGATGACGCTGCCGGGCAGACGCTCGCTTCGGCCTCGACGCTCGACAAGGATGTTCGCGGCAAGACCGGCGCGACCACGGCGGCCGCTGCCGACGTTGGCAAGCGCCTCGCCGCCGCCGCCAAGAAGGCGGGCGTGACGCAGGTCGTGTTCGACCGTGGCGGCTTCCTGTTCCACGGGCGCATCAAGGCGCTGGCCGACGCGGCTCGCGAAGGCGGATTGGAGTTCTAATCATGGCAGACGAAATTCAGAACGCCGAAGGCGCCGCCCCCGAGGCGCCGACCCCGACCGAAGGCCAGGCTCCGCGCCGCGGCCGTGGCGGTGGCCGCGATGGCGGTCGTGGCGGACGTGACGGTGGCCGTGGCCGCCGCGACGACCGTCGCCCGCGCGACGAGGATGGCGGCGAGGAGCTCATCGAAAAGCTCGTCCACATCAACCGCGTTTCGAAGACGGTGAAGGGCGGCAAGCGCTTCGGTTTCGCCGCGCTCGTCGTCGTCGGCGATGGCAAGGGCCGCGCCGGTTTCGGCCATGGCAAGGCGCGCGAAGTGCCCGAAGCCATTTCGAAGGCGACCGCTGCCGCGAAGAAGGCGATGATCCGCGTTCCGCTGCGCGACGGCCGCACGCTGCACCACGACGGTCGCGGCGTGTTCGGCGCGGGCAATGTGACGCTGCGTTCGGCGCCCGCCGGTACCGGCATCATCGCCGGTGGCCCGATGCGCGCCGTGTTCGAATCGCTGGGCGTTGCCGATGTGGTGACCAAGTCGGTCGGTACCTCGAACCCCTACAACATGATCCGCGCGACCTTCGAAGCGCTCGGCGAACAGACCAGCCCGAAGTCGGTCGCGCAGCGTCGCGGCAAGAAGGTTTCGGACCTGATCAAGCGTGGCGGTGCGTCCGACCGCGCAGCCGAGGCCGAAGCCGCGGCGGTGACGGAGTAAGACCATGGCCGACAAGAAGATCAAGATCCGCCAGATCGGTTCGCCGATCCGTCGTCCCAAGAGCCAGCGCGCCATCCTGACCGGCCTCGGCCTGGGCAAGATGCACCGCGAGGTCGAACTGGTCGACACCCCGGAAGTGCGCGGCATGATCCGCAAGCTTCCCCACATGGTGGAAGTCGTCGAGGGCTGAACGGCAGTGAAGCTCTATCGCCTGTTGACCGGTCCCGACGACGCCGCCTTTTGCGCGCGGGTCGAGGGGCTGCTCAACCGGGGATGGCAGCTTCACGGCAGCCCCTCGATCACCAGTGTCGATGGCCGCGGCTATGTCGCCCAGGCCATCGTGATGGAGAAGGCCGGGCCCTATCCCGGCTTTCTGCCGTCGAGTGAAATCGAACCGGACTAGGCCAAAAGACAAAGTGGCTTTCGGTCCATAGCGCGAACACAGCGAAAGCGAGTGCAAGACATGACTATCAAGCTTAACGAACTTCGTGACAACAATGGCGCCCGCAAGGGCCGCATGCGCGTCGGACGCGGCATCGGCTCGGGCAAGGGCAAGACCGCCGGCCGCGGCCAGAAGGGCCAGAAGAGCCGCTCGGGCGTTTCGATCAATGGCTTCGAGGGCGGCCAGATGCCGCTCCACATGCGCATCCCGAAGCGCGGCTTCAACAACATCTTCGCGAAGGACTTCGCGATCGTGAATCTGGGCCAGATCCAGAAGCTGATCGACGAAAAGAAGCTCGACGCCAAGAAGACCGTCGATCACGCCGCGCTCAAGGCCGCTGGCGTCGCCCGCGGCGGCAAGGACGGCGTCCGCCTCCTCGCCAAGGGCGAACTGACCGCGAAGGTCAGCTTCGCGGTCGCCGGCGCGTCGAAGGGCGCGATCGAAGCGGTCGAAAAGGCCGGCGGCAAGGTCGAGCTGCCCGCGGCTCCGGCTGAAGCGAAGGCGGAATAATCTCCTAAACCCCTCCCCTTCAGGGGAGGGGCAGTGAGACTTGGTCCGGCGTAGCCGGGCCTTAGTCGAGCGGGGTGGGGCCATCGGCCTTGCGCAAGGGCGACAGCCCCCACCCCAACCCCTCCCCTGAAGGGGAGGGGCTTCAGGTGAGCGAAAGGCCCGATCGCCTCCGCCCCACCTCATAATAGGCCTTTCCCCTTGCGCTTCGCGACCGTCGAACGCACATAGGCGCCGGGTCGCGGGGGGCGCGGTCCGGACTATCCGAGGAAAACACCCATGGCCTCTCGCGCCGACCAGCTTGCATCCAACCTGAACTTTTCGAAGTTCGGTCAAGCGACCGAACTCAAGAACCGCATCTGGTTCACGATCGGCGCGCTGATCGTTTTCCGCTTCCTGTCGTTCGTGCCGCTGCCCGGGGTCGATCCGGTCGCGCTGTCGAACCTCTATTCGCAGGCGGCGTCGGGCGGCGTCCTCGACATCTTCAACACTTTCTCGGGCGGCAGCCTCGAGCGCATGAGCATCATCGCGCTCGGCGTCATGCCCTATATCACCGCGTCGATCGTCGTGCAGCTGGCGGCGGCGCTGTCGCCCAGCCTCGCCGCGCTCAAGAAAGAGGGCGAGAGCGGGCGCAAGAAGCTCAACCAGTACACGCGCTACGGCACCGTCGCGCTGACCGCGATCCAGGGCTATTTCATCGCCGTCGGGCTCGAAACGCTCGGTGCGAGCCAGGGCATCGCCGCGGTCGTCGACCCCGGCATGATGTTCCGCATCGGCGCGGTCATCAGCATCGTCGGCGGCACGCTGTTCCTGATGTGGCTCGGCGAGCAGATCACCAGCCGCGGCATCGGCAACGGCGTCTCGCTGATCATCATGGCGGGCATTCTCGCGCAGCTGCCGCGCAGCTTCGCGCAGATGTTCACGCAGGTCCGCGAAGGCTCGATGGGCGGCGGCACGATCTTCGCCGTCATCGGCGGCGCGGTCGTCATCATCGCCTTCATCAGCTTCATGGAACGCGCGCAGCGCCGCGTCCTCGTTCAATATCCGAAGCGCGCGACGCAGCGCGGCGTGATGCAGGCCGATCGCAGCCACCTGCCCTTGAAGGTCAACACCGCCGGCGTCATCCCGCCGATCTTCGCCTCGTCGCTGCTGCTGATGCCACTGACGGTGACGCAGATGATGGGCCAGAATGTCCAGGGCGACACCGCGACCGGCGATTTCCTGATCACGCTGAACCAGTATCTCGCGCACGGTCAGCCGCTCTATATGGCGCTCTATGCCGCGGGCATCATCTTCTTCTGCTTCTTCTACGTCGCGGTCGTCTTCAATCCCGAAGAAACCGCCGACAATCTCAAGAAGCAGAACGGCTTCATCCCCGGCATCCGCCCGGGCAAGAACACCGCGACCTATCTCGACTTCGTGCTGACGCGCATCACCGTCATCGGCGCGGCCTATCTCGCGATCATCTGTCTGGTGCCCGAATATTTCATCGCGCAGTCGGGGCTGCCCTTCCAACTGGGCGGCACCAGCCTTCTGATCGTCGTCAACGTCACGATCGACACGATCAGCCAGATCCAGAGCCACATGCTCGCGCATCAATATGGCGACCTCATCAAGAAGGCGAAATTGAAAGGCGGCGTTGCGCGGCGCTAAGGCGCCCGCTACGGCACTCGCGACACGGTAGGGCAAACAGGGGTCCCCATGACGCTGAACATCATTCTGCTTGGTCCGCCGGGAGCGGGCAAGGGTACGCAGGCTTCGCGGCTCGAGGACGAGCATGGCATGGTCCAGCTCTCGACCGGCGACATGCTGCGCGCCGCGGTCAAGGCGGGAACCCCGATCGGCCTTCAGGCGAAGGCGGTGATGGACGCGGGCGAGCTCGTTTCCGACGCGATCGTCTCGGGCCTGATCGGCGAGCGGCTCGACGCGCTCGGCCCCGACGTCTCGGTGATCTTCGACGGCTATCCGCGCACCGCGGCGCAGGCCGACGCGCTCGACGTCATTTTGTCGGACCGCGGCCGCAAGCTCGACCATGTGATCGAGCTGCAGGTCGAGGAAGACGCGCTCGTCGACCGCATCACCGGCCGCTTCAGCTGCGCCAAATGCGGCGCCGGCTATCATGACCGCTACAAGCTCCCGAAGGTGGAGAATGTCTGCGACGTTTGCGGCAGCGATGAATTCAAGCGCCGCCCCGACGACAATGAGGAAACGGTGCGCACGCGCATGGCCGAATATCGCGCCAAGACCGCGCCGATCCTGCCGATATACGAAGCGCGCGGCATCGTGACGCACGTCGATGGCATGGCGCCGATCGACCAGGTCAACGACGCGATCGAAACGATCCTCGCGACAGCCGGCTAACGGCTCTTCCCTCGACGATAATCGTCATTGCGAGCGCCAAGGGCGCGTGGCAATCCAGAGCGGTGCAACGCCGCCCTGGATTGCTTCGCTTCGCTCGCAACGACGAAGCCGGCCGGCGGCAAGGGGGACGAGCCATGACTCTCAAGACCGGTCTGCTGACCACACTGCTTCCTGCTGCCCTTTGCGCCGCGCCGGCGCACGCCAAGGTCATCGATCAGGGCGAGATCGGCTTCACCGTCGCGCACACCGCACAGGTCCCCGCAACCCCGGCAGACGTGTGGAAAATGCTCCGCATGCCGCAGAACTGGTGGTCGAAGGATCACAGCTGGTCGGGCGACGCCGCCAACTTCTGGCTCGATTCGCAGGCCGGCGGCTGCTTTTGCGAGAAACTGCCCGACACCGGGTCGGGCGTCGGCAGCGTTCAGCACGCGCGGATACTCTTCGCCAAGCCGAACGAGCTGCTGCGCCTGTCGGGCGCCTTCGGCCCGCTGCAGGGCGAGGCGCTCGACGCCACGCTGACGATCCAGATCAAGGAAACCCCGACCGGCAGCGCGCTGCGCTTCGACTATGTCGTCGGCGGCTATATGCGCTTCAAGGTCGCCGAGATCGCGCCCGCGGTCGACAAGGTGATCGGCGAACAACTCGTAGGCCTGGCGAATGCGCTCGGCGGCGCACTGCCCCCGACGCGCGACGAAAAGGCGGCCGAGGAATCCGCTGCCGAAACGCCGGAAGCGAAAGAGGAGTCGGGGCTCGACGCCGCCGTCGCCGATCTGGTCGAGGACGAGGCGAAACCCGCGCCCGACGAGAGCCGCTAGGCGCCGGGCTTGCCGCGCAGCTTTGCCAGCGCGGCGAACGGCCCTGCGGACTCTTCGCTGAGCACGCCCTTTTCGGTGAGGATGCGGTCGGCGTCGGGGTGGCGCGGAAAGGGATCGAGCGCGAGCGACAGCGTCTGCACTGCTGCTTCGCCCAAATCGATCCGGTCGCCTTCGAGCGGCAGCAGGTCGAGGTCGTCGCTGCCGATCTCAATCTCTTCCTCCTCGCTCGCCGGCGCATCGACGTCGCGCAGGAAGCGCAGGTCGAAGGGTTCGGCGATCGTCGCGGGGACGGGCAGGTCGGTCGCGGCACACGCCTGCACGACGTCGGCGGTCACTTCGCCCTTGGCCGCGATCCCGCCCGCGATCGCACGCACTTCGGCAGCGAGGACGAAGCGGTCGAGCGCGACAAGGCCGAGCCGGCGGGCGACGGCTTCGCGCGCGCCGGCGTCGGCTTCCACCGCGATCGTCCGGCCATGCGCGGCATCGGCGAGCGTCACGATCAGCGAGAATTCGGGGGCGGTCATGCCCGCGCTCCGTCCAGCCGGCCGGCGACGACCAGTTCGGACACCGGCGTCGCCGCGAGCGCCGCGCGGAGCGCCGCGACTTCGGCCAGTACATGCGCCAGCCCTGCTTCGGAGGGGGCATTGCCGCGCCACAGGTTGCGGATCAGCGCCTCGCGCAATTCCGCCGATCCGTCGGCGGCGCGATAGGCGCCGAGACGGCCGCCGAGCGCGCTCATCATCCGCCCGACCTGCTTGCCGACGACCATGTCGCCGAAACCGATCTGGCGCATCTGCCCGTCCATGTCGTTCACGAACAATTCGGTGAGCTGGACGCCGGCGAGCGCCTGTCCGGGGTGTTCGTCGATCCGGTGGAGCACGAGCGCGAGTATGAGGCTGACCATGTCGAAGCGGCCGTCGAGCGTGTCGGGCACCGTGCCCTGCGCATACCAGTGCGGCGCGCGCGCGGTGGCGACGACGGCGTCCCACAGCGGACGGCGCGCCTCACGCGGATCGGGTTCGGATTGGAACAATTTGCGGAGCGAAGAAAACATGGCGATTCGCTTAGGCTCATTCGACCCGCCCGAAAAGGGGCCTCGGTCAGCTTGTGGCAAGCTTTGCCGCGGCACAAGCGGCTTGTGTGCGCTCACCGCTTGCGGTTAAGAGGCGCGAGAGCCAGCGCCGACCGCCGGGACAGCGGCGGACGGGCGCAACGGAGATATTTGATGCCGCATTCGATCCTTTCGCTTCCCGCACCGCGCGCGCGCCTTGTCATGCTCGGCCTCGCCGTTCTGCTCGCCACCAGCGGCTGCGCGCAGCTCAAGGGGCGGCAGGGCTATGTCGTCGATCCGACGCTGACCGAAGCGATCACCCCCGGCGTCGACAACCGCGAGTCGGTCGAAAAGACGCTTGGCCGCCCGACCTTCGTCGGCCAGTTCGGTACAGACGAATATTATTATGTCTCGCGCGAAACGCGCCAGCTCGCCTTCGCGCGGCCGCGTCCGATCGACCAGCAGGTGCTGCGCGTCCGCTTCGATGAGGCGGGCAATGTCGCCGCGGTCGATCGCACCGGGCTCGAACTGGTGCGCAAGATCAGCCCCAACGGCGACAAGACCCCGACGCTCGGCCGCGAGCGCAGCTTCTTCGAGGATATTTTCGGCAATATCGGCGCGGTCGGCGCGCCGGGTGCCGGCGCGCCCGGCGGGCGGTAAAGCGATCGTCGCCCCCGCGAAGGCGGGGGCCGCTATCGGGTTCGTGCAAGGGTGCCGGCGGCCCCCGCCTTCGCGGGGGCGACGGCTATTTGTCGGGCTGTCCTTACTGCGCGATCCCGCCCGCCGCGAGCACTGCCAGCGTGACGAGATCCGACGCGCTCGACGCCATCGTCGCGACCTGCACCGGATGTTCCATGCCGACGAGCATCGGGCCGATCACCGCGCCGCCGCCGAGCTCACGTAGCAGCTTCGCCGACAGGTTCGCCGACTGCAGCCCCGGCATGATCAGCACGTTCGCCGGTCCCGACAGGCGGCAGAAGGGATAGTTTTTCATCACCTTCTCGTTAAGCGCGACGTCGGGCGCCATCTCGCCTTCATATTCGAAGCCGGGCTGACGCCGGTCGAGGATCGACACCGATTCGCGGATGCTGTCGAGCCAGCTCCCCTCGGGATTGCCGAAGGTCGAATAGGAGAGGAAGGCGACGCGCGGTTCGTGCCCCATGCGCCGCGCGACCTGCGCGGTGCGTTCGGCGATGTCGGCGAGCATCTCGGCGGTCGGCCGCTCGTTGACCGTCGTGTCGGCCATGAAGATCGTGTGATGCTGATCGACGAGGACGTGGATGCCGAACGGCGTCTTGCCCTCGGCATGGTCGATCACGCGCCGGATTTCGCGCATCGTCTGCGAATAGGTGCGCGTCGTGCCGGTGATCATCGCATCGCCGAGCCCCATTTTGAGCAGCAGCGAGCCGAAGATGTTGCGGTCGCGATTGACCATGCGCTCGACATCGCGGCGGAGGTAGCCGCGGCGTTGGAGCCGCTCGTAGAGCATGTCGACCATCTGCGGCACATGCGGCGAATTGACGCTGTTGTGGACTTCGAAGCTTTCGGCGTCGGCGACGCCCATCGCGCGGAGCTTGTCGTGCAGCCCTTCGCGCCCGACGAGAACCGGAATGCCGTAACCGCCGTCGCGGAACTGGATCGCCGCACGCAGCACCACCTCTTCCTCGCCTTCGGCAAAGACGACGCGCTTCGGATTGTTGCGCGCGGCCTCATAGGCGAGCGTCAGGACCGAAGTCGTCGGGTTGAGCCGCGCGCGCAGCTGAGTGCGATAATCGCCCAGATCCTCGATCGGCCGCTGCGCGACGCCCGTGTCCATCGCCGCCTTGGCGACCGCGGCGGGAACGATTTCCATCAGGCGCGGGTCGAAGGGCGAGGGGATGATATATTCGGGGCCGAAGCTCGACGCGCGTCCCCCGTAAGCGGCCGCGACTTCCTCGGGCACCTGCTGGCGCGCGAGATCGGCAATCGCATAGGCCGCCGCGATCTTCATTTCCTCGTTGATCGCGGTGGCATGGACGTCGAGCGCGCCGCGGAAGATGAAGGGGAAGCAGAGGACGTTGTTGACCTGATTGGGATAGTCCGAGCGCCCCGTCGCGATGATCGCATCGGGCCGCGCCGCGCGCGCGTCGGGCGGCGAGATTTCGGGATCGGGGTTCGCCATCGCGAAGATGATCGGCGCGGGCGCCATGTCCTTGACCATCTCGGGCTTGAGCGCGCCGGCGGCCGAGAGGCCAAGGAACACATCGGCGCCGGCGAGTGCTTCGGTCAGGTTGCGTGCTTCGGTCGGCACCGCGTGCGCCGACTTCCACTGGTCCATGCTTTCGGTGCGGCCTTGGTAAATGGTGCCCTTGCGGTCGCACATGATGACATTTTCGTGGCGGACGCCCATCGCCTTGATCAGTTCGGTGCAGGCGATCGCCGCGGCACCCGCGCCGTTGACGACGACCTTCACCGACGAAAGGTCGCGCCCGGTCAGATAACAGGCGTTGATCAGCCCGGCGGCGGTGATGATCGCGGTGCCATGCTGGTCGTCATGGAACACCGGGATGTTCATGCGTTCCTTCAGCGCGGCTTCGATGATGAAGCAGTTGGGCGCGGCGATGTCTTCGAGGTTGATGCCGCCGAAGCTCGGCGCGAGCAGCTCGACCGCCTCGATGAAACGCTGCGGATCTTCGGTGTCGACCTCGAGGTCGATCGAATCGACGTCGGCGAAGCGCTTGAACAGCACCGCCTTGCCTTCCATCACCGGCTTCGAGGCGAGCGCGCCGAGATTGCCGAGGCCGAGGATCGCGGTGCCGTTCGAGATCACCGCAACGAGGTTGCCCTTTACCGTATAATCATAGGCTTTGGCGGGGTCCTCGGCGATCGCGTTCACCGGGACCGCGACGCCGGGCGAATAGGCAAGGCTGAGGTCGCGCTGCGTCGCCATCGGCTTCGACGCGACGATCTCGATTTTTCCGGGCCGGCCATATTCGTGATAAAGCAGGGCCTCGCGATCCGAAAATTGCACCTTGCTGCCGCTGTCCATTCTTTGTCCTCTCGAAATTTCCACAAGATGCGCGCCCGAATATTTCCCCTAGCGCCGCCTCGCCAAAATGTAACCGGCAATGTTGCACGCCGGTGGCGAGCGAGCGGGGCGCGGGACGGCGATATGGTTTTGAAAAAATGCCATCCTATATCTCCGGCACGGATGGAGAACGGGCATGGCCGGCCAAAGCCAGTATCAGCTTTTCGAAACCGCGGCCGGGGTTGCAGCGATCGGCTGGACGGGCGCGGGCGTCACGGCGCTTCGCCTGCCGGCGCCGGCGGCGTCCGAAACCGAATATTCGATCTTGCGCCGCCTGCCCGGCGCGATCCGGGCCGAGCCACCGGCTGAAATCGCGGCGGTCATCGGCGCGGCAATTCGCTATTTCGCCGGCGAACGCACCGAATTTTTCGCGGTAGAGGTCGATCCCGGCGATCAGCCGCCCTTCTTTTCCCGCGTCTATGACCATGTGCGCACGCTCGGCTGGGGCCAGACGACCACTTATGGCGCGGTCGCACGCGCGCTGGGTGCAGGTCCCGAACATGCCCGCGCCGTCGGGCAGGCGATGGCGATGAATCCCGTGCCGCTGATCATCCCCTGCCACCGGGTCTTGGCGTCGGGCGGCGCGATCGGCGGCTTCTCCGCGCCGGGCGGCTCGCAATCGAAGGTGCGGATGCTCGACCTCGAGGGCGTGCCGCTTCCTCCGGTCCAGCAGGGGTTCGACTTCTAGGTCCTAGGCCGCCACCGCTTCCTCGCTGCGGCTCGCCGCGGCTTCGAGCAGGCGCTTCTCCAGCGATTTCACGCGCGCCGCGCTGTCGATCTTGTCGCCGATCAGATCGGTGACATAGAAGGTGTCGACCGCGCGCTCGCCATAGGTCGCGACATGCGCCGAATGCACCGTCACCTTCGACTGGAACAGCGCATAGGCGAGCTGGTTGAGCAGCGCCGGGCGGTCCTGCGCATTGACCTCGATCACCGTGAACCGATTGGAGGCCTTGTTGTCGACGAAGACGCTCGGCGCAATGCGGAATGCCTCGGCACGGGTGCGCGGCAGCGCGCGCGCTTCGAGCTTCGGTAGCAGCTTCTGGCGGTTGGCGAGCGCATCCTCGATCGCGCGGGTCAGGCGGTCGATCTGCCCAGCCTCGGCAAAAGGCCGGCCGAGCGGGTCCTGGACGAGGAAATTGTCGAGCGCGAGCCCATCGCGCGTCGTGTGGATGCGCGCGTCGATGATGTTGCCGCCGGCAAGGTGGATGCCCCCCGCCATGCGGTAGAAGAGCCCCGGATGGTCGGCGGCGAGCACCATCACCAGCGTCGCGCCGCGATCCGCGTCGGGCACGGCGGCGATATGGAGCGGCGCGTCGCCCGCGGCCTGGATGTGGCGCAGATTGGCCGCGATCACCTCGACCGGCTCGGCGATCCAATAGCTTTCGGGGAGGCGCTTGATAAGCTTTGCCAGAGCCTTGTCCTCGAGCCCGAGCAGCCCGGCGACGGCGTCCTTCTTCGCCGCGATCCGCGCCTCGCGTCCCTTCTGCTTGTGGCCGAGGCGCAGCACTTCCTCGGCGGCATCGAAGAGTTCGGTGAGCAGCTGGCGCTTCCAGCTGTTCCAGACGCCGGGGCCGACCGCGCGGATATCGACGACGGTGAGGACGAGGAGCAGGCGCAGGCGCTCGGGGCTCTGCACGATCTGCGCGAAGTCGAGGATCGTCTTGAAATCGGCAAGGTCGCGCTTGAACGCGGTCGCCGACATCAGGAGGTGATAGCGCACGAGCCACGACACCGTCTCGGTCTCGGCCTCGCTGAGCCCGAGCCGCGGGCATACTCGTAAAGCCAGTTCGGCGCCGAGCACGCTATGGTCGCCGCCGCGGCCCTTGGCGATGTCGTGGAGCAGCACCGCGACATAAATGACGCGGCGCGAATGGATCTGGTCCATGATCATCGTCGACAGCGGATGGTCGTCCTTGAGCCGGTCCTGTTCGATGTCGGCGAGGAGGCCGATCGCGCGGATCGTATGCTCGTCGACCGTATAATGATGATACATGTCGAACTGCATCTGCGCGACGACGCGGCCGAAATCGGGCACGAAACGGCCGAACACCCCCGCCTCGTTCATCCAGCGCAGCACCGTTTCGGGATCGCGCGGGGACGTCAGCACGTCGAGGAACAGCGCGTTGGCGCGCGGGTCGCGCCGCACGCTCTGCGTCTCGATCAGCTTCGCGTCGTGACGCGCCTGGCGCATCGCCTGCGGATGGATTTCGAGGCCGTGCTTGTCGGCGAGCGCGAAAATCTCGACCAGCCGAACCGGGTCCTTCGCGAAGAAATCCTCCGCCGGCAGCGCGAGGCGGCCGCGGTCGAGGACGAAGCCGTGCAGCTTGCCCGGCTGCCGCCGGATCGTCGGCAGGAAGCGCCGCCCGCGCGCCGCCATCTGGTCGTCGAGATGCGCGAGGAAGGTGCCGGTGACGTCGCCGACGCTTTTCGCGTGGAGGAAATAGAGCTGCATGAAGCGTTCGACCGCGCGCTTGCCGGGGCGGTCGGCGAATTTCATGCGGCTCGCGATCTCGCGCTGGAAATCGAAGGTCAGCCGGTCCTCGGCGCGCGCCGCGAGGATATGGAGATGGCAGCGCACCGCGAGCAGGAAATTTTCGGCGCGCTCGAACTGGCGAAGCTCGCGCGCCGACATCAGCCCCGCATCGACGAGTTCGGGCACGGTGCGCACGCGGTGAATGAACTTGCCGATCCAGAACAGCGTGTGGAGATCGCGCAGCCCCCCCTTCCCTTCCTTCACATTGGGCTCGACGACATAGCGCGAATCACCCATGCGCTTGTGCCGCTCGTCGCGCTCGGCGAGCTTTTCGGCCACGAACGCCCGCGCATTGCCCGCGACGACCTCGGCATCGAAGCGCGCCGACGCCTGGTCGTAGAGGTCGCGGTCGCCCCAGATGAAGCGGCCTTCGAGGAGCGCGGTGCGGATCGTGAGGTCGTCCCTCGCCGCGCGCACCATCTCGTCGAGCGAACGCGACGAATGGCCGACCTTCAGCCCGAGATCCCACAAGGTGTAAAGCTGCGCCTCGATCACCTGTTCGGTCCAGCTCGTCTGCTTGAACGGGGTCAAAAAGCCGATGTCGATGTCGCTGTGCGGCGCCATCTCGCCGCGGCCATAGCCGCCGACCGCGATCAGCGTGATGCGCTCGCCCGCCGAGCGGTTGGCCGAGGGATAGAGATGGCCGGTCGTGAAATCATGGCTGAGGCGAATGATCTGGTCGATCAGGAAGGCGGTCGCATTGGCGGCGACGCGCCCCGCGGAGGGGCGTTCGAGCAGGCGGCGCTCGACCTCGGCGCGACCGGCGTCGAGCGCCGCCCGAAGCAGCGCGACCATCGCGCGGCGGCGCGTGCCCGAATCGCTGCTTTCGGCGGCGATCGCATCGAGCCGCGCCGCGAGATCGCGCCGGTCGATAATCGCGCGGCGCTGGTCGAGGCTGTCGAACAGACCGCTCATCCGCCGTGCCCCTGCGAAGGCAGGGGCCTATCACCTACGCTGCCGTTCTCCATCGCCGCCGGTGGCGTATCGCCACGGCAGGAGATGGGCCCCTGCCTTCGCAGGGGCACGATGGTGAGGAATAAGGAAGGTGGAATCGTCATCTACCCCTCGTCCGCCAGCAGCCGCTTGAGCGCGTAGAGCGCCTCCAGCGCCTCGCGCGGCGCGAGCGCGTCGGGATCGATGGCGGCGAGCGCCTCGCGCAGCGCGTCCTTCGCGGCGGCGGGCTCGGCGGCGAGGGTCGCGGCGAAGAGCGGCAGGTCGTCGAGCCCCGCGGCGAGCCCGCCCGTCGCCTCGCGCCCCGCTTCGAGTTTCGCGAGCACCGCTTCGGCGCGCTTGACGACGGGCGCGGGCACCCCCGCGAGGCGCGCGACGGCGAGGCCGTAGCTGCGGTCTGCGGGCCCCTCGGCGACTTCGTGGAGCAGCACCAGATCGCCCTGCCACTCGCGCGCGCGGACATGGTGGAGCGAGAGCGCGTTCAGCGTTTCGGCGAGCCGCGTCAGCTCGTGATAATGCGTCGCGAACAGGCAGCGGCACTTGTTGACCTCATGCACCGCCTCGACCACCGACCAGGCGAGCGCGAGCCCGTCATAGGTCGAGGTGCCGCGCCCGACCTCGTCCAATATGACAAAGCTTTGCGGTGTCGCCTGTGCGAGGATCGCGGCGGTTTCGACCATCTCGACCATGAAGGTCGAGCGCCCGCGCGCGAGATTGTCGCTGGCGCCGACGCGGCTGAACAGCCGGTCGACGAGCCCGAGCTTCGCCGCCGCGGCGGGGACGAAGCCGCCGGCTTGTGCGAGCACGACGATCAGCGCATTCTGGCGCAGGAAGGTCGATTTACCGCCCATGTTGGGGCCGGTGACGAGCCAGAGCCGGTCGGTTTCCGACAGCGACACATCGTTGGGGACGAAGCGTTCGCCCGCTTTCGCGAGCGCGGCTTCGACCACCGGATGGCGGCCGCCGGTGACGTCGAGACACGGGGTGTCGGCAAGGTCGGGACGGCACCAATTGTGGCTCATCGCATGGTCGGCGAGCGCGGCGGCGACGTCGATGCGCGCGAGCACGTCGCACGAGGCGGCAATCGCTTCGCGGCGGCCGATCGCGGCATCGGTGAGAGCTTCGAGATGCGCCGCCTCGGCGGCGATCGCATGGACGCCCGCCTGCGTCACCCGGCTCGCGGCTTCGTGGAGGTCCGCAGAGTTGAAGCGCACGACGCCCGCGAGCGTCTGGCGGTGGGTGAAGCCCGATTCGGGCGCCATCAGCGCGTCGGCATGCTTCGCGGGCACCTCGACATGATAGCCGAGCACGCCATTGTGGCGGATCTTGAGCGACGCGATGCCGGTGCGCTCGCGATATTGCGCTTCGAGCGCGGCGATCGCCTTGCGTCCGTCGCGCGCGGTTTCGCGCAGTGCGTCGAGCGCATGGTCATAGCCTTCGGCGACATAGCCGCCCTGCGCGGCATCGACCGGCGGCGTTTCGATCAGCGCGCGCGTCAATTCGTCGACGAGCGCGCCGTGACCGTCTAGCCCCGGCAGCAGGCGCATGAGCAAAGGCGGCAGATCGGCGCGCCGTGCCAGATGTTCGCGCAGCAGCCGCGCGCCGCCGAGCGCGTCGCGCAGCTGCGCGAGATCGCGCGGCCCGCCGCGCCCAGCGACGAGGCGGCCCAATGCGCGCCCGGCGTCGGGCAGCGCGCGGAGCGCCGCGCGCAGCTCGCCGCGCCACAAGGCGTCGCGCGCGAGCGCGTCGACGAGGTCGAGTCGGTCGAGGATCGCCGCCTTGTCGGTCAGCGGGCTCGCGAGATCGTCGGCGAGCAGCCGCGCGCCCGCCGCCGTCACCGTGCGGTCGATCGTGCCGAGCAGGCTGCCGTCGCGCGCGCCCGTCATCGTGCGGACGAGTTCGAGGCTTTCGCGCGTCGCCGCGTCGATCGCCATCCGCCCCGAGGCGAGATGGCGCAGCGGCGGCTGGAGGAAGGTCGGCCCGCCGGTGCCGACATGGTCGAGATAGGCGACGAGCGCGCCCATCGCGGCGACCTCGCCGCGCGAAAACTGGCCGAAACCGTCGAGCGTCTGGACGCCGAAGAAGGCTTCGAGCCGCTTTTGCGCGCCCGTGCTCGCAAAGTCCGATGCAGGCCGGCGCACGACCTGCCGCGCCGAGGTGATCGGCAGCTCGTCGGCGCTTTCGCTCAGCAGCAGCTCCGACGGGGCGAGCCGCGCGAGTTCGGCGTCGACCGCCGCCGCCGGTACGGCGACGACCTCGAAGCGCCCGGTCGAGATGTCGGCGGCGGCGATCGCGATCTCGCCCTCGCTGCCGACCTGCGCCAGCGCCGCGAGCCGGTTCGCGCTGCGCCCTTCGAGCAGGCTTTCTTCGGTGAGCGTCCCTGCCGTTACGAAACGCACGATGTCGCGCGCGACGAGCGCCTTCGACCCGCCGCGCGCTTTCGCCTCGGCCGGGGTTTCGACCTGTTCGGCGATCGCGACGCGGTGCCCGGCGCGGATCAGGCGCGCGAGATAGGATTCGGCCGAATGGACGGGCACGCCGCACATCGGAACCGGCGCACCGTCATGCTCGCCGCGCGAGGTCAGCGCGATGTCGAGCGTCGAGGCAGCCGCCTTCGCATCGTCGAAGAAAAGCTCGAAAAAATCGCCCATGCGATAGAAAAGCAGGCAGTCGCCCGCCTTGTCCTTCAGCGACCAATATTGCGCCATCATCGGCGTCGCGGCCACGGGGGCGGCGTGCGCGGCGGTGTTGCTGTTGGCGGGTCGGGGAGCGGTGGCGGCCATTCGCTCCTGCTTAGTCATTGAGGGCGGCAAGGCAAGGTCGGGCGATAGGATGGCGGCATCGGGGTGGGGAGCGGCTTGCGGAACATGAGCGTCTTGCCGCTATCACGCGGCGCGCGGAGTGCTTTTCCTGATCCCGGCGCATCGGTTAAGTCAGCGCATCTTCGAAGCGCCGCGGAATCAATGCCTGTCCCCGTCTCTTAGATTCGACGGTGTCCGACTTGCTGGCGGGCATGCAGCAGACCCGGCAGCGGTGGTTCCAATGCCGCGGGGGCGGATTCGATATCCATGAAGGCGGCGACGGCGCCGACCCGGTTATGCACGCCCAAGGCCCTGAAAAGTGCATGGACATGCACTTTCACCGTACCCTCCGAGATCCTCAGCTGCCATGCGATTTCCTTGTTCGATTTGCCCGTCGCGAGCGCGGCGAGGACTTCGCGTTGACGCTCCGACAAAGGTCGCGGGGGCTCACGAAAGCCAACTTCCTCTCCCTCTTCGGACATTACGGAGGGCACGAAGATCCTTTTGCTGTCGATGGTTTCCAGCGCCTCCACAATCTCCTCGGCGGGCATTGTCTTGGAAATATACCCATGAACGCCGGCCCTGAGGCAATCGACAATCAAATCCCGCCGCAACGCCGTCGCGGTCACGACGATGCGCACTTGCGGGAAATGGGTGCGGAGATGGCGAACTCCGTCGATGCCGCCGAGGCCGGACAGGCCGAGATCGACGATCGCCACGTCGACCGACCGGTCATCCGACAGGATTTCAATCACCCCGGCGAGCGAATTCGCCTGCACGACGCGGACATTGCGCCTGATCCGTTGCAGAAGCGCCACCAGGCCTTCGCGACAGAGAACGCCCTCGTCCGCGACCAAAAAACAATGTTCCACGCATCTTCCCCCCCACAGAATGACAATGCGCGACCCGGTCGACGTTTGTTTGGTCCGTCGTACCGAATTGATGCACTTCCGACATTTCATTGGCATTTCCGGCGCATTTAAATATTGTCATCTGCAAGGCTCGATCAGAAAGCCGATAGAGGGGCAAAATGCAGATCCTTCTTATCGAAGATGATGCGACGCTCGGCGCCTATATTCAAAAGGCTCTGCGCCAGCAGGGTCATATCGTCGATCACCAGGTTGACGGGCGGGCCGGCCTGATCAGAGCGTCCTCCGAACTTTATCATGCGATCATTCTCGATCGTATGCTGCCGAACGTCGATGGCCTGAAGATATTGCATACGCTTCGCGCCACCGGCGACCAGACTCCCGTTCTGATCCTCAGCGCGCTCGGTTCGATCGAGGACAAGGTCGCCGGTCTCAGAGCGGGCGGCGACGATTATGTGACCAAACCTTTCGCGATCTCCGAACTCGTCGCGCGGCTGGAAGTGCTCAAGCGGAGAGGACCGGCCGAGAAAAGCGTCACCGAACTTGGCGTGGGCGACCTGGTCATGGATCTGGCGGCGCATAAGGTCCGCAAGGGCGGCGTCCCCATCGAGCTTACGTCGCGCGAGTTTCGGGTGCTCGAATATCTGATGCGGAACAAGGGACGGGTGGTGACCCGTTCGATGATATTGGAAGCGGTCTGGGATTATAATTTCGATCCGCATACCAATGTCATCGATCAATATATCCGCAGAATCAGGAAAAAGATCGACCCGGATAATGGAGAGAAATATATCCATACCGTCAGAGGTGCCGGATATGGCCTCTGGAATGAATGATGAAGCTGGTCCACAGCCTGACATTTAGATTGACGCTATTATATTCTATATATTTTTGCTCGTTGATTGTCGTATCTCTATATTTCTTTCATTATTTTCACGTTGTATCTCCGACCGATAACATCAAGAATCAGCTTCATCGGGAAGCCGCCGAATTATCGGTTGTCTACGAACGCGGCGGCATCGTGGCGGCAAGCCGGGCGCTCGAGGCGCGGCGGCACAAGGAGGCCGAGCGCTATCCGTTCGACGCGCTGATCGACGCGCGCGGAGCCGTGGTCACCAGCAACCTGCCCAGCTGGCCTGCCAGATCCTCGCAAGACTGGCTTCGGATCGAAGCCGACCTGCACCTCGACGGCCAGGAGGAAGACCGCGAGGCGCTGATCCTCGACCACCGGCTGGGCGATGGCGCCAGGCTTCTCATCGGCCGCAACATCGAGGATCTGGACGACCTCGAGGAACAGGTCGGACAGGCGGCCGCCTCGTTCCTGCCGATCGCCGCGACGCTGGCTATCGCCGGCGGGGCGCTCATCAGCTGGTCCGTCGGGCGAAGGATAGAGGCGCTCGATTCGGCCGCCCGGCGGATCATGGGCAGCACGCTTTCGGACCGGATTCCTCTCGCCGGAAAGAATGACGACCTCGACCGCCTGGCAGCCACCCTGAACGCCATGCTGCGGCGACTGGAAGTCGCGGCGGACGCGCTTCGGCGCACATCGGACAGCGTGGCGCACGAATTGCGAACGCCGCTGGCGCGGCTGCAGTCGCACCTCGAGGACATGGCGGCCAGCGAATCGCCTTCGCCCGGCAGCATCGCCCGGGCATTGAACGAGGTCGAGCGCCTCGCGGCCATGTTCGATACGGTGCTGACCGTCACCCAACTCGAATCGGGCAGCGGCGCGATAACGCTGCGCGAGGTCGATATGTCGCAAATTCTCGCCGACGCGGCCGATCTCTACGCCGGCATCGCCGAAGAGCGAAATCTGCGGTTCGACCTGCGTATCGACGCCGGCCTCCACGCCCGCGGAAGCGCCGGGCTCCTGTTTCGATCGGCGTGCAACCTGCTCGACAATGCGATGAAATATACGCCGGGAGGCGGAGCCGTTTCGCTGGAGGCTCGCGCCGCGGGCCGCGACATCCTCATTCTCCTTTCGGACACGGGCCCCGGTATCCCGGCCGAATTGCACGACCTCGTTCTGCAACGCTTCTATCGCGCGCCCGCGGCCGCGGCCATGCCGGGTCTTGGCATGGGCCTCGCATTTGTTGCCGCCGTCAACGGCATCCATAATGGCTCGCTCGCCTTTGCTTCGGGCAAAGGCTTGCGCGTCGAGTGGCGAATCCCCTTGATCGAGCCCGGGTCCGGATGATGACCCGTTTCTGCAAGCCGAAGCGCCTGGGTCACTGACTCCGCGGCAAGTGGTTGCCATCGCCCGGTGGCGGTGCGTTCGAGCGTCGCTCTGCCGCCGTTCTACCATCGACGGAAGTCAAGACTGGCCGATTTTATAAGGCATTTCGATATATAACGAAAGCTATAGGGATTTCGTGCGGTGATATATATCCGGGCGATGCCTGACTAATACGTAGAGATGACTCGACACCCGATTGGTCGTGGACGGATAGTTAAGCGATAGTTTGCCGGGTGAGTCGAAGCGCCCCAAATTATTAAAGCAGCATGAAGGCGGGGTTGGGAAAACTCGCAAAACGGTGATCGGAACGAGTGCGATTCTCGTCGCGGATGCCTGCGCCATTTTTCCTGTGATGGCCTCCCCTTGAGCCAAGGCGGAGAAGGAACGGACCATGGCAGTCAAGCTCAACAAGCACGACCTCGAATTCATCCTCGCGCAGATCAAGATCGCCGAAAAACATGCGGCGGGAATCCCGCTGGAGGAGTTGGTGACCCGGCCGCACCTGCCCTATGGCCTTCGCACGGTGGATGGGTCGTACAACAATGTCATTCCCGGCCGCGAACTCTGGGGGGCGGCCGACCAGACGATGCCGCGCATGTTCGAACCGCATTGGCGCAACGAAGGCGACGGCGACCAGATGTATTTCGGCCCCCCGTCGATGGGGGCGCCTCCTCCGGTGACGAACACCGACTATAACAGCAGCGACAGCGTCGCCGATGTCGATCCGCGACTGATTTCAAACCTGATTGTCGATCAGACGCCCTCCAATCCCGCCGCAATCATCGCCGCGCTCAACCACGCGGGCTTCGAAGGGGACAAGGCGGTCGCGGTGAGCGCAATACAGGCGGTCCACCAGCCCTATAAGGCGGCTGCGGAAACGCTGACGACCGCGACCCATGCCCGGAACGCCGCCGACGAAGCCCTGGCCGATGCGCAGGCCGCCTTTACGGCGCTCGTCGGAAATCCCGGAAGCACCGCGGATCAAATTCTGGCCGCCGCCGCTGCGGTCAGCGCCGCGAGCGTCGCGGCGGACGATGCCGCGGAGGCCGTCGAGGCGGCTGCCCAGGGCGTGCAGGCGGCGCAGGCCGCGCTGGACACAGTAATAGGCGATTACGGTCTCGAAATGCAGGGCGGCAGCCTCGTCATCCCCAACATCGCGCCCGACGAGGGGCTTTCCGCTCCGTTCAACGGCTGGATGACATTCTTCGGCCAGTTCTTCGATCACGGCCTGGACCTGATCAGCAAGGGCGGCTCGGGCACCATCTATATACCGTTGCAGCCGGACGACCCCCTCTATGTGGAGGGCGGCCACACGAACTTCATGGTGCTCACCCGCGCGACCCAGTTCGACGGGCCGGGCGAGGATGGCGTGCTGGGCACGGCGGACGATACCGAGCGGGAATCGATCAACGTCACGACGCCGTTCGTGGACCAGAATCAGACCTACACGTCGCATCCCTCGCACCAGGTATTCCTGCGCGAATACAAGATGGTCTTCGATCCGGAGCTCGGCCATGACGTGCCACTGGCGACGGGACGCATGCTCGACGGGGCGCAGGGCCTGCCGACCTGGGCGGACGTCAAGCTCCAGGCCCGGGAAATTCTGGGCATCGAGCTGACCGACAAGGACGTGTTCAACATTCCGTTGATCCGGACCGACCCCTATGGCGAATTCATCCGCAACGCGGACGGCTATCCTCAGGTCATCATCGACATCGGCCCGGACGGCATTCCCAACACCGACGACGATATTACGGCGAGCGGCACCGCCGCCGATCCCCTTACGCTGCGCCGCTTCGGCGAACCGGAACAGATTCCGGTTCCCGACAACCCCGGCGAGTTCATCCATGTCGGCGATGTCGTGCCGGTTCGCACGTCGCATTCGTTCCTCGACGACATCGCCCATAATGCGGTGCCGGTGATCAGCAACGACGGTATCCTCGTGACCGACAATGTGATCATCGACGACGTCGATCCGGCCGGCAACGCGGTGCAATTCGATCCTCTCACGGGGTCGAACACCGAATATGACAACGAACTGCTCGACCGGCACTTCATCACCGGCGACGGCCGCGGCAACGAGAATATCGGTCTCACCGCCGTTCACCACGTATTCCACTCCGAGCACAACCGGCAAGTGGCCGCCCAGCAGCTCGAGATACTCAAGAGCGGCGACCTCGACTTCATCAACGAATGGCTTGCTGTCGATCTGACCCAGCCGGAGCTTGACGCCGCTGCCGCCTTGCAGGGCGCCGCGCTGAGGACTTTCGCGGACAGTCTGTCCTGGGATGGCGAGCG
Organism: uncultured Sphingopyxis sp.; assembly: GCF_900078365.1. Classification (NCBI taxonomy): domain Bacteria; kingdom Pseudomonadati; phylum Pseudomonadota; class Alphaproteobacteria; order Sphingomonadales; family Sphingopyxidaceae; genus Sphingopyxis; species uncultured Sphingopyxis sp. The sequence goes on from NZ_LT598653.1 coordinate 3,866,693, forward strand.
CCTGTTCCAATCGGCCCGCTTCGCCACCGAGATGCAATATCAGCACCTGGTCTTCGAAGAATTCGGCCGCAAGGTTCAGCCGCTGATCGACCCCTTCGTCTTCAATACCATAACCGACATCGACCCGGCGATCTTCGCCGAATTCGCCCATGTCGTCTATCGCTTCGGCCATTCGATGCTGACCGAGGACGTCGCGCGGATGTTCCTCGACGAAGCGGGGAATCCGGTCCGATACGACGAGAATGGCGTCGCCGTTCCGGTCGCGCCGGAGGACCTCGAGAACTGGGGCAACGACGTCGGTCTGATCGAAGCCTTCCTCAATCCGCTGGAGTTCGACAAGGACGGCACGATCTCGCACGAGCAGGCGGCCGGCGCGATCTTCCGCGGCATGTCCCGGGTGCATGGCAACGAGATCGACGAATTCGTCACCGATGCCCTTCGCAACAACCTGCTTGGCCTGCCGCTCGACCTTGCGGCGATCAACCTAGCGCGCGGTCGCGATACCGGCATGCCGACGCTGAACGAGGCGCGCCAGCAGCTTTACGCGGCGTCGAGTTCGACTTTCCTCAAGCCCTATGAAAGCTGGGCGGAGTTCGCGTCCAATCTCAAGACGCCGGCCTCGGTGATCAATTTCATCGCCGCCTATGGCACCCACCAGTCGATACTGGACGCGGGCGACAATATCGCGGCCCGGCGCGATGCCGCGACGCTCCTCGTCCTGGGCAACCCCGCGCTTGCGGGCGCGGCGGCGGATGCGTTCAATGCGGAACGCATGGCCTTCCTCAATGGCCCCGCGGCCACGACCGGCGTCAACGAGATCGACCTGTGGATCGGCGGCCTGGCCGAGAAGAAGATGCCGTTCGGCGGCTTCCTCGGTTCGACTTTCAACGCCGTGTTCGAGGCGCAGCTGGAAATGCTCCAGGATCTCGACCGCTTCTATTACCTGACCCGCACCCAGGGCCTGAACCTGCTGAACGAGCTGGAGAACAATGCTTTCTCCAAGCTCATCATGGCGAATACCGACATGACGCAGCCCGGCCCCGATGGTGTCCGGGGAACGGAAGACGATATTCTCGACTATCACACGGGCGTGGATTCCTTCGCGCTGCACGATTTTGTCCTGCACGTCGATCCGACCAAGCAGATCGGGCCCGATCCCACGCATGACGATGCGGCCCTGAACGGGCTCGGCCAGACCAAGGTCCAACGGGACGATCTCGCCACGCCCGGCGTGGAGGTCAATTATCTGCGCGTGCTGGGCGGCGAACACACGGCCATCAACGGCACGCCGGGGGATGACACGATCATCGCCGACTTCGGTGACGACGCGATCTGGGGCGGCGGTGGCAACGACCGTATCGAGGGCGGCGCGGGCGTCGACTTCATCATCGGCGGCGCCGGCGACGACATCATCACCGACAGCGGCGACACCGGCGATTTCATCAAGGGCGAGGATGGCGACGACGTGATCGCCAACTCCAACGGCCTCGACGTCATCATGGGCGGCGACGGCAAGGACGCGATCCTGGTGGGGGTCGATGCGACGGAAGTCTTCGGCGGGGAAGGGGACGACTTCATCCTTGGCGGCGACGATATGGACTTCCTGATGGGCAACGAGGGCGACGACTGGATCGAGGGCGGCGACGGTTTCGACACGCTTGCGGGCGACAATTCCGAACTCTTCTTCAATTCGACGATCATCGGCCACGACGTGCTGCTGGCCGGCCCGAACGAAAATGATTTCGACGCCGAATCCGGGGACGACATCATGGTCCAGGGCGAAAGCGTGATGCGCAACGAGGGGATGCTCGGCTTCGACTGGGCGATCCACAAGGGCAATCCGCTGGCGGCCGATTCCGACATGCGGATTCCGATCTTCACGACTGTCGCCGACGACATCCTGCGCGACCGGTTCGACATGACCGAAGGGCTATCCGGCTGGATCCACAACGACGTGTTGCGGGGAGACGACCGCGGCTCGACGGAGGAGATCGAGGTCGAGCTCGACATGACCGGGCACGAGCTGTCCCATGCCGGTGTCGATCGCATCGACGGAATGCGCACGCTTCTGGGCAGCAGCATCGTGACGACCGTGCCGGAGGGCGTCGATCCGGAAACGATCGTGGCCTGGACGGGCGGCAATATCCTGCTCGGCGGCAACGGCAACGATACGTTCGAGGGTCGCGGCGGCGATGACTTCATCCACGGCGATGCCTGGCTCAACGTGCGCATCAGCATCCGCGAACTGGATGAGGCGGGCGCCGTAACGGAGAATGAAGCCTTCACCGTCGACAGCCTGAAGCAGGTGGTTGAGATCGATGGCGTCAGCAAGCCGTTGTCGGAATTCCTGCTTGCCGGCGTGATCAAGCCGAAGCAGCTGACGATCGTGCGAGAGATTCTCTATGACGAGAATCCGCTGGCCGATGTCGATACGGCGGTCTTTGCCGGCAACATGTCCTGGTACGAGATCACGCATGTCGGCGATCGCACTTATGTCGCGCGCCGCGAGATGGAGGAGATCGACCCCCAGATCGACGAGGGCACCGACACGCTGATCGGGATCGAGCGTATCCAGTTCGCCGACCAGATCTACACGATCCGGGAAACCGGCAACGTCGATCCGACCGGGCGGCTGGTCATCGCCGGCCTGCCCGCCAGGGAGGACGAGCCGCTTACCGTTTCGTCGGCGGGCATCCGCGACATGAACAATCCGGACGGCATGGTGAACAACATCACCTATCGCTGGCAGATCGAACGCAACGACGGGACCGGCGACTATATCGACATTCCCGGTGCGCGAGGAGACAGCTTCACGCCCAGCGACGAGCACACCGGCCTGCGCATCCGGGTGCTTGGAACCTATGTCGATGCCGGCGGGGTGACGGAGACGGTCACCTCCGCTCCGACCGACGTTGTCGTCGGTATCAACGACGAGCCGGTCGGCGACCTGCTGATAAGCGATATGTCGCCGACCGAAGATCAGGCCTTGACCGCAACCGCGGCCTTCCTCGACGCCGATGGGCTGACCGATGCCTTCGAAGAAGCCCTGCTCGTCTATCAATGGCAATATTCGGCGACCGGCACCGTCTCGAAAACCGATCCGGACGCCGGATGGACGAATATTCCGGCCGATCAGGGCGGCAACAGCCGCAGCCTCATCCCGAATGCGGAGCATGTCGGGCAATATCTCCGGGTGATCGTCAACTATCAGGATGACCTGCTGTTTTCGCATCGGGTCGAATCGGCGGTGACCGAGATCGTCGGCAATCACCTCATTTCGGACGCCGCCGTCATCGACGGCTCGGGCGATGGCGCCACCATTGGCGCCGACTGGATCCAGGGCGGGGACGGCAACAACGCCATCTCCGGCCTCGCGGGTGGCGACCGCATCGACGGTGGCGGCGGGTCCGACACGATCCTGGGCGGGGACGGCGACGACACGCTGGCCGGGGGGCAGGGCGATGACAGCGTCAATGGCGGTGCCGGCAACGACACGATCGTCTATGGCGCCGGTGACGACAATGACGTGATCGACGGCGGAGACGGCATGGACACGCTCAGGGTGACGCAGGCGACATCCAACTCGAACGATAATGTGACGGTGGCGCTCGCGGCGGGCGTGATGACCGGCATTGGCGGTATGTCGATGCAGAATGTCGAGAATGTCGAAATGGATCTCGGCGCCGGCACCGACACGCTCAACTATGGCGCGACGTCGGAAGCGGTGAACGTGAACCTCCTTTCGGGGCTGGCTACCGGTTTCTCCTTCGTGCGCGGCGTCGAGAATGTAACCGGCGGCGCGGCGGCGGACAGTTTGACCGGCAATTCCGCCGACAACCTGCTGGTCGGTGCCGGAGGCACCGACACGCTGCGCGGTGGCTTCGGGAACGATGCGCTCGAAGGCGGCGAAGGCAACGACCTGCTCTATGGCGAGGAGGGCGACGACACGCTGAATGGCGGCGCCGGAAACGATCGCATCGACGGCGGCGCCGGTAACGATACGGCGAGCTATGCCGGAGCGGCGGCGGCCGTCTCCGTCTCCCTGGCGAATGCCTACTCCACCCTTGCCGATGCGATAGCCGGCGGCGCCGAGGACTTGCTGGTTTCGATCGAGAATCTGACCGGCAGCTCCCACGACGACACGCTGACCGGCAATGCCGCGGACAATATCATCGACGGCGGCGCTGGCGCGGATGCGATGGCCGGCGGGCTGGGCAACGATATGTACGTCGTCGACAACGCCGGCGATGTGGTGACCGAATCCGTCAACGGCGGAGATGACACGGTCCGCACCTCGCTGGCGTCTTACACGCTGGCTGCGAATGTCGAAAATGTGATCGTTACGGGCGGCGGCAGCGCGACCGGCAACGCGGCCGACAACCGTCTGACCGGCGATTCGGGCGACAATATCCTCGATGGCGGCGACGGCATCGATACGGTGGTGCTGGGCGGTGCGATCACCGATTACGCCTTCTCGCTGGTCGGCGGCAATGTCACGGTCGCCAGCGACGCGGGCGGCACCGATACTCTTCTGAACATCGAACGCGTCGAGATCGGCGGCGTCGGTTATGGTCTGGTCGCCGGAACGAACGCCGCGAACAACCCGCTGCCCGGAACGGCCGGTGACGACCTGATCCTTGGCTTCAATGGCGCCGACTTGCTTCAGGCGGGGGATGGCAACGACATATTGGTCGGCGGAAACGGCGCCGACACCATGGCCGGCGGCGCTGGCGACGACACCTATGTCGTCAACAACAGCGCCGATGTCGTCGACGAGACGGGCGGCGGTGGCGTCGACACCATCTATGCGTCGATCACCCGCAATCTGAACAACGCGGCTCAGGTTGCAGGCGATGTCGAGAATCTGACATTGGTCGGAACAGCCAATATCAATGGATCCGGCAATGCGCTCGGCAATGTTCTGACGGGCAATTCGGGCAACAACACGCTGAACGGCGGCGGCGGCGCCGACGTGTTGATGGGCGCGGCGGGCAACGACATCCTCAACGGCGGTGCGGGGGCCGACAGCCTTGCCGGCGGCGACGGCGACGATGCCCTGAATGGCGCAGGCGGCATCGACGTGGCGGTGTTCGACGGTTCCGCGAGCGATTACGTCTTCGATGCGTCGGCGGGCGCGCTCGCTTCCGTGACCGATGTCGTCGGCAATGGCGGGACGGACACGTTGACGGCCATCGAACGGATACAATTCGGCGACGGCGCCAGTCTGGCGGTGGTGACCGACGCTCCGGGCGCCAGCAGCACCATATTGGCGACCGAAGCCTCCATCATTCTGGGCGGTGATGGCAATGACGAGATCCGGGGAAGCGGATCGGACGACGTGATCGTCGGCGGCGCGGGGGACGATGTGCTCTTTGGCAGCGACCTGCCCGACGGCGACAATGCCGTCGCGGGCGATCTCGACAACGATATGTTCATCTGGAACGTCGGCGATGGCAGCGACACGATCAACGGCGGCTTTGAAGGTGCCGATGGCGACAGGCTGGTCATCAACGGCAACGAGGAGGCGGAGGTCTATCGCATCTATACGATCGATGAAGCCATCGCCCGGATAGGCTTCGACGACGGCGATGCAGGCGGAGATTTCGAAGACGAGATCGTCGTGACGCGGCAGGTCGCGGGCGGCGAGGAAACCGTCATCGCTGCGATGACCGAGATCGAGGAGATTATCGTCAACGGCACCAGCGTCGCGGGCAATGGCGTGGCCGGAAACGACAGTTTCGAGATTTATGGCGACTTCTCCACGGCGACGAGCCTGCGCCCGAATACCATCACCCTGACCGGTTCGGCCGGCGACGATACCGTCGACATCTCGTCGCTTCGTTCGGCCCACCGCATCGTGTTCCGTACGAACGGGGGCCGGGACGTGATCATCGGGACCCTGCGCCCGCAGGATGTGATCGAACTTCCCGATGGTGCCCTGCTCGAAGACTATGAGACCAGGGTCGAGGAAAATGGCGTGATAACGATGTCCAACGGCACGCACAGCGTCTCGTTCATCAGCGAAGGCGGACTGCCTCGGATCGTTTCGCCGGGGGTTGGCGATGACGATGATGAAGACGATGACGATCAGGGCGCGCCTGGCGATGACGACAACGACGACGATCAGAACGGCGACCACGATCAGGACGACGATGACGACCACGACGACGACCATGACGACGATGATCATGGCGTGCCGTCGCCTGCGCCGTCGGATCGCGGGACGTCCGGCAACGATCGACTCGCCGGAACGGAGGGCGACGATGTTCTGAACGGCGGATCGGGCGACGACGAGCTTGAGGGTCGCGGCGGCGACGACACGCTGAGCGGCGGGTCGGGGGACGACATCCTCGACGGCGGCGCCGGCGACGATGTGCTTTCGGGCGGATCGGGCGACGACCAGCTCGCGGGCGGCGACGGCGACGACATGCTCTCGGGCGGATCGGGTGATGACCGGCTCGACGGCGGCGCGGGCGACGATGTGATGACGGGCGGCGGCGGCGACGATGTCTTCGTCTTCGGTGCCGGCGACGATCGCGTGACCGATTTCGATGTCGAGGGCGATGTGATCGACCTCAGCGCGCTCGGCATCACGGCGGAGAAATTCGCGTCGCGCGTCGCGATGGCGCAATCGGGCGACGGCGTGGTGCTTCGGATCGACGGTCATTCGATGCTGTTCGACGCGATGACCGCCGCCGATCTGGCGGGCGCGTCCTTCCTCTTCGCCGGCGGCGGCGTCGGAACCGCGCCGCTTGCCGCGCCGGCGACAGGCGGCGCGCCGGCGCCAGCCGGTCTCGATCCCGCTCCGCAGTCGCATCATCGCTGGCTGGATCAGACGCGTGACTGGTGGATCGATCGTGCCGACATGATCCGCAACGATTGGGACTATGTCTGAGATCCCCCGGGGACCCGGATCGGCTCAGCCGGTCCGGGTCTTTCCTTTGGCTTGAGCAAGAACGTCAGAAGAAATGGGGGAGGGTCATGCGTAACGATCCCGCTGTTCCGGTTCAGATCAAGGCGGCGTTCGCGGCCTGCCGCCGGCACTTCGCGGCGGCGGCGCTGTTCAGCGCGCTCGTCAACATCCTCTATCTGGCGCCGACCATCTACATGATGCAGGTCTATGATCGCGTCGTGCCGACGGGCGGGCAATTGACGCTGTTCTGGATCACCGTCATCGTCGGGATCGCCATCGCCTGCCTCAGCGCGCTCGACATGGTGCGCAGCCGGCTGATGCTGCGCGCCTCGCTGCGGCTCAACCGCCAGCTCGCGGCGCCGATCCTCGACCGGCTGCTCGCGCGGGCGAAGGGAGGCGCCGATCCGGGCGCCGCGCAGGCGATGCGCGATTTCGACAATTTCCGCGGCGCGGTCGCAAGTCCCGCCGCGATCGCGCTGTTCGACATTCCCTGGACGCCGCTCTATTTCATCGTCGCTTTCCTCATCCATCCGCTGCTCGGCATGATGATCCTCGGCGGCGGCCTGGTCCTGCTCGCGCTCGCGCTGCTCAACGAGCGCGCGACCAGATGCTCTGCCGCTGAAGGGCATCGCGCGATGGCGCTGGCCTATGCGGGGCAGGAAGCGATGTTCGACAAGGCCGAGATCGTGCGCGCGCTCGGCATGCGGCGCGCGATGGTCGCGCGCCAGATCACCGATCGCCGCGCCGGCCTCGAGGCGAGCGCGATGACGCAGTTCGTCGCCTCGCGCTATTCGGGCCTCGTCAAATTCGCCCGCATGTTCATGCAGTCGCTCGCGCTCGGCGCAGGGGCCTATCTGGCGATCCACGCCGAGATATCGGTCGGGGCGATCATCGCGGCATCGGTGCTGCTTGCGCGCGCGCTCCAGCCGATCGAGCAGGTGGTGCAGGCCTGGCCCGCGATCGGGCAGGCGCGGCAGGCGAAGGCGTCGGTCGAGGCGCTGTTCCGCGACACGGGCGATCCGGCCGGCGAACGCCTCATCCTCCCCGCGCCCGAGGGCTATGTCGAACTTTCCAACATCCTGCTGCGCACGCCCGACAACAGCGCGCTGATCCTGCGCGGGGTCTCGACCTGGATCATCCCCGGCGAGGTGCTCGGGGTGATCGGCCCGTCGGGCGCCGGCAAGACGACGCTCGCGCGCATCGCCGCGGGCGCCATCCCGCCCGACGGCGGCGAAGTCCGGATCGACGATGCCCAATATGGCGACTGGGACGGCGAGCGGCTCGCCGCCCATATCGGCTATCTGCCGCAGGACCCGACTTTGCTCCCCGGGACGATCGGCGAGAATATCTCGCGCTTCGCGGCCGCCCGCGGCGAGCATCCGGCCGACATCGACCACAAGGTGACCCGCGCCGCGATCGCGGCCGGCGTCCACGACATGATCCTGCACCTGCCGGGCGGCTATAATGCGCGGATCGGCGACGGGGGCCTCAGGCTCTCGGGCGGGCAGGCGCAGCGCATCGCGCTCGCGCGCGCGCTCTATGGCGATCCCAAAATCCTGATCCTCGACGAACCCAACGCCTCGCTCGACAGCCAGGGCGAGGAAGCCTTGGGCGATGCGATCGCCGCCGCAAAGGCGCGCGAGGCGGCCATCATGATCGTGACGCACCGTCAGGCGGCGCTGCGCGATGCCGATCGCCTGGCGGTGATGAAGAACGGGATCATCGAGCATCAGGGGCCGCGCGAACAGGTGATCGAAACGCTGAAACAGAACGCCGCGCGGGCCGCGGCCAATGTCGTCAAGATGAGGGGCAAGAAGCCATGAACGCAATGAGCTTCGGCGACGATCTGCACGGCGCGCCGCTGCCGGTCGAGGCGATCGATTCGTCGAAGCGCGAGGTGCGGGCAGGGCTGATCATCGCCGGCGCCTTCTTCGTCGGGCTGCTCGGCTGGGCGGCGCTGACCCCGCTCGACGCGGGCGCGCTCGCTCAAGGGTCGGTCTCGGTCGCGGGCAACCGTCAGGCGGTCCAGCACAAGGACGGCGGCATCGTCACCGCCCTGATGGTGGCGGAGGGCAGCGAGGTGCGCCGCGGCGACGTGCTGCTCAAGATTTCCGCGTCCGACGTGGTCGCGGCCGAGCGCGGCCTGACCGGCGAGGTCGTCGCGCTGCTCGCGCAGCGGGCGCGGCTGATCGCCGAGCGCGACGGCGTGGGCAGCATCACCGAGCCGGTCGAGTTTTCGAGCTTCCTCGCCGGCGACCGCGCGCTCGCCGACGAAGCGATGCGCGGCCAGCGCCTGCTGTTCGACGCGCGCCGGCGGTCGAACGCGACCGAACGCGCCATGCTGGGCCAGCGGGTCGCTCAGCATAGCCGGCAGATCGTCGGCTATGGCGCGCAGATCGAATCGAACCGCATCCAGCAGCGGCTGATCCACGAGGAACTGACGGGGCTGCGCACCCTGTCCGCGCGCGGCTTCGTGTCGACGAACCGGCTGCGTGCGATCGAGCGCAGCGCGGCGCAGCTCGACGGCGATTTCGGCGCGCTCAACTCGGACGTCGCGCGGCTGGAGGAAGCGATCGGCGAATCGCGCCTCCAGATGGTGTCGATGGACCGCCGCACGCTCGAGGAAGTCGCCACCCAGCTTCGCGAGGTCCAGGTGCGGCTCGACGAATTGCAGCCGCGCCTGTTCGCGACGCGCGAGCGCCTGACGCAGTCGGTGGTGCGCGCGCCGGCGAGCGGGCGTGTGGTCGGCCTGAAGATATTCACCGTCGGCGGCGTCGCCGCGCCGGGCGACGTGCTGATGGAGATCGTTCCGAAGGACAAGGCGCTGGTCGTGCTGGCGAAGGCGTCGCCCAACGACGCCGACGACCTGTCGCCTGGAATGGAAACGCAGGTGCGCTTTTCGGGAATCCAGGAACGCAGCCTGCCGATCCTGATGGGCAAGATCAGCAAAGTGTCGGCCGACAGTTTCGAGGACAACCGGACGGGTCTGGAATATTTCGAGATCGAGGTGATGGTGCCGCCGGCCGAGATGCAGAAGATCGCGGCGCTCCGCGGCGACAACGGCCTGCGCGCGGGCATGCCCGCCGAGGTGATGGTCCCGCTGCGCAAACGCACCGCGCTCGCCTATCTGCTCGAGCCGCTTACCCAGACCTTGTGGAAAGCCGGCCGCGAACATTGAAGCGAGCGCCGAACCTCCGCGTGTCGCTATCCGGCCTTGCGGCGGTTGCGTTTTTGCTTCCTGCGGGGGCGTCTGCGGAGACGTTGCAGGGAGCTTTGGCGAAGGCGTATGAGAACAACCCGACGCTGACGGCGGCGCGGGCGGGTCAGCGCGCGAACGACGAGAATGTTCCGATCGAGAAGAGCTATGGCCTGCCCGACATTGGCACGCAGGCGAGCTATGACGAGAATCTGATCGTTCCGGGCAACAGCTTCAACGCGCCCGCGCGTTCGCTGTCGGCGGGCGCGCAGCTGACGGTGCCGCTCTATCAGGGCGGCGCGGTGCGCAATGCGGTGCGCGCCGCGAAGCATCGCGTCGAGGCGGGGCAGGCCGATTTGCGCGCGACCGAGGCGAGCGTCTTCTCGCAGGTCGTCGGCGCCTATATGGACGTCATCCGCGACCAGGCGATCGTCCAATTGAATCAGAAGAATGTCGCGGTGCTGCGCACCAATTTGCAGGCGACGAGCGACCGGTTCGAGATCGGCGATCTGACGCGCACCGACGTCGCCCAGTCGGAAGCGCGGCTCGCGCTGGCGGAGGGCGACCTGCGCACCGCCGAAGCCAATCTGATCGCGAGCCGCGAGGGCTATATCCGCCTTGTCGGCGAGGCGCCGGCCGACCTCGAAGCGCCGCCGCCGCTGCCGAACCTGCCCGCGACCGCCGAGGATGCGGTGGCGGTCGCGCTCACCAGCAATCCCGACATCGAGGCGGCGAACGAGCTGGTCAACGCCTCGAAGGCCGACATCGGCACCGCAAAGTCGAGCCGCGCGCCCAAGGTGTCGGCGATCGTCAACGGCGGCTATAATAATTATCTGGGATCGCTGAACAGCGGCGTGCCCGGGGTCAGCGTGACGCAGGAGACGTCGAGCGCGGCGGCGGGGGTGCAGGTGACGCTGCCGATCTTCACCGGCGGCCGCCGCTCGGCGCAGGTGCGCCAGGCGCAATCGCGCAGCAGCCAGGCGATCGAGCAATATATCGAGGTCGAACGCGGAGTGATCGCGCAGACGCGCGGCGCCTATGCGGCGTGGCAGGCGAACGAGCGCATCATCGCCGCGACGCGGCAGGCGGTCGGGGCGAACGCGCTGTCGCTCGAAGGGGTGCGCGCCGAGAACAGCGTCGGCACGCGCTCGATCCTCGATATATTGAACGCCGAGCAGGAATATCTGAACACGCAGGTCCAGCTCGTCTCGGCGCAGCGCAACAGCTATGTCGCCGCCTTCTCGGTGCTCGCGGCGATGGGCAAGGCCGAGGCGCGCGACCTCGGGCTCGAGGGCGGCGCGCTCTATGACCCCGAGGTCAATTACAGGCGCGTCAAGGGCGAGCTTTGGGACTGGGCCGACGACCCCGCGCCGCAGCAGGTCGCAAACGATACCCGCGCCGTCCCCGCCGCAAACGCCAACGTCCCCGAAGGGCCCCCCGCACTCCCACCACAATAAGACTTGGCAAACGACGCCGCGATGACGGAGACGCCGGACTAGCCATGTCGGAAGCAGGTGTCCGCATGCGGCCAACAGCCCGCACACGCGCTCGATTCAGCCGCTCGCCGGCGCCGTCATCGCCGCCGCCGCCGCGAGCAGCCCGCCGTTGAAGCGTTGCGACAGCGCGGCGTCGGGGATCGCATTGAAGGCGTGGATCGCCCCGGCATAGCTGTGCAGGTCGACGGGTACGCCCGCCGCGACGAGCCGCCGCGCATAGTCGAGATTTTCGTCGAAGAAGAGATCGAGGCTGCCCGTCGCGATATAGGCAGGAGGCAGGCCCGTCAGATCGCCGGCGAGGCTCGGCGAAAACCAGCCGCATCGTTCGTCGTCGGCCTGGTAATCGCCCTGCAGCGCGCGCCAGCCGAAGCGGTTGCTCGCGCGCGTCCAGATGAATTCGCCGGTCATCGGATTCTTATAGGGGCAGGCGTCGCCGCCCGTCCGGTGATCGAGCATCGGATAGGTCAGCAACTGGCCCGCAAGTCCGGGTCCGCCGAGGTCGCGCGCCATGATCGCGAGCGCGGCGGCGAGCCCGCCGCCCGCGCTCTCGCCCGCGACGACGATCCGCTTCGCGTCGAAACCGAGCGCATCGGCCTGCCCGGCGAGCCAGCTCAGCGCCGAATGGCAATCTTCCTGCGGCGCGGGAAAAGGATGTTCGGGTGCGAGGCGATATTCGACCGATACGACCGGCACGCCCGCGGCTGCCGCCAGCGCGGCGGGGCCCGCCTGCATCTGCTCGACCGATCCCAGCACCATGCCGCCGCCGTGAATATGCAGGATCGCGCCACTCCCCGCGCGCGTTATGGCGGGGCGATACAGGAAGACCATGATGTCGGGGCCGCCGTGGATCGACGGCACGAACAATTTTTCGGGCGCGATCACCGTCGGCGGCAGGATCGCATAGGTTTCGGCCGCCTTCGCGCGAATCTGCGCGATCGGCGCCGCGTCGAGGTCGACCCGCGGGAACAGGTCGATGATCGGCGCGATCTCGCGATCGACGAGGTGGCGGGTGTCCATATCAAACTCTCCCTTTGTCCCGTCGACCCGAATCTATCCCCGCAGCGCCGCTCCGGCCTTCGCGGCAGCGGCCACCACCTTGTCGGCGATCGCCTTCAACTCGGCATCGGTGAAGCTCTTCTCTTGCGGTTGCAGTTCGACCTCGACGGCCAGGCTCACCTGGCCCTCGGGCACGCCCTGGCCGGCGAAGCGGTCGAACAGCCGCGCATCGACGATCGCCGCCTTGTCGGCGCCGCGGATCGCGCGCACCAGCTCGGCGGCGGCCAGCCCCGTGGGTGCGAGGAAGGCGAAGTCGCGGCGCACCGATTGCAATGCCGGGGGCGCGAAGGCGGCGCGCGCCGGACCGCTCGCGCGCTTCGCCGGGACCGCATCGAGGAAGATCTGCACCGCCATCACCGGGCCGTCGACGTCGAAGGCGCGGGTCAGCGCGGGGTGGAGCGCGCCGAATTCGGCGAGCACCGCCTTGGGGCCGAGCCGCAAGGTCGCCGACTGGCCGGGATGCCAGATGTTGCCGGTCGTGACAGCTTCCATCACCTGCAGCCGGTCGGCGGGCGCGCCGGCGGCGTCGAGCAGCGCCAGCGCCGCCGCCTTGGCGTCGAACGCATCGAAGGGCGCGGCCTTGCCTGCCTGCCAGCTGCGCGCGCTTTTGTCGCCCGCCATCAGCAGCGCCAGCGTCGGATGCTCGGCGTCGGAAAGGTAACGGCGGCCGATCTCGAACAGGCGGAGGCTCTCCGCGCCGCGATTCTGGTTGCGCTGCGCCGCGGCGAGCAGGCCGGGGAGCAGCGACGGGCGCATCACTTTCAGATCTTCGCTGATCGGGTTGGCGAGGCTCCACGTGCCGCCGCCGAAGGGCGCGGCCTCGGCCTCGCTGATGAACGACCAGGTCACCGCTTCGTCGAAGCCCGCGGCGGCCGCGGCGCGGCGCAGGCGGCGCTCGATCGTCTGTTCGGGCGTTGCGGTCGGCTTCGCCACCCCGTCCGCGCGCGGCAGCGGCACCGACGCGATCGCGTCGAACCCCGTGATGCGCGTGACTTCCTCGACGACGTCGGGCGCGCCGTCCATGTCGCGGCGCCAGCTCGGCACCGACACCTGCCAGCGGCCGCCCTGTTCGAGCACGCCGAAGCCGAGCGCGGCGAGAATCTCCTTCTGCCGCTCGGGCGCGATCGCGATGCCGCCGAGCGTCGCCGACAGCGCGGGGTCGTAATCGATCACCTTCACTTCGGCGGGCGGGGTGCCCGCACGCGTGACCGCCGACGGATTGCCGCCGCAGATGTTCAGGATATGCGCGGTAACGATCGCGGTCGCATCGTCGAGGAACGCCGGATCGACCCCGCGCTCGAAACGGCTGCGCGCGTCGCTCGACAGGCCGAGCGCTTGGCCCGTGAGCGCGATGCGTTCGGGGGTGAAATAGGCGACCTCGATCAGCACGTCGGTCGTCGTTTCGCTGCAGCCCGAATGTTCGCCGCCCATGATGCCCGCGATGTCGTGAACCTCGCGCTCGTCGGCGATCACCGTCATCGTGTCGGTGAGCGTGTATTCCTTGCCGTTGAGCGCGGTGACGGTCTCGCCCTGCTTTGCGCGGCGCGCGACGAGCGCGCCATGCAATTTGGCGCGGTCGTAGATGTGGCTCGGGCGGCCGAGGTCGAACATCACATAATTGCTGATGTCGACGAGCGCCGAGATCGACCGCTGGCCGACCGCTTCCAGCCGGCGGCGCATCCACTCGGGGGCCTGGCCGTTGGTGACGCCGCTGATCGTGCGGCCGAAAAAGGCGGGGCAGGCTTCGGGGTCGAGGGTAGCGATTTCGGTCGCGGGCGCCCCTTCGCCGGTGATCGTCGGGACGTCGAGCGGCTTCAGCGTGCCGAGTCCGGCGGCGGCGAGATCGCGCGCGATCCCGCGCACGCCCATGCAATCCTGCCGGTTCGGGGTGATCGAAATGTCGATCACCGGATCGTTCGCTCCGCTATAGTCGGCAAAGGGCGTGCCGACCGGCGCGTCGGCGGGCAGCTCGATGATCCCGTCATGATCGTCGCCGAGCTCGAGTTCGCGCGTCGAGCACATCATGCCGTTCGATTCGACCCCGCGCACCGCCGCGACCTTCAGCTCCATGCCGTTCGCGGGGACTACCGCGCCGGGCAGGCCGAGCACGCCGATCAGGCCCGCGCGCGCATTGGGCGCGCCGCAGACGATGGTGAGCGGCGCGCTACCGTCGCCGGTATCGACAGTCAGCACCTGCAGCTTGTCGGCCTGTGGATGTTTTTCGGCGGTGAGCACTTTGGCGATGCGGAAGCCCGCGAGCTTCTCGGCCGGATTCTCGACGCCTTCGACCTCATGGCCGATGCGGTTCAGCGTCGCAACGACGTCGGCGACCGAATAGTCGCCATCCAGATGCTCGTGCAGCCAATCAAGGGTGATCCTCATGCCGAAACTCCCCCGCTCAGCGTGGGCACCGACAGCGCGCCGAACCCGTAATGCGACAGCCACCTGAGGTCGCCGTCGAAGAAGGCGCGCAAATCGTCCATGCCATATTTGAGCATCGCGAGCCGGTCGACGCCGGCGCCGAAGGCAAAGCCCTGCCATTCGTCGGGGTCGAGCCCGCAATTGGCGATGACGCGGCGATTGACCATGCCGCTGCCGAGCAGCTCCATCCACGCATGGCCTTCGTCGTCGCCGTTGCCGCCGACGATGCGGCGGCCCTTTTCCTGTTTATAACCGACATCGACCTCCGCGGACGGTTCGGTGAAGGGGAAATAGCTGGGGCGCAGGCGCAGCACGATGTCGTCGCGCTCGAAATAGGCCTTGAGGAAGGTCTCGAGCGTCCATTTGAGGTGCCCCATATGGATGCCGCGGTCGATGACGAGGCCTTCGACCTGGTGGAACATCGGCGTATGCGTCGCGTCGCTGTCGCTGCGATAGACGCGGCCGGGCGCGATGATGCGGATCGGCGGTTCCTCGCTCATCATCGTGCGGATCTGCACCGGCGAGGTGTGGGTGCGCAGCAGCATCGCGCGACCTTCCGCGTCCGTGTCCGGGAAATAGAAGGTGTCGTGCATCGCGCGCGCGGGGTGCGTTTCGGGGATATTGAGCGCGGTGAAGTTGCGCCAGTCGTCCTCGATCTCGGGGCCCGTCGCGACCGCGAAGCCCATGTCGGCGAAGATTTCGGCGAGTTCGTCCATCACCTGGCTGACCGGATGGACGCTGCCGCGCGGGCTCGCCTCGGCGGGAAGCGTCATGTCGATCGCTTCGGCGGCGAGCTTCACGTCGAGCGCCGCCGCGTCGAGCACCGCCTTGCGTGCCGCGAGGGCGGCGGTGACGCTCTCGCGCAGCGCGTGGATCGCGGGGCCCTGCGCCTGCCGTTCCTCGGGGGTCATCCCGCCGAGCGTCTTGAGCAGCGCGGTGATGCTGCCCGCCTTGCCGAGCGCGGCGACGCGCAGCGCCTCGACCGCACCCGCATCGGCCGCGGCTTCGATGTCGCCCAAAAGCTGGGTCTGGATGGCTTCGATATCGCTCATCGTCATTCGTCCTGTTCCGGCGGCGCTGCCGCTGCCGGTATCATGCTTTCTCAAATTGGTGGATAGGCGGCTGCCCGCGCGTCCGTCGTCCGCCGCTTGCACCGAAGGCGCCGCGCGGGTCAAGCCTGTTGGCGGAACGGTCTATCCTGTCGGTTTGTGCAGGCCTTGCACCGGCGCGCCGGCGGCGGCGGTACGGGCGAAGGCGGCGGCGCCCAATATCGGCTTGGGCCGCGCAGCATAGTCGCGCGGGCTCATCCCCATGAAACGCCGGAAGTCGCGGGTGAATTGCGCCTGATCGTAATAATGATGGTCCATCGTATCGATCCACGCCATCGACGGATCGAGCATGAAGCGCGCGAGGCTGCGCAGAAAGCGTTGACGGCGCAGCAGCAGCTTGGGCGAAAAGCCGAAGGCGCGGTGGCTCAATCGCTCGATCGAGCGTTCGGAAAGGCCGAGCTTCGCCGAAAGATCGGCGACGCTCGACAGGTCATCGTCGACGAGCGCGCGGTGCGCGGCGAGGATGGCGGGGTCGTCGGGCGGCGCATCGGCGAGCAGCGCGCGGAAATGGGCGTCGATCAGCGCCGCCGCGGCATCGGCGTCGTCGGTCTGTCGCAACTGCCCGGCGAGTGGCGCGAAGCGGGCGAAGGCGGGATGCGCTCCGCCGTCGCAGAACCGGTCGGCGAGTTCGCCGGCGGGCAGCGGGATGAATTTTGCCCACCCCATCGGAAGCACGCCGATACCCCAGGTCCGCATATTGCCCGCCGCGAAATAGCTTGCCCGGCTCGTCGGTCCGGTGGCGATGAAGCGCGACGCTTCCACGGTCGAACCGCCGCCGATCGCCGCGCGCGGCGGGTCGCCGTCGACAAAGCGCAGGTTCGCCCATTCGGGATGCAGATAATCCTCGACCCGCGAACCGTCGGGCACGGCGACCTCGGTCAGATAGATGGTGCTGAGATAGGGGCGAAGCGGTTCCGACAAGGGGAAGAAGCGCGTCGCGACACGGCTGGCGGATGGGACGGAAGATGCGTCGCGGTGCGGCATGCTGTTCCATTTTAATCCGTAAAACGCGTGAAAAACAATGTTACGAGGGGACCTGCTGTCGGGTTCTTACAATTTTATGGGCTGCCGCTGCCCCATAGTTGCGTTGCCTGCTCCGAACGGGAGCGTGCGAGGGGAATCGAACGTGACGCCAGAGGATGGGGCTTGGCGGGGACCTGAAACAGACGATTGATTTTCCGAGCTTCGTTCCGGCCGTCGGCTTTCTGCGACCCACGGCTATTCGGTACGGGCGGGGGGCGATGGTTTCCCACTGGAACCATTGTCGAGGCGGCGCGGCGCGCGAGCTCCGCGCCGCCTCTTCGTTTTGAGGGCGGGAGATGTCGGTTTTGGGGTGGGAAGTGGACGTTGATCCAAATCAGGCCCTCCCCTTCAGGGGAGGGCAGCGAGACTTGCCAGCTTGCTGGCTTAGTCGCAGCGGGTGGGGGCCATCGGCCTTGCGCAAGGCTGATGGCCCCCACCCCAACCCCTCCCCTGAA
The DNA here is from genome assembly GCF_900078365.1 of uncultured Sphingopyxis sp. Lineage (NCBI taxonomy): Bacteria > Pseudomonadati > Pseudomonadota > Alphaproteobacteria > Sphingomonadales > Sphingopyxidaceae > Sphingopyxis > uncultured Sphingopyxis sp. The sequence continues at coordinate 3,884,362 of NZ_LT598653.1, forward strand.
GGGGAGGGGCTTGCTTTTCAGCTATGTCTGTTTGCGGCCGACAGCGGCCTCTCGCTAGCGTGCTCGTGCGGCCTGATGGGCGATATCGGTCATCAGCTTGCGGAACAGCACCGCGCCCGCGGTGCCCGACGCCTTGAGCGCGCGCTCGCAGTCGAGCAGCCGGGTCATCAGCCGCGCGATGCGCACCGAATCCCAGATATGCAGCTGCGCGGTCACCGCGTCGCGTTCCTTCCAGAAAATGCCGCTCGATCGCGCCGAGACGACGGTCGCCGGATGCGCGCCGCCGTCGACTTCGGCGCGCAGGCGGGCGAGCGCGAGTGCGCGGATTGCGAGCGCGCGGATGATGCGGATCTCGGCGACGCCGACCGCCGCCGCCTTGGTCAGCATCTCGGGCAGGTCGCGCACCTTGCCGCCGAGCGCGACATTGATGCACTCGCTGACATCCTCCTCGTGCGTCGCGGCGCCCAGCGCGGCGATGTCGGCGGGCGTAACCTGCCGCTGACGATCGGGCCCGGCGTCGAGATAGAGCGCGATCTTCTCGATCTCGCGGCGCATCAGCGCCTGGTCGCCCGAAACGAGGTCGACGAGCAATTGCGCCTCGCTGTTGGCGATGCGCAGCCCCTGCTCCTGCGCCGCCGCCATCGCGATGCCGACGAGCGCGCGCCGGTCGGGCTGGTAACAGATCGCGGCGACGGCATGGTCCGACGCTTCGACCAGCTTGACGAGCTTCGACTTGGCGGTGACCGAGGCGCCGGTCGCGACGACCGGGTTGATCGCGGTTTCGGCGGTGAGCAATGCTTCGACCGCGGCGAGGCTGTCGTCGCCGCTGCCCGACAGTTCGAGCTTGATGATCCGGCTCGGCGAAAAGAGCGACATCGACGCGGCTTCGGCGGCGAGCAGCGACGGGTCTTGCGACAGCTGCGATCCCGTCAGGTCGAGCCGCTCGGCATCCTTGCCGGCAAGGCCGATCAGACGGCCGGCGACGGCTTCCATCGTCGCTTCGTCGGGGCCGGTGAGGAGGGTGAAGCGGACCGCGGGATCGAGGCGCGTCTGGCGTTCGAGGTCGGCGGGCTTGACGCTCTTCATTGCCCGGCGGGCGCGGGCACAGCGGGCGCGGATACGGGGGAGGCAAGCACCGCCCCCGGCTGGCCGCCGCCGCGATTCGCATAGACCGCGAGCCGCGCGACGATCTGGTCGGCGACGCCCGAGGCGAGCCGTTCGAGCGCGGTCGATTCGGCGGCGATCGTCGCATATTCGCTGCCGACGACGTCGATCCCCGCGTCCTGCGCGGCGGTCGCGTCGAGCAGCACCGCGCCCGATGCCGAATCGACGAGCTGGTAGCGCGCGCGCAGCGTGCGGCGTTCGCGCGTCACCGTATCGTCGGCGCGGACGCCGAAGCCGGTGATCGAGTCCTCGAGCCGGACGTCGAGGCGGAGGCGCTTGCCCGCACCCTCGCCGCCCTGCGTCGCCTGCAGCCGGTCGCGCAGCGCATTGCGGACGAGCCAGCCTTCATGCCCCTCGATCGGCGCGACATCGACGTCGGCAAGCACCTGCGCCACCGCCCCCTTGCTGCCGTTCGCGTAGAGCGGACGCAGACCGCACCCGCCGAGGGTCAGCGAAAGGGCGACGAGCGAGGAGACGAGAAGGCTGCGCATTTCAATCAACCATGCCCCGTATCCCCGTTCGTGTCGAGCGGAGTCGAGACACCGTGAAGCGAGGCACGGACGATGGGCATCTCGACTTCGCTCGATGCGAACGGAAGATGGAAGATTTCGTTCCTGCCATTCTGTCAGGGGACGATGTTCACGAGCCGGTCGGGTACCACAATCACCTTCTTCGGCGTCGCGCCTGCGAGCAGTTCGACGATGCGCGGGCGCGCGAGTGCTGCCGCTTCGGTGGCTTCTTTGTCGAGGCCCTTGGCGATCGTCATCGTATCGCGCAGCTTACCCGCCATCTGGATCGCAATTGTCACCTCGTCATCGACGAGCAGTGCCGGATCGGCGGCGGGCCACGCCGCGTCGGCGATCATCGGCGTGGTGCGCTGGCCTTCCGGCAGCGCCGCCCACGCCTCTTCGGCAAGATGCGGCATCATCGGCGCGACGAGCAGGATCAGCGTGCGGCACGCCTCGGCGCGCGTCGCCGAGGGCTTTGCCTTTTCGATCTCGTTCGCGAGCGCGTGGATCTTCGCGACCGCCTTGTTGAAGCCGAGCGATTCGATATCGGTCGCGACCCCGGCGATCGCCTGATGCAGTTTGCGCGCCAGCCCCTTGTCTTCGCTGCCGTTGCCGGCATTTTCGGTGTCGCCGAAGATCCGCCACAGGCGCTGGACGAAGCGCCACGCGCCTTCGATGCCCGCCTCGCTCCACGGCAGGTCGCGCTCGGGCGGGCTGTCGGAGAGCATGAACCAGCGCGCGGCGTCGGCGCCATATTGGTCGAGGATGGCGTCGGGATCGACGACATTCTTCTTCGACTTCGACATCTTGATCACGCGGCCGACGTCGACCGGCGCGCCATCGGCTTCGAGCGTCGCGCCGTCGGCGGTGCGGGTAATTTCATCGGGCGTGAAGAAGAGCGGCGGCAGGCCTTCGCCCTGCGCGCGGCTGTAGGTCTCGTGCGTCACCATGCCCTGCGTGAAGAGGCTCGCGAAAGGCTCCTTGATGTCGATCATCCCCAGCTTGTTCAGCGCGCGCGTCCAGAAGCGCGCATAGAGCAGGTGGAGGATCGCATGCTCGATGCCGCCGATATATTGATCGACGGGCAGCCAGCGGCGGATCACCTCGGGATCGAAGGGCTTGTCCCCGGGCGCCGACGCGAAGCGCAGGAAATACCAGCTCGAATCGACGAAAGTGTCGAGCGTGTCGGTCTCGCGCACCGCCTCGCCGCCACAGCTTGGGCATGCGACATGCTTCCACGTCGGATGGCGGTCGAGCGGATTGCCGGGGACCGAGAAATCGGCGTCCTCGGGCAGTATGACGGGAAGCTGGCTCTTCGGCACCGGCACCATGCCGCAGGCCGGGCAATGGATGAAGGGGATCGGCGTGCCCCAATAACGCTGGCGCGACACGCCCCAGTCGCGCAGGCGCCACACGGTCGTGCCCTTGCCCCAGCCCTCATGCTCGGCGCGCGCGATGACCGCGGCTTTGGCCTCGTCGATCGTCATCCCGTCGAGGAAATGGCTGTTCACCAGCTTGCCGGGTCCGGTATAAGCCTCGGTGCCGGTGAAATGCTGTGCGACCTCGTCGCCTTCGGCGATCACGCGGTGGACGGGCAGCTCATATTTATGCGCGAAGTCGAGGTCGCGCTGGTCGTGCGCCGGACAGCCGAAAATCGCGCCGGTACCATAATCCATCAGCACATAATTGACGACCCAGACGGGCAGGTGCCAGTCGGGATCGAGCGGATGCTCGACGGCGATACCGGTGTCGAAGCCGAGCTTCTCGGCGGTGTCGAGCTGTTCGGCGGCGGTGCCCTGCCGGCGGCACTCCTCGATGAACGCGGCGAGTTCGGGCGAATCCTTCGCAAGGCGTTCGGCGAGCGGATGATCGGGCGAGATCGCCGCAAAGCTCGCGCCGAACAGCGTGTCGGGGCGCGTCGTGAACACGTCGAAGCCCGGCGCGCCACCGGCGAGCTTGAAGCTGAATTCGAGCCCCTGCGACTTGCCGATCCAGTTTTCCTGCATGACGCGCACGCGCTCCGGCCAGCCGGGCAGGCCCGAGCGGACCTGGTCGAGGAGCTCGTCGGCGTAATCGGTGATGCGCAGGTAATAGCCGGGAATTTCGCGTTTTTCGACCAGCGCGCCCGAGCGCCAGCCGCGACCGTCGATCACCTGCTCGTTCGCGAGCACGGTCATGTCGACGGGGTCCCAGTTGACGTAGCTTTCCTTGCGCGTGACGAGCCCGGCGGCGAACAGGTCGAGGAACAGCGCCTGTTCCTGCCCGTAATAATCGGGTTCGCACGTCGCGAGTTCGCGGCTCCAGTCGATTGCGAGGCCGAGACGCTTCAGCTGCGCACGCATCGCGGCGATATTGTCGCGGGTCCAGCCGCCGGGGTGGACGCCCTTTTCCATCGCGGCATTTTCGGCGGGCATGCCGAACGCGTCCCAGCCCATCGGATGCAGCACGTCGTGCCCGGTCATCCTTTTGAACCGCGCGAGCACGTCGCCCATCGCATAGTTGCGGACGTGCCCCATATGGATGCGCCCCGAGGGATAGGGGAACATCTCGAGGATATAGGCTTTCGGCTTTTCCGCCGTATCGGTCGTGGCAAAGCTGTTCGCCGCCTCCCACGCCTTTTGCCAGCGGGCGTCGGCGGCGAGGGCGCCAAAGCGCGTTTCGCGGGTCATTCGTCGGTTACCCCGTTAGTCTGTCTTACATGATCGTCATCCCGGCGAAGGCCGGGATCTCGCCCGTGGATCGTGACACCGAGGTCGAGAACCCGGCCTTCGCCGGGATGACGGAATAGAATCTAGTCGCGGATCGCCGAGCGGCGCAGGTCGCGGGCGCGGGTGAGGATGATTTCCTCGAGCTTCTGGACGGTGGCCGCCTGCACCGGCGCATCGACCCAGGCGCCGCCCTGCGACACCTGCCGCGACGCCGCGACGCGCAGCGCGTCGGCGCGCAGGTCCTGGTCGAGGATCGACACGGTGACTTTCATCCGCTCGCCCGGGTTCGACGGGTTCGCATACCAGTCGGTGATCACGACGCCGCCCGAGCTGTCGGCCTGGAGCAGTGGCATGAACGACAGCGCATCGAGCGAGGCGCGCCACAAATAGCTGTTCACCCCGATCGTCGTCACCTGGCTGGCGGCGAGATCGGCGCGCGGCCGGTCCTTGCCCGCACACGCCGAAAGGCCGAGCGCCGCAAGTCCGAGCAGCGCGAGCGTGGCCGGACGCCGACCGATCGTGGCAAGGACGGAAAGCTGGGACATGCCGATAACACCTTATCTTTTTGAGCTCGCCCGAATGTCAGAAAATCGGCCGCGCATAACGGAATTGCCAGCGTCTCTATCGCCCTTGCCGCCACCCTGCAAGCGCGGCAATTCCGGCCGCGCCGCCATTCAGATTCTGGTCAGATTCGATGCGCACTGTGACGATCCCGCAACAATATCGGCAAAAAGCGGAATCGTTGCAATAATTTGGCGGGATTCACTGGCATTCTCGGGCTGGCGGTCCTATTTGACGAGTCGATTGGGGTTGGAGTCGCAGAGCAATGGCGCGAACATCGCGACATTTTTGGAAAGCAGGTCTCACCGCTTTGGCGGTGGCTTCGCTTGCGCTGCCGCCGGCCCTCGCCGCGATGTCGAACGCCGACCGCATTCGCGACACGGCGCTTTCGGAAACCCTGCTGGGCCAGTTTACCCCGGCGTCGGGCGACGAAAGGCTGATCGCGCGCTATAACAAGATGTCGGCCGAACAGCGCGGCAACTTCAGCTTCACGCCCGCCCTGACCGACCGGGCGCGTCAGAACCGCGCGATCACCGTCGTGATTCGCGCCCGCGACGACGCGTCGAGCGCCGCGCGCACCTCGGCGCTGGCGGCGGGGCGCACCGCGCCGGTGGCGATCGCGCCGGTCAAATATAATCTCGGCGCGTCGGTCGGCTTCGAAAAATTCGTCACGCCGTCGCTGCCGCGCGGCACCGATCTTCGTAACCTGCCGGTCGCCAGGGCGCCCGAACAGGACGATAAAAAGTCACGCTTCGCCACGCGTATGGTGAACCGCCCAAGCGACCCGAGCGGGGCAACCGATCGCGTCACCGCTCCCGGCGAGGCGTCCGCCGTCGATGTCGTCAGCAGCTATCGCCTGACCAAGAATATCGATGTCACCGCGGGCGTCCGGTACAAGAGCGACGACCGCGTCGAACCGCTCACCGATTCGCGCCGCGACAGCCAGGCGGTCTATATCGGAACCGCGTTCCGCTTCTGACGCGCCCGGCGCTTCGCCGCCTTTTCATCCCACGCATCGATCGCCGCCCAGCCGTGCGCGATTTGGCTCGCGCGCTTCATCCGGCGCGCGCGCGCGCCGGTCATCCCGCCCAGCGCGATCGGCGCCGCTGGGGCGAGGCGCGCCAGCCGCAGCCAGGCCGCCGGGCCGAGCGCGGGCGCGCCGGGATGCGAGCGCGTCGGATAAAGCGGCGAGACGAAGACGGCGTCGGCTCCGGACTGGCGCGCGCGGCGGGCCTCGGGTGCATCATGGACCGGCATCGTTACCAGCAGCCCGAGCCGGTGCGCCTGCTTCGTCCGATCGGCGTCGCGCTGGCGGAGGTGGACGCCGTCGGCGCCCCAGCGCCGCGCCGTATCGGGTGATCCCGCAAGCAGGACGACGAGTCCCCGCGCCCGCGCGATGCGCATCAGCCGCCGGAGCAGGCGCCAGCGGGCCCCGGGCGCCAGCCCGTCGTGCCGGAAAATGATGCCGCTGTCGGGCGGCAGCAGCGCGGCGAGTTCGACAAGGCCGGTCCGCGCCCGTTCGTCGCTGAACAGCCAGAGTTCCGGCAGGGGGTGGCGCGGGCGCATCGCGCTTCCTATAGGCGCGTCGCGAGCGCGCGCAACGCGCGGGATGAAAGCGGGACGATGAGCGAAGCAGCAGAGCGGCTGGCCGAAGTGCAGGGACATATCGCCGATGCGGCGCAGCGCGCGCAGCGGCGCGCCGGGGACATCTGCCTGATCGCGGTGTCGAAGACGCACGACGCGCCGGCGATCCGCCCGCTGATCGCGGCGGGCCAGCGCCATTTCGGCGAGAACCGCGTGCAGGAAGCCGCCGCCAAATGGCCCGAATTGCGCGCCGAAACGCCCGGCATCATGCTGCACCTGATCGGCCAGCTGCAATCGAACAAGGCCGAGGAAGCGGTGGCGCTGTTCGACGCGATCCACTCGGTCGACCGCCCGTCGCTGGTGCAGGCGCTCGCCAAGGCGTGCGCCAAGGCGGGCCGGCAGCCGCAGCTGTTCGTGCAGGTCAATATTGGCGACGAGGAACAAAAGGGCGGCTGCGCAGTCGCCGGCCTGCCCGCGCTGCTGACCGAAGCGAAGGAAGCCGGTCTCACGATCGACGGCCTGATGGCGATCCCCCCAGCTGACATCGAGCCCGCACCCTTTTTCGCACTGCTCGACGAACTCGCCGAACGCCATGGCCTGCCGCTGCGCTCGATGGGGATGAGCGGCGATTATGAAACGGCCGTGATGCTGGGCGCGACGCATGTGCGCGTCGGTACCGCGCTGTTCGGTCCGCGGGGTTGAAGGTCCGGTTTCGACCGGAAGCGGACATTGCGCTTTAAAATATCCGTTCGCATCGAGCGACGTCGAGATGCCCCTCGGGCCAGGCGCTACATCGATGGGTGTCTCGACTTCAACCAAAGGTCGAAGTTTATCCTGAGCGCCTGCCAAGGCAGTCGAAGGGCTCGACACGAACGGAACAAGGGAACATCCGCTGCCGACGGATTGCTGCCGTCTCTTTATTCGTCACCCCGGACTTGATCCGGGGTCCCGCTTGATGCCGAAGACCGGTCGATGCCCCAAAAAGTGGGATCCCGGGTCAAGCCCGGGATGACGGAAGTGGAGGAGAGCTATGGCAGCTCCCCCACCCCAAAGCCGGCCTTCACCCTATTGATACTCCACCGTCACCGGAATCCGCCCGCGATAGTCACCGTCGTCGAGCGCCGCGACCTGCAGCCGGCCGCCGAAACGAAATTGCAACCGGCCGTCGGCGCCAAGGCGCGGTGCTGCCGACAGGTCGGTGACGAGGCCCGCGACGCGCGCGGTGCGGCCATGGCCGCCTTCGAGGTCGACGCTCGCGGGCAGGATCACGCGCACCTCGGCGCCGGGTTCGCCGCGCACGGTCACGACGCCGGTCAGCGCGAAGCCGCCCAGATCGACGACATCGCCGCGCACGCGGCGCGCGCCCGACACCGGATCGAGCTCGACCTCGCCGCCCATCGCGCCGACGGCGATGCGGCCCATATCGAGCCGGGTTTCAACCTCGACGCGCAGCGGTGTTTCGGCCTCGCGAGTCGCGCCGCCGCCGGACTTGTCTTGCGCGCAGAGCATGCACGGGGCTGCCGCGACGGGCGCGCCGCCAAGGGCCAGGGCGAGGCCGAGGAAAAGCCCGGCCGTGGTTAATCCGCGGTAAAGTGGACCGGGCGCTAATCGCTGGTCTGCCCTCCGCTTTTCGGCCACACCTGCGCGATGACCACGCCTCCGCCTCCCCGGCTGAACGCCCTCGCCACCGCGGTGCCGGGGCACGACATCCATCGGGCCTTCATCGACTGGGCGGCGGCGCGGCTCAGCGACGAGCGCATGCGCGCGCTCTTTACGCGGATGGCGGCGCGATCGGGGATCGACCATCGCTGGTCGGTGCTGCCGCCCACCCCGGCCGGCGGGTCGCCGGTCGCGGCGGGCGGCTTCTACGACGTTCCCGGATTGCCGCCGACATCGGTCCGCATGGCGGCCTATGCCGATCATGCGCCGGAGCTCGCGATGCAGGCGATCGCGGCATTGGACGACGCGCTCGATCCGGCGCGGGTCACGCATCTGGTCGTCGCGAGCTGCACTGGCTTCGTCGCGCCCGGCATCGACCAGATCCTCGCGCGGCGGCTGGGCCTCACCGCGACGGTCGAGCGCGTGCTGATCGGCTTCATGGGCTGCTACGCCGGGGTCACCGCGCTGCGCACCGCGCGGCATATCGTGCGGTCGGAGCCGGGCGCGGTGGTGCTGGTCGTGAGCGTCGAGCTGTCGACGCTCCACCTCAGCCTCGCCGACGCGCCCGAGCCGCTGCTTGCGATGCTTCAGTTCAGCGACGGCGCCGCCGCGGGGATCGTCTCGGCGGCGGCGGGCGGCCTCGAACTCGGCGAAGGTCGCAGCCTCGCGCTCGGCGATAGCGAAGAGCTGATCCGCTGGGACATCGGCGACCGGGGGTTCGAGATGACGCTGTCGGGAGAGGTGCCGGGACGGCTGCGCGAAACGCTCGCGCGTCCGGACGTCCAGCGCGAATTGTTCGGCGATGCCGGTGCGCCGCCGCCGCTGCTCGCGGTCCATGCCGGGGGCCGCTCGGTGCTCGATGCGGTCGAACATGCGCTGGCGGTCGCGCCCGAGGCGCTTGCCGACAGCCGGGCGGTGCTCGCGCGGTTCGGCAATATGTCGTCGGCGACGATATTATTCGTGCTCGCTGACATGATGGCGCGGGGCGCGACGGGGGAGGGCATCGCGATCGCCTTCGGCCCCGGCCTCGCCGCCGAGGCGATCCGGTTCCGGGCATGAATCCCTTTGCCAGCCTCCGGGTGCCGATCGCGCGCGAAGAGGAAATGGACGCGGCGGCGCTGTCCCCCGAGCGTTATGCGCGCGTGCTCGCCGATTTGTCGCGGATTAACGCGCTGACGCTGGCGTCCCGGCCGACGCTGGGGTTTCTGGAACGGGTGCGCGCGCGCGGCACGGGAGCGCGACCGTGGCGCATCCTCGACGTCGGCTTCGGCGCGGGCGACATGCTCGCGCGGATCGCGCGCTGGGGTGGGCGCCGGCGCGTCGCGCTCGATCTCGCGGGAGTCGATCTCAACCCGAAGAGCGAGGCGGTCGCGCGCGCGCGGCTCGGCGATCGGGTGCGGCTCGTCACCGGCGATTATCGCGATCTGGCGGGGCAGGGGTGGGACATCATCCTGTCGAGCCTCGTCAGCCACCATATGACGCCCGCCGAGCGCAGCGAATTTCTGCGCTTCATGGAAGGCGAGGCGGCGCGCGGCTGGCTGGTCAACGACCTGCATCGCCGGCGCCTGCCCTTTGCCTTCTATCCCTTGCTCGCGGCACTGACGTTGGTCGATCCGATCGTGCGGCGCGACGGGCAATTGTCGGTCGGGCGCAGTTTTCGCCGCGTCGAGTGGACGGCGATGCTAGCGGAGGCGCTGCCCGGCGTGGCAGAAGAATGCCGGATCTTCCGCAGCTTCCCCTGGCGCCTCTGCGTCGAGCGCATCCGGTGAGTGACGCGATTATCGTCGGCGCCGGGCCTGCCGGGTCGGCGGCGGCGATCGGGCTGGCACGCGGCGGCGCCCGAGCACTGTTGCTCGAACGCGCGCGCGAAACGGGCGACGCGCTATGCGGTGGGTTCCTGAGCTGGCGGACGCTGGCGCGGCTCGACGCGCTCGGGATCGACCGGGCGGCGCTCGGCGGGCAGGCGGTCCGCCGCGTGCGCCTGTTCGCGGGCGAGGGGCGAAGCGAAACACTGTTGCCGGGCGAAGCCATGGGGGTGTCGCGCCACCGACTCGACAGTTTGTTGCAGGCGGCTGCGGTCGCCGCGGGCGTGGGGCTCGAACGCGGCGTCCATGCGACGGCGATCGACGACGGCGGCGTGCAGACGCGGGATGGCGCGACGCTGGCGGCGTCCTCGCTCTTCCTCGCGACCGGCAAGCATGGCTTTCGCGGTTTCTCGCGCGAACCCGCCCGCTGGCAGCGCGGCGATCCCGTCATGGGGTTACGGCTGCGCTTGCCCGCGCATCCCGCGTTCGAGCGGCTGGTCGGCGATGCGGTCGAGCTGCACCTGTTCGATCGCGGCTATGCCGGACTGGTGCGGCAGGAGGACGGCAGCGGCAATCTGTGCCTCGCGGTGCAGAAATCGCGACTCGACGAGGCGGGCGGCGAACCTGCCGCCTTGCTCCATATGCTGGGCGGCGCGCTGCCGCGCCTCGGCGAGCGGCTGGCGCATGCCGACTGGTCGCGGAGCATCGATGCGATCGGCCACGTCCCCTATGGCTGGCGAACCGCCGGGACCGCGCCCGGCTTGTTCCGGCTCGGCGATCAGGCGGGGGTGATCCCCAGCCTCGCGGGTGAGGGAATGGGGCTCGCCCTCGCCAGCGCCGACGCCGCGGTGGCGGCGTGGCGTCACGGCGGCGGCAATGCCGCGCCGGCGTTCCAGCACCGCCTCGCCGTCGCGATGGCGCGCCCGTTCGCGCTCGCGAACCTTGTCTGGCGCCTCGGCGAAAACCGGCGCACGGCGGGGATTATAACGCGTGCGGCGTCACTTTTTCCCGCGCTGGTGCGAATGACCTCGCAGATGACGCGCATCGACCCGCGCTGACCGTGCCACCCTTCTGGCCCCTTGCGGCCGGGCGGCGCGGCACCGATATTATGGGCTATGGCGATGGCCGGATACGGCCTATCCGAAGGAGATTCTCCATGACCGACCCGAAAACCGAAAAGACGCTCGACCCGATGGCGCATCATGTGCTGCGCGAAGGCGGCACCGAACGTGCGTTCACGGGCAAATATACCGACCATAAGGGCGATGGCGTCTATCACTGCGCCGGATGCGGCGCACCGCTGTTCGACAGCCGCACCAAATACAACAGCGGATCGGGCTGGCCGAGCTATACCGCACCCGCCGCGGGCGGCGCGGTGAGCGAACATCGCGACGCGAGCCACGGCATGGTCCGCACCGAAGTGCGCTGCGCGAAATGCGAAGGCCACCTCGGCCATGTATTCCCCGACGGCCCCGGACCGACGGGGCTGCGCTACTGCATCAACAGCGCGGCGCTTGACTTCGCGGACCGCGGGCAGGATGAGGCGTCAACCGGCGAAGGCTGACACGCCCTCGCTACTGACGCATCAGGGGCGACGCGAGGGAAGGAATACGGGCTTTGCGCCGCGAAAGACAGCAAGCTTCGTCGAAACAATCGTCATCGTCCAGCAAGCGTAGCGGCACGCCCCGTGGTGGTCCGCCGCGCTGGCGCACGTGGTTGCGCCGTGCTCTTCGCTGGGGCCTCGGCCTCGCGGTCGTCGCCCTCGTCGCGCTCGGCGTCGCGGTCGGCATCGCGGTGCAGCGGATGCCGAGCTTCGAGGAGCTCAAGAAATCGCCCGCGGGCCAGACGATCCGCGTCCGCGCCGCCGACGGCACGGTCTTTCTGTCGCTCGGGCCCAATTACGGCCGCTGGCTGACCCTCAGGGAAACGCCGCAGGTGATGCAGGACGCGATGGTCGCGGTCGAGGACCGCCGCTTTCGCTATCATCCGGGGGTCGATCCCGTCGGCATGGCGCGCGCCGCGGTGTTCGCGGTGCAGAATTACGGCTCCGGGCGCCGGATGCAGGGCGCCTCGACGATCACGCAGCAGCTCGCGCGCAACATCTTCCTGTCGAACAGCTATACCTGGGCGCGAAAGATGCGCGAGATGGTGCTGTCGCTCGCGCTCGAATGGAAATTCTCGAAGGACGAGATCCTCGAACTCTATCTCAACAAAGTCTATTTCGGCGGCGGCAGCTATGGCATCGATGCCGCGTCGAACAGCTTCTTCGGCCATAGCGCGACCGAAATGTCGCTGTCCGAGGCCGCGGTGATCGCCGGGCTCGTCAAGGCGCCGTCGCGCTATTCGCCGACCGCCGACGCGCAGGCCGCTTTGGGCCGCGCCGGTGTCGTGCTCGACGTCATGGCCGATGCCGGGGTCATCACCCAGGCGCAGGCCGACGCCGCTGAGCCCGCCAATGTCCAGCTCGCGAAGGAAACCGGACAGAATAGCGCGCGCTATTTCACCGACTGGGCGCTGCCGCAACTGGACATGCTGATCGACGAGGGCAGCGAAGCCTTGGATGTCTACACCACGATCGACCTCGGCATGCAGCGTGCGGCGACCGCGGCGATCCAGGCCGACACGCCAAAGGGCGTGCAGGGCGCGCTCGTGTCGCTCGACCGCGACGGCGCGGTGCGCGCGATGGTCGGCGGCCGCGATTATGTCGCGTCGAACTACAACCGCGCGACGCAGGCGCTGCGCCAGCCGGGGTCGGCGTGGAAATTGTTCGTTTATATGGCGGCGCTCGAGGCGGGGTATAAGGTCAATGATCCGGTCGTCGACGAGCCCGTGACGATCAACGGCTGGAGCCCCCGCAACTCGTCGGGCCGCTTCGCGGGCACGATGGATCTGCGCAGCGCCTTCGCCTATTCGGTCAACACCGTCGCGGCGAAGCTGGGCGACGAAATCGGATTTTCCGCGGTCGCGAACATGGCGCGCCGCTTCGGCATCACCACGCCCATCAACACCCACCCCTCGATGGTGCTCGGCAGCGCCGAGGTGCGCGTGATCGACATGACCGCCGCCTTCGCCGCCGTGGCGCGGGGCGGCGTGTCGGTGCAGCCCTATGGCATCACCAAAGTGACGACGGCGGGCGGCGAATTGCTCTATCAGCGCCCCGCCGAGCGCGGGCAGACGCTCGTCGATCATTGGGTTGCCGCCGGGATCACCGATCTCCTGCAGACCGCGGTGAACACCGGCACCGGCCGGGCGGCGCAGATCGGGCGGCCCGTCGCGGGCAAGACCGGCACGACTTCGAGCAACAAGGACGGCTGGTTTTTGGGCTTTTCGAGCGGGATCACCACCGGCGTGTGGATGGGCCGCGACGATGCGAAACCCGTCGGCGGGCTCCAGGGCGGGCGGGCGCCTGCCAGGGCCTTCGCCGACTATATGCGCGTCGCGGTCGCGCGGCGTCCGGTCGAGCAGTTCGACACCGAAGTCGTGCTGCCCGAATGGCAGCTCGAGGACGAGGACGAAGCCTATATGGGCGAACCCGGCGAAGAAGGGTTCGTCGACGAGAATGGCATGCCGATCGAGCTGCCCTATGACAGCCGCCCGCCCGAAACGACCGGACCGATGCCGCCGCCAGCCGACGAAGGTCCGGTGCTCGACCAGCAATGGATCGAGGAGCAGACCGGACGCCGCCCGCCCGCACCGGCCGAGGATGGCGCGGCGCCGCGGAATGGCGCGCGCCAGAACGGCGGGCAGCCCAAGATCGTCACGGTGCCGAAGCTCGTGCCGCCGCCGACAGCGCGGCCGTCGCAGCAGCGCCCGCCGTCGGAGCCTTTGGAGTAGGGCATAGCCGTCTCGGATTGATGCGCCTTCTGCTCTTCTTCGCCGGGATGACGATTCAAGCGGGGGCGATCGGGTCAGGCCGTGAAGCGATAGCGGTGGAGTCCGCGCCCTTCGCGGCGCAGCCAGCCGCGCGCCGCCGCGACGTCGCCGTCGTGCAGCTCGTCGACGAGCGCGTGGAACGCCGCGCCATGGTCCATGTGGCGCAGATGCGCGACCTCGTGCGCGACGGTCGCGCGCCGGACATGGTCGGGCGCCAGGATCAGCCGCCAGCTGTATCTAAGGTCGCCGTCGTGGGTGCAGCTGCCCCAGCGGCTGCGCGGATCGCCGACCGCAACGCGGCCGACCGTCAGCCCCGCGGCAGCCGCGATGTCGCGGCTCTCGCGCTCCATCAGGTCGAGCGCCTCGGCCTTCAGCCAGCGTTCGATACGCCGTCCGAGCGTTTCGAGCGGGCCGCCGACGTGCAGCCGCTCGCCATCGAGGCGGATCGCGCGCGGCGCGGCGGGCGCCCAGTCGACATGGCGTTCGATGCCGCGAAAGGGCAGCGCCGCGCCGGGGCCGACGAGGATTGGTACGACCGCCTTGCCGAGCTGTTCGGTGAGCCATGCCTGCTGCTCGCCTGCCCATGTCAGCGCCGCGCGCTCGCTGGCGCGGCGCGGCACCGTCAGCCGCAGTTCGCCGCGCGCGCCGTCGAAGACGAGGCGGTAGCGGCGCGACTGCGCATGGCGCACGACGCGCACCGGCCAGGCTTCGCCCGCCACCCAGATGTGAGGCCGGCCGGCCGAAGGATCAAATGACGCGTTCGACAAGATGATTCTCGAGCGGCCCCGCGACATCTTCGCCGACCGTCCAGCCGACGATCGACTGCCCCGCGCGATGCACCGCGTCGCGATCGCCGCAGACGAGATAATGCCAGTCGGGCAGCGGTTCGCCCTCGGCGCGCAGGCGATAGGCGCAGCTTTGCGGCAGCCATTCGAGATCGTCGACCTTGGCCCTGGTGAGCGTCAGGCAGTCGGGAACGTGGCGGCGGCGATGCTTGTAATCGCTGCAGCGCGCGGTCGTCAGGTCGAGCAGACGGCACGCGACATTGGTCGGATAGATGCGGCCCGTATCCTCATCCTCCAGCTTGTGCAGGCAGCATTTGCCGCAGCCGTCGCACAGCGCCTCCCATTGCCCGGCGTCGAGGCTGGCGAGCGGCGCTTCCCAGAAGGGGCGCTGCGATGTCGCCCCTGCCGCCATCACTTCACCCACTTCGCCAGCTCGGCCGCGACCTTGCCCGGCGCGCCCTCGTCCATGTCGGACGACGGGTCGTCGAGCGGCAGCAGCGCGAGCGGCTTTCCGTCGGGATCCATCAGGAAGGCGAGCTGGCTGTGCGCCATCAGATAGCGGTCGGGCGCCGAGCCCGGCACCTTGTTATAGGTGACGACAAAAGCCTTTGCGACGCTGGCGATCTGTTCGGGCGTGCCGGTCAGGCCGAGCAGGCGCGGGTGATAGCGCGCGACGAAGGGCTTCAAGGCTTCGGGCGTGTCGCGTTCGGGATCGACGGTGATGAAGAGCGGCTGGACCTTCGCCCCGCGCGCGGCGTCGGCCTTTTCGAACTGCGACAGGCCGCGCATCAGCTTTTGCAGATCGACCGGACAGATGTCGGGGCAGAAGCTGTAGCCGAAATAGACGAGGCGATATTGGCCGGCGAAATCCGTATCGCGGACGGTCTTGCCATTCTGGTCGGTCAGCGTGAAGGCCCCGCCGATCCGCGCGCCCTCGAGCGGCGGCTTGGCGGGCGCGCCTTCGCCCGAACCGCTGCATCCTGCGAGCGCGGCGCCGAAAGCGAGGATCAGGCTTGCACGGACCAGCCTTTGTCCCATATTTGCGATATTCATCATGCGGCCAGCCTTGGTCGGCTAGCCGCCGAAAATCAACCATTGTCGTCGCGCGGCGCGACGGACAAATTGCCCCAGGGGGTCGCCCGATCATGTTTCGACGCGCGGAATTCCGCCTCGCCTCTTGTCTCCTCATGCTGCTCGCGGTCGCGGGGCTCGTCCATCCCGCGCAGGCGCAGTTCCGCGGCGGCTATGCCTTTCTGCAAGCGGTCGAGAGCCGCGACGGGACCAAGGCGACCGAGGCGCTGAAGGACGATCCATCGTTCGTCAACACGCGCAATCCCGACACCGGCGAAACCGCGCTGATCATCGTCGCCAAGCGGCGCGACATCAGCTGGCTGCGCTTCCTGCTCGCCAAGGGCGCCGATCCGTCGATCGGCGATCGTC
This sequence comes from uncultured Sphingopyxis sp., assembly GCF_900078365.1. Taxonomy (NCBI): domain Bacteria; kingdom Pseudomonadati; phylum Pseudomonadota; class Alphaproteobacteria; order Sphingomonadales; family Sphingopyxidaceae; genus Sphingopyxis; species uncultured Sphingopyxis sp. Next base: position 3,900,450 of record NZ_LT598653.1, read on the forward strand.
AGGAGGTGACCCCCCTGATGCACACCGCGCTCATCAACTTCACCGACGGCGCCGAAGAGCTGCTCGACCGCAAGGCCCCCGTCGATCAGACCAACCGGCGCGGCGAAACCGCGCTGATCCTCGCGGTACAGGCGCGGAATGTCGCGATGGTCCGGCTGCTGGTCAAGCGCGGTGCCAATCCCGACAAGGCCGACCATATCGCCGGCATGTCGGCGCGCGACTATGCCAAGCGCGACGACCGCAGCGGACGCATTCTGGCGTTGCTAGAAGCCAAGGCCGATGCGCCGGAGCGCGAGTTCGGCCCGACCTTCGGCCCCAGCAACTAGGGCATGATCGTCTTTGACTGAATAAGCTGTGTGCTCCCGCGAAGGCGGGAGCCCATCTCCGGTCGGTGCTATTTTGAACCCACAGGAGATGGGTCAGTATCGGGTTGACCATGCCCCGCATGGTCAAGGATCGTCCGGGGGACGATCCGACCCGATGCTCCTTCGCGGGGACACGGGAAACGCTGTAACGCTTCAGTCAAAGATGATCATGCTCTAGGCGGCCCGGTCCCCGACCGTATCGCAATGCTCGTCGCCCCCGCGAAGGCGGGGGCCGCAATCGGCCGTTCCCTTCACCGCTGCGCAAACCGGCGGCGACCGCCGCCTTGGCGGGGCGACGGGCCTTCAATGTGATGACTCGATTGACAATCACATTATGATGTGAGACATGGTGATCATGTCCATACAGCTCATCGATCGCATTCGCGCCATCGTCGACGACGGGGCCATGTCCCGCTCGGGCCTCGCGCGCGCCGCGGGTCTCCACGCCAACAGCCTGCGCGACCTCGACTCGCCGGGCTGGAACCCCACCGCCGAAACGCTGCGCAAGCTCGAAAACTGGCTCGCGAACGGCAGCGACCTGTCGCCGATGGCGAGCCCGGAGGAAATCATCGCCGAGGCGCGCAACGGCCGCATGTTCATTCTCGTCGATGATGAGGATCGTGAGAATGAGGGCGACCTCGTCATCCCCGCGCAGATGGCGACCCCCGACGCGATCAATTTCATGGTCACCCACGGGCGCGGCCTCGTCTGCCTGACGCTGACCAAGGCGCGCGTCGACACGCTCGGGCTCGAATTGATGAGCCGCAACAACGGCACTCGCCACGAAACCGCCTTCACCACCTCGATCGAGGCGCGCGAAGGCGTGACGACGGGCATTTCGGCGGGCGACCGCGCGCGCACCGTTGCCGTGGCGATCGACGCGGGCAAGACCCGCGACGACATCGTCACCCCAGGCCATATCTTTCCGCTGATCGCGCGCGACGGCGGCGTGCTCGTGCGCGCCGGCCATACCGAGGCGTCGGTCGACATTGCCCGTCTGGCCGGGCTCAACCCGTCGGGCGTGATCTGCGAGATCATGAACGACGACGGCACGATGGCGCGGCTCGACGACCTCATCCCCTTCGCGCGGCGCCACGGGCTCAAGATCGGGACGATCGCCGACCTCATCGCCTATCGCAACCGCAGCGACCGGCTGGTCGAATGCGTGTCCGACGAACCGTTCGAATCGGATTATGGCGGCGACTGGCGTTTGAAATCCTATCGCAACAAGATTGACGGCAGCGTCAATCTGGTGCTGCAAAAGGGCCCGGTCGATCCCGAAGGCGTCACGCTCGTGCGGATGCACCCGGTTTCGATCTTCGACGACATCATGGGCCGTCCGGGTCCGAAGAAGCGCCGCCTCCAGCGGTCGATGGATGCGATCGGCGAGGCCGGCGCGGGGGTGATCGTGATGCTGATGCGCCCGCTCCCCGGCTCGGCCGATGCCGAGGCGCTGCCGCCGCCGACCGGCGGCATGGACCTGCGCACCTATGGCATCGGCGCGCAGATCCTCGCCGACCTCGGCGTCCACGCGATGGAACTGCTCACCCCCACCCACAGCAATATCGTCGGGCTCGAAGGCTATGGTCTGTCGGTCGTCGGCGAACGCCCCATTCCCGGAGAAGCCTGATGGCACATGTCCTGATCGTCGAAGCCCGCTTTTATTCGCACCTCAACGATATGCTGCTGGACGGCGTGCGCAGCGCGCTCGACGCTGAAGGCCACAGCCACGAAACGGTGACGGTACCCGGCGCATTGGAAGTCCCCGCGGCGATCTCGCTCGCCGCCGACAGCGGGCGCTACGACGCCTATGTCGCGCTTGGCGTCGTGATCCGCGGCGAGACCTATCATTTCGAGGTGGTGTCGAACGAAAGCGCGCGCGGCATCATGGCGCTGACGCTCGATGGCCTTGCCATCGGCAACGGTATCCTCACCGTCGAGAATGAGGAACAGGCGCTTGCGCGCGCCGACAAGACGCGCAAGGATAAGGGCGGCGAAGCGGCGAAGGCCGCGCTCGCGATGCTCGCGCTCAAGGAACAATTCGGCATTGGTTGACCGCCCGCCTCCCAGCCGCTTCTCCGTCGTCGAGCGCGGCGGGCGGCTGGTGGTGATCGATCGCGAAACCGGGCAGACCCCGCCGACGGCGGCCGAACGGATGGACGCCCATGATCGCCGCATGGGGACCGAGCCGAACCGCCCCGCGGCGCGGGCGGCTCCGGCCCGTGCCGAGACGATCCTCGACCTTGCCGAAGCCGCTCCGGCGCCGCCGCGCGCCGCGCCGCAACCGCCGAACGATGGGAAGGCGGCGGCGGCGCCCGCGATGAACCGCAAGCAGCCATGGGCCCAGCAGGCGAGGGGAAAGGGACCCGCCCGCATCCCGCAACGCCCGCAGTCTCAATCGCGAGCCGGCGACCGGAAGACGATCGTCACGGCGAAATGGTGGGATGCAAAAGGGCCGCGCACGATCGAACTGGGTCAGCAGGCGCAGGCCGAACTGACCGGCCGCCTTATGTTCCTGTTCTTTGGGGTGGTGATCGCGGCGATCGTCATCGCCTTCATCGCGCCGCTACTGTTGTTCGTCGGCGCATTCCTGCTGTTCCGCTTCGGCGGCAATTTTCTCGGGCCGATCGGCGCCGCTATCGTCGACAAGGCGCTCGCCGAGCGAAGCTAGCTTGAATATCCTCCCTGTGGCCGAAGGCCATGGGGAGGTGGCAGCCCGCAGGGCTGACGGAGGGGCAAGGACGCGACGCCGTTGCCCCTCCACCATTCGCTACGCGAACGGTCCCCCTCCCCATCGCTTCGCGACTGGGAGGATGAGGCAGTTCACGCCGTTTGCAGCGCCGGATAGTCGGTGTAGCCAACCGGCCCCGGGGCGTACCAGGTCTGCGGATCGTCCGCCGCCCATTCGGCGCCGTTCCGGATTCGCTCGACCAGATCGGGGTTGCCGATGAACGGCCGGCCGAAGGCGATCGCGTCGGCCGCGCCGTTCGCAAGCGCCTCGTCGGCGAGCGCGACGGTATAATCGCTGTTGAGGATCAGCGGCCCCTTGAAGGCCTGACGAATCGCCGGCGACTGCTTCGGCACGTCGGTCCGGCCGAACGTGCCGTCGGGTCCGGGCTCGCGCAGTTCGAGGAAAGCGATGCCAAGTGCGTCCAGCGCCGCGGCCGCCGCCGGGAACAATTTTTCGGGCGCGCTGTCGTCGACGCCCTGCGTGTCGCCGTTGGGCGACAGGCGCACCCCGACGCGATCCTTGCCCCAGACCGCGATCAGCGCCTCGGTCACTTCGCGGAGCAGGCGGATGCGATTCTCGACCGGACCGCCATAATCATCGTCGCGCAGGTTCGACCCGTCGCGCAGGAACTGGTCGATCAGATATCCGTTCGCGCCGTGCAACTGCACGCCGTCGAATCCGGCGCGCTTCGCATTTTCGGCGGCATGCGCGTAATCGGCGATGACGCGCGGGATTTCGCCGAGCTCGAGCGGACGCGCGACTTCATATTCGCGGCGGCCGACCGGCGTGTGCGCCTTGCCGGGCGCCTGCGTTGGCGACGCCGAAACCGGCGGCTTGCCGTCGTTGAACACCGAATGGACGACGCGGCCCATGTGCCAGAGCTGCGCGACGATGCGGCCGCCCGCTTCATGCACCGCCTCGATCACCGGCTTCCAGCCCTCGACCTGCGCATCGGTCCAGAGACCGGGCGCGCTCGGCCAGCCGAGCCCTTCCTGCGAAATGCCCGTGGCTTCGGAGATGATCAGCCCCGCCGACGCGCGCTGGCGGTAATATTCGCGCGCGAGCTCGTTCGGCACGAAGCCGGGTCCGGCGCGCCCGCGCGTCAGCGGCGCCATGATGATGCGGTTCGGCGCGTCGATCGCGCCCAGCTTGATCGGATCGAACAGTGATACGGCCATGGTTCCTCCACGTTTCACGTCTTGGCGGCGGCCCCTGCGGTCGCCGCTATGGCCCGCAAAACTATGAACGCAGCGGCGCCGGCACAATGGTGAGTAGCAAAAGAAAATCTAAATGACAGCGAAGAACGCACGCGTCGACAGGCGCGGGTGCTCGCGCGGTTGCCGAACCGCGCGGCGCGGCCTATCTGAAGCGCATGGCCTCCATATTGCCCGCCGACCCGACCCTCGACGAGATTCGCGCCGCGCTCGCGCCGCTGATTGCCGCCTCGGCGGCGTTCGACGGCTTCGGCGACGCCGCGCTCGCCGATGCCGCCGCGCGCGTCGGCGTCGATGCCGACGTTGCGCGCCTCGCCTTTCCCGGCGGTGGGCGCGATATGGTCGACGCCTGGTTCGCCGATATCGACCTGGCGATAGAGGTGCGCTGGCCCGCCGAAAAGCTTCGGGCGCTCAAGATTCGCGAGCGGATTACGACGCTCGTCGAAACGCGCATCGACCTGCTCGCCGTAAACCGCGAATCGCTCCGCCGCGCGCTGGCGCTGCTCGCGCTGCCGACCAATGCGCCGCACGCGGCAAAGCTCGGCTGGCGCGCCGCCGATCATATGTGGCGGCTCGCGGGCGACACCGCGACCGACTATAATCATTACAGCAAGCGCGCGATTCTCGGCGCGGTCTACGGATCGACGATGGCGGTGTTCCTGAACGACGAGAGCGAGGATTTCGCCGACACGCGCGCCTTCCTCGCGCGCCGCATCGATCAGGTGATGCGCTTCGAAAGCTGGAAGCACCGCCGCGCCGCGCGCAGCATCGAACGGCCGAGTCTTGCGCGCTTCGTCGGGCGGCTGCGCTATCCGGGACGGTGAGCCTTAGGCGGATTTGACACTGGCGTAGCAGCCAGCCCCCTGCTAGATTTGTTCACTTTCTGTTCGAATCGAGGCTTTGCAATATGTCGGATATGGAGCCGGTGCATCTCCAAGAGGACGAAACCACAGGAGATCGATTTCTCGTCTATGGCGACGCCGCGGGGGTAAACGTAGAAATTAGCTATGATGGCGATCGCCTCTGGATGACGCAGGCCCAAATCGCCGAGCTTTTTGGCCGCGACGTTTCGACAATCTCCAGACATATCGCCAATATCCTCCAAGAGGAGGAACTCGACGAGAGCAATTTGCATAAAACGCAAATTGCTTCATCGACGAAGCCGGTCACCTTCTACAGCTTGGATATGGTCATCTCGGTCGGCTACCGGGTTGAATCGAAGCAAGCGACGCTATTTCGCAAATGGGCGACCGAAAAGCTCGTTCAATTTGCGACCAAGGGCTTCGTCATCGACGCCGCACGGTTGAAAAGTCCCGACAATCGGGATCGCATTGCCGAACTCAAGGAAATCATTCGCGACATTCGGTCGGATGAAGCCAATGTCTATCGCGAATTGCGCGCCATTTGCGCGATGTGCCAGGATTATGACGGGACGTCGCCGGCGTGGCGGGATTTCTATCGGAATACGCAGGCCAAGCTGATCTATGCCGTCTGCTCGAACACCCCTGCCGAGGTCCTACGCCTTCGCGCCGATGCCGGTGAGCCCAACATGGGCCTGCAAAGCTGGCCGAACGCGAATATCCGCAAGGCCGACGTCGGTACCTCGAAAAATTACCTCGCGGAAGGCGAGATCAGGGAACTCAATCGGCTCACGACCATCCTTCTCGATATTTTCGAGGATCAGGCTGACATTGGACGTCTGACATCGATGGCGCAGGCCGGCGAATTGCTGGACCGGCAGCTTTCCAGCTTGGGGCGGGCGGTTTTGCGTTCCGGCGGCAGCGTGTCGATGACCGACGCGGCGCGGCATGCCGAGCGAGAATATGAAAAGTTCAAGGCGGCGCAGCGGCAGCTTCGGCACGAACAGGCCGATCGCGACATTGCGGCGATCAAGGCGGCGCAGAAGGATTTGAAGAAGCCCGGGCGCTGACGCGTTTCGATAAAGGACTGGCGCTCGGCGGTTGTTATTGATAATCGCTCGCAAATGACTGCCTTGCTCGACAAATCGCCCTTGGGCGTGATGGTGCGAATCGCCCGGATCGACTGGAACGCCATGTCCGACGACGAGGGACGGCGCCTTCGCGAATTCGGCCTGATGGAGGGCAGCGAAGTCACGCCGCACCATCGCGGCAGCATTTTTTCGCGCGATCCGCTCGCGCTGACCGTCGGGCGCATGAAGGTGATCATCCGCGCGCGGCAAGCCGCGGCGATCGAAGTGGAGCCGGCGGCATGACGGCGGCGATTCCCTCGGTCGCGCTGGTCGGCAATCCCAACGCCGGCAAATCGAGCCTGTTCAACGCGCTGACCGGCGCACGGCAGAAGATCGCCAATTATCCCGGCGTCACCGTCGAGCGGAAGGCGGGGCACGCGAGCTTCGCCGACGGCCGCCCGCTGTCGCTGATCGACCTGCCCGGCACCTACAGCCTGACGCCCGCGAGCCTCGACGAGGCGGTGACGCGCGACGTCGTGCTCGGCCGTCAGGCGGGCGAGACGCGCCCCGACGCGCTGATCGTCGTGCTCGACGCCGCGAACCTCGACAATCATCTGAGCTTCGCGCTCGAACTGCTCGCGCTCGATCTGCCGACCGTCGTCGCGCTCAACATGGTCGATCTCGCGGCGCGCGACGGGCTGACGCTCGACGCCGAACGATTGTCGAAGGAACTCGGCGTGCCCGTCGTGCCGACGGTCGCGGTGCGCAAGCGCGGATTGACCGAGTTGCTTGCCGCGGTCGACGGCGCGATCCGTTCGCATGCCGCGGGTTCGACCACCGCTCCAGCCGAAGCCGGCGACGCCGCGCTCCATCAGCGCGCCCGCGCGCTCGCGAAGGCCGCGATCGTCAGCGAAACGCCGGTGCGCCGCTGGACGCAGCGCGTCGATAATATCGTGCTGCACCCGGTCGCCGGGATGATCATCCTGCTCGCATTGATGTTCGTGATGTTCCAGGCGGTCTATGCCTGGGCCGGGCCGCCCGCCGACGCGCTCGAAGGGCTCGTCGGGACGATGCAGACGTGGGTCGTCGACACTATTCCGCAGAATTTCCTGCGCGACCTTGTCGTCGAGGGGCTGCTCGCGGGTGTCGGCGCGGTCGTCGTCTTCCTGCCGCAGATCCTGATCCTCTTCCTCTTCATCCTGCTTCTGGAAGCGTCGGGTTATATGACGCGCGCCGCCTTCCTGATGGACGGGCTGATGGGCAAGGTCGGGCTTTCGGGGCGCGGCTTCATCCCGCTCCTGTCGAGCTTCGCCTGCGCGGTGCCCGGCATCATGGCGACGCGCGCGATTCCCGACGAGAAGGACCGGCTGACGACGATCCTGATCGCGCCGCTGATGACCTGTTCGGCGCGGCTTCCCGTCTATGCGCTGATCATCGCCGCCTTCATCCCCAACCGCGGCGTCGGCGGCACCGGCGTCGGCTTGCAGGGACTCGTGCTCTTCGGCCTTTATCTCGCGGGCATCGTCGGCGCGCTCGTCGTCGCCTTCGCGCTGCGCCGCACGGTGGCGAAGGGCGCGGGCGCGGGTTTCATGATGGAAATGCCGCGCTATCAGATGCCGCAGTTGCGCGACATCGCGCTCGGCCTGTGGCAGCGCGCGTGGATCTTCCTGCGCCGCGCGGGCACGATCATCGCGATGACCACGGTCGTGCTGTGGCTGCTCCTGAGCTTCCCCAAAGCGCCCGAAGGCGAGAGTCAGGTCGAATATAGCGTCGCGGGCCGCATCGCGAGCGGGCTCGAGGTCGTCGTCGCGCCGATCGGCTTCAATCACGACATCGCGCTCGCGCTGATCCCCGCGATGGCGGCGCGCGAGGTCGCGGTCTCGGCGATGGCGACCGCGAACGCGATCGACGCGGGCGACGACGAGGAAGCGATGGCCGAATCGCTCGGCGAGCGGCTGCAGGGCAAATGGAGCCTCGCGACCGCGCTCGCCTTCCTAGCCTGGTTCGTCTTCGCGCCGCAGTGCATTTCGACGATCGCGATCACCCGGCGCGAAACCAACGGATGGAAATGGCCGATGTTCATGGTTGGCTATTTGTTCCTGCTCGCCTATGCCGCTGCTGGTATCACTTACTGGACGGCCGTCGCCTTCGGACTCGGCTGATCCTCACAACTTTTGAAGCGGAGCGGAACGGCGATGGCTGGCAGCGTCAACAAGGTAATTCTCATCGGCAATCTCGGCGCCGATCCCGAAATCAAATCGTTCCAGAATGGCGGCAAGATCGCCAATATCCGCATCGCGACCAGCGAACAGTGGAAGGACCGGATGACCGGCGAGCGCAAGGAGCGCACCGAATGGCATAATGTCGTGATCAACGGCGAAGGGCTGGTCGGCGTCGTCGAACGCTACCTCAAAAAAGGCTCGAAAGTTTATATCGAAGGAAGCCTTCGCACCCGCAAATGGCAGGATCGCGACGGCAACGACCGCTACACGACCGAGGTGGTGATCGCGGGCATGGGCGGCAACCTCACCATGCTCGACGGCGCGCCGGGCGGCGGCGGTTCGCGCGGCGGCGGCGGTGGTGGCGACGAATGGAGCGGCGGTTCGTCGGGTGGTGGCTGGAATCAGGGCGGCGGTGGCGGCGGCTCCTCGGGCGGCGGTTTCGGCGGCGGTTCGAGCGGCGGCGGACGCCCGCCCTTCGACGACGATCTCGACGACGACGTTCCGTTCTGACGCCCACCTAAAACCCGCTCGTGCTGAGCTTGTCGAAGCACCGTCCTTTCTTGTGGCGTCGCGGCGAAGAAGAACGGCCCTTCGACAAGCTCAGGGCGAACGGCATGAGTTGAAGCGATGGCTTTGCAAGCTGGCGTCAATCTCGATCAAGCCATCACCGCCGCGGACGTCGCGCGCGGCGTTTGCCGGCTGTTCGCGCAGCAAGGGCTGGTCGCGATCCCCGAAGTCACGCTGCCCAACGGCCGGCGCACCGACCTCACCGCGATCGACGCCAAGGGCCAGATCATCATCGTCGAGATCAAGGTCAGCCGTGCCGACCTGCACGGCGACGGAAAATGGCCCGACTATTGCGACTGGTGCGATCGCTTCTATTGGGCGCTCGCCGCGGGGCTCGACCCCGCGATCCTCGAAACCGAGGACTATCGCCCCGAAACGTCGGGGCTGATCGTCGCCGACCGCTATGGCGCGGCGGTGGTGCGCGAAGCCGCAAGCTGCAACCTCGCCCCCGCGCGGCGCAAGGCCGAGCTGCTCAGGATCGGGCGGCTCGCGATGCGCCGCTCGATGATCGCGGCCGATCCCGAGCTGGCGGCGGGGTGGGCGGAACAGTAATCGTCGCCCCCGCGCAGGCAGGGGCCGTTAGCCGCCTTTTCCTGCCGCGCTGCGTAAAACGGTGGCGGCCCCCGCCTGCGCGGGGGCGACGGATCAGGAACGCGCCTGCATCCGCGCCAGATAGCGCGCGAGGATGTCGATCTCCAGATTGACCGGCCGCCCCGCCGCCGCCTCGTTCAGCGTCGTCATCTCCTGCGTATGCGGGATGATATTGAGCGTGAAATGCGCCTCGCCGTCCGGCTGGTCGGTCACTTCGTTGACCGTCAGCGACACGCCGTCGAGGGTGATCGAGCCCTTGGGCGCGATATGCGGCGCGAGCGACGCGGGCGCGGCGACGGTGACGGTGATGCTGTCGCCGGCCGGTTCGACCGACACGATGCGTCCGATGTCGTCGACATGGCCGGTGACGATATGCCCCCCGAGCTCGTCGCCGATCCGGAGCGCGCGTTCGAGGTTGAGGCGGCGGCCCCGGTCCCACATCCCCGGCGCGGTGCGCGCGAGCGTCTCGGCGCTGGCGTCGATCGCGAACCAGTTGCCGGTCGCATCCTGCCCCTTGTCGACCACGGTCAGGCACGCGCCCGAGCAGGCGATCGAGGCGCCGATGTCGATGCCGCCGACGTCATAGGCGGTGCCGATGACGAGCCGCGTGTCGCCGCGCTCCTCATGGGCGAGGATGGTGCCGATGTCGGTGATGATGCCGGTGAACATGGAGTTGCCTTATCCTTCTCTGACGCGCTCGTAGACGTCGAGCCGGTCGCTGCCAAGCATCCGGCTGTCGGCGAGGCGCCAGCGTCCGTGCGCGTCGGCGAGATCGGTGAGGCCGATGTCGGCGAGCGCGCGCCTGCCGCCGCCGATCAGGACCGGCGCGCGATAGAGCAAAAGCCGGTCGACGCGGTCGGCGGCGAGGAAGGCCGCCGCGGCGCCGGCGCCGCCCTCGACGAGCAGCGAGTCGATTCCATCGATCGCTTCGGGCGAGGCGACGGCGGTCCAGCCCTCGGGCGCGGCTCCCGAGGTCAGCAACAGCTTTCCCGGGCTGCGATCCTCGAGTCCGGGCAAGCGCACGTCGAGCTTCGGCGCATCGGCCTCGAAGGTGCCGCGCCCGACCAGAATCGCCTGATGGCCCGCGCGTTCGAGATGGCCGTGGGCGCGCGCGCGGCCGCCGGTGATCCAGCGGCTCGAGCCGTCGGCCATCGCGATGCAGCCGTCGAGCGACGTCGCGAGCTTCAGCGTCACGAACGGACGCCCCTCGGTCTGCCGCGTCCACCAGGGCGCCATCGCTGCGCGCGCTTCGGCGGGGAGGAGGTTGAAAACCACTTCGACCCCCGCATCGCGCAGCCGCGCGATCCCGCTGCCGTCGGTGCGCGGGTCCGGGTCCTGCACCGCGGTCACGACGCGCGCGACGCCCGCGGCGATCAGCGCGCCGCTGCACGCGGGGCCGCGCGGGCTCGCGTGGGCGCAGGGTTCGAGCGTGACATAGGCGGTGGCGCCCTGCGCGGCGCGACCGGCGGCGGCGAGCGCCATCGCTTCGGCATGGGGGCGGCCGCCCGGCTGCGTCCAGCCGCGCGCGATGATCCTGCCGTCCTTGACCAGCAGGCAGCCGACATTGGGATTGGGGGCCGATGCGGGCCGCCCGCGCCGCGACAGCGCGATGGCGGCCGCCATCCAGTCGGCATCGGCGGGTGGCCGGCGCATCCGGTCAGTCGGCGGCTTTGGGCGCCGCGCCGCGCGCCGCGCGCTCGGCGAGCGTCGAGCGGGTCTGCACCGGCGCCGGCTTTTTCTTCGCCGCCGCGGCCGCTTCCTCGCCCAGCGTTTCGCGCGTCACCCTGTCGGCCTCGGTCGAATCATATTCGATGCCGAGGCTGTCGGCGAATCGCTGATATTCGGCGCGCTTCTCGGCATTGCGGCGCGTCGTTTCCTTCGCGCGCGCGACCCAGTCGGCGCGAATCTCCTCGGCGCTGCGCGTCGCCTTCCAATTTTCGAAATAGATGATCTCAGCCTTCGGTTTTTCATAGGGGATCAGATATTGTTCGATCCCGTTGAAGACGAGCCAGGTCAGCGCGAGCGCGACCCCCCAGATCGCCCAGCGATGCGGGCGGGGTTCGCGGATATAGGACCAGAAGTCGGACAGGCCGCCGCCGACGTCGATCTTGTTGAACATTCCCATCGGCGCAATTTAGGCGATGTCGTGGCGATTTGCGAGAGGAAGCGGTGCGGCGCGTCGATTGCACCAAATGACGGTAAAAGCCTATCGATTGCAAAAAATGCAATTACGGATGCTCTTTTCGCAGTTGCAACATTCATTGTGCACTGCAATATCACACTTGCCTTTTAGGCATCCTCTCCCAAAACTTTCACGGGCCGCCCTCGGGCGGCCCTTTTTTTCGACTTTTTTGGTTGAGAGGGTCGATTCGGTTTCTTTTGATCGGGCTCGGCCCCGGCCCACTCCCCCACCCGGCCTCCCATAGCCTGCTATCGTCAGGGAGGCCGGGTGGGGGAGTGGGCCGGGGCCGAGCGTTTCCGCAAGGCGGAAACAATTCAATGTCTTATCAGCCCTGCGTCGGCGTCCGCGCTTCGAATCGCCTGACTTCCGCAATGAAGCTTCCGGGCAGCGGCGTCGGCTGGCCGCTATCGGTATCGAGATGGGCGTAGCTGATCTCTATATCCGTAAGGCGTTCGTTTTCGCGGAAAATTCCGCAGTGCAGCGTGAAGCTCGTCCGCCCGAATCGGCTGATTCGCGCTGCGATCGTGATCAATTCATCGAGTCGCGCGGGCGCATGATAGTCGATTTCGCAATGCGTCTCGCGAATATCTGTACCATATTGGTGAAAATAGGGTCCGGGCTGCCCCTCGCCAAGCGCGCGGAAATATTCGGTCACGCCGATGTCGGCATAGACCAGATAATTGGCGTTGAAGACGATATTCTGTCCGTCGATTTCGTTGAAGCGCACGCGCACGCGCTCCTGCACGCGGAAATCGGCGAGCGGCACGGTGCTGCGAGCGTCGGTCATGCGCGCCTCAGGCCGCGAGCGCGGCGGGGGTGCGGTCGAGCGGCGCGCAGGCGGCTTCGAGCCATGCGCGCTCCTCGCCCGCCATGTCCGCACCGAGCTTCGCCAGCACTTCGGCATGATAGGCGTCGAGCCAGTCGGCCTCGGCATCCGACAACAGCGAAACATCGACGAGATTTTGCGCGATCGGCGCGAAGGTGATCGTCTCGAACCCGAGCATGTCCTCCTCGGCGCCCGCGATGCTTTGCGGCGTGACGACGACGAGATTTTCGATGCGGATGCCGAAATGGCCCGCCTTGTAATAGCCGGGCTCGTTCGACAGGATCATGCCGGCGTGCAGCGGCTCTTCGGTCCCCGCCTGACCGCCCGCCGGCTTGGCGATGCGCTGCGGCCCTTCGTGGACCGCCAGATAGGCGCCGACGCCGTGGCCGGTGCCATGCGCATAATCGACCCCGTCGGCCCACAGATATTGGCGCGCGAGAATGTCGAGCTGGCTGCCGCGCGTCCCCTTCGGGAAGCGCGCGGTCGCGAGCGCGATATGGCCCTTCAGCACCTGCGTGAAGCGGCGCCGCATTTCGGGCGTCGGCGCGCCGATCGCGATCGTGCGCGTGATGTCGGTCGTGCCGTCATCATATTGCCCGCCCGAATCGACGAGATAGAGCGTGCCCGCCTCGATCGCCCGGTTGGTCGTTTCGTCGACCTTGTAATGCGGCAGCGCGCCGTTCGGGCCGGCGGCCGAGATGGTGTCGAACGACAGATCCCTGAGCGCGCCGCTCGCGTCGCGAAATTCGCGCAGCTTCGCCGCAGCGCCGAGTTCGTTGAGGCCGCCCTGCGGCGCGACCTCCTCCATCCATTTGAGGAAGCGCGCCACCGCGACGCCGTCGCGGACATGCGCGGCGCGCGTCCCGGCGAGTTCGGTCGCATTCTTGATCGCCTTGGGCAGCACCGCGGGGTCGCGGTGGCGCTCGATCTTCGCGCCCGCGCCTTCGAGCGCGGTGAAGATCGCCGCGACGGCGCGGTCGGGATCGACCGCGACCTTCTTGCCCGAAAGATCCGCGAGCGCCGCTTCGAACGCGCTGCGGTCGTGGATGCGGACGCTGTTGCCGAGATGCGCGCGCACCGCGTCGGTCAGCTTTTCGGGCGCGATGAACAGGTCGGCGGTCGCATCGGCGTGGAGCAGGGCGAAGGCGAGCCCGACCGGCGTGTGGCTGACGTCTCCCCCGCGGATGTTGAAGGTCCAGGCGATCGAATCGAGCGCGGTCATCACCGTCGTGTCGAGCCCCTTCGCCTTCAGCCAGTCGGCTATACCCTCGCGCTTCTCGACCGCGCCCTGCCCCGCGAGCGCTGCGTCATGCACGGTCACCACCGCGTCGCTTGGCGCCGGCTGATCGTCCCACGCGGCGTCGATCGGGTTCGCGTCGACCGCGACAAGGCTCGCGCCTTTGGCAGCGAGCGCCTTCTCCAGCCCCCGCGCCCAGTCGATGCCGTGCAGCCAGGGATCATAGCCGACCTTCTGTCCCGCGCGGACGTTCGCGCCCAGCCACTCGGCGACGCTCGACTGCGGCACGCCGACATAGTCGAACAGCGACCCGTCGACCTGGTCGCGCACCTGCACCGTATAGCGCCCGTCGACGAAGACCGCCGCCTTTTCGGGCAGCACCGCCGCGGTTCCGGCCGAGCCGCCGAAGCCCGTCAGCCACGCCATGCGCTGCGCATATTCGCCGACATATTCGCTCATATGCTCGTCGCTGATCGGCACGACGAAGCCGTCGAGGCCGCGGGCGGCGAGTTCGGCGCGGACGCGGGCGAGGCGCTCGGCATGGATGGGGCTGGACATGGTCGCTTCCTTGTTCCTACATCGCGGGCGATCCCGCCCCTTGGGGCGACACCGCGGGGGATTTTGTGATGCGCGCTATTTGGATGTTTCTGGCGGCAATTGCCACCCCGCTTGTCGCATCGCCCCCTCTGCCTGCCAAAGAGAAAGACGCCGCCTTGACCAGCCCGACCCCTGCCCTGCCCGCCGCGCCCGTCGCGGAAAAGCGCCCGCACGAAATGACGCTGCACGGCAAGACGCTGTCCGACCCGTATCACTGGCTGAAGGACGAAAGCTATCCGGTGATCGATGACAAGGATGTGCTCGACTATGTGAAGGCGGAGAATGCCTATTTCGACGCCGCGATGAAGCCGCACGCCGCGCTCGTCGAAACGCTGTTTCAGGAGATGAAGGGCCGCATCAAGGAAGCCGATTCGTCGGTGCCGCAGAAGGACGGCGACTGGCTCTATTGGGTCGAATATGAGGAAGGCGCCGAATATAAGAAATGGTACCGGAAACCCGTCGCGGGCGGCGATACGCAGCTGATCCTCGACGAGGTCGCGATGGCGGCGGGCAAGGATTATTTCCGCCTCGCCGAGCTGTCGGTCAGCCCCAACGGCAGGCTGATGGCCTATTCGTTCGACGATAACGGCTCGGAGCGGTTCGAAGCGCGCATCCGCAACCTCGAAACGGGCGAGTTGCTCCCCGACACCATCCCCGGCACGCTGTCGTCGCTCGTCTGGACATCGGGCAACGACGCGATCCTCTATGGCCTCGCGAACGAGAATTGGCGCACCGACAATGTTCGGCTGCACAAGCTCGGCACCCCGGTGAGCGAGGATAAATTGCTCTACAAGGAGCCCGACATCGGCTTCGGCGTCGGCATCGGCAAGACCGCCGCCGACAATTATATCGTCATCGCGACGGGCGATAACGAGACGAGCGAAGTCTATCTGCTCCCCGCCGACAATCCCGAAGCGCCGATGCAACTCGTCTCGGCGCGCCAGAAGGGCCGCGAATATAGCGTCGATGAACGCGAGGGGACGCTCTACATCCACACCAACGACGAGCATCCCAATTTCCGCATCGCGACCGCAGACATCAAGACGCCGGGGGCGTGGAAGACGCTGATTCCCGGATCGGATGACAATTACATCACTGGCCTTTCGGTCTTCCGCGACTATTTCGTCCTCGAATCGCGCGAAAAGGGCGTCGATCAGGTCGATGTCCGCAAATATGATGCGCCGCTGACGCCCGGCCGGATCCAGTTTCCGGAGGCGACCTATGTCGCGGGGCTCGGCGACAATCCCGAATATCATCAGGACAAGCTGCGGCTCGACTATGAATCGATGGTCACCCCCGACACGGTCTTCGATTACGACCTCGCCAAGCGAGAACTCGAAACGCTGAAGGTGCAGGAAATACCTTCTGGTTATAATCATGACGATTATCAAACCGAATTGGTTCACATGCCGTCGCGCGACGGCACGCCGGTTCCAGTGTCGCTCGTCTACAAAAAGGGCACGCCGCGCGACGGCAGCGCGCCGATGCACCTCTATGTCTATGGCTCATACGGCTATCGCGTCCCGCCGGGTTTCTCGACAACGCGCCTCAGCCTCGTCGATCGCGGCATGATCTATGCGATCGCGCATGTCCGCGGCGGCGACGACCTCGGCCGCGCCTGGTATCTCGCGGGCAAGACCGATCGGCGCAAGAACACGTTCAACGACTTCATCGACGTCGCCAAGGGATTGATCGCCGCCAAATATACGCGCGCGGGCAGGATCTCGATCGAGGGCCGCTCGGCGGGCGGGCAGGTGATGGGCGCGGTCTATAACGAAGCGCCCGAACTGTGGGGCGCGGTGCTCGCGGGGGTGCCCTTCGTCGATGTGATCAACACGATGGTCGACAAGGACCTGCCGCTGACCCCCGGCGAATGGCCCGAATGGGGCAATCCGATCACCGACAAGGCCGCATTCGACTATATGCTGAGCTACAGCCCCTACGACAATGTCACGGCGAAGGCCTATCCGCCGATGCTCGTGTCGGCAGGCCTCAACGACCCGCGCGTGACCTATTGGGAGCCGGCGAAATGGGTCGCCAAGCTGCGCGCGACGCGCACCAACGACGCGATGCTGCTGCTGCGCACCAACATGGGGGCGGGCCACGCCGGCAAGTCGGGCCGCTGGGGCGCGCTGCGCGAGGATGCCGAAGAGTTCGCTTTCGTACTGACGCAGCTAGGGGTGGAGAAGTAAGTTCTCCTGTTCGTCATCCCGGCGAAGGCCGGGATCTCGTCCTCACGTTTTACACTACCGGCGAGATCCCGGCCTTCGCCTGGATGACGGAAATTACGTCAGAAATTCCCGCGCGATCAACTCGCGCTCCAGCGTCGGAGCATCCACAAACAGGTGCCCCGCGATGCCGGCCGATTCGGCGCCCGCGACATTGGCCGCATTGTCGTCGATGAAGATCGCGCCCGCGGGGTCGATGCCGAATCGCTCGATCGCGAGGGCGTAGATCGCGGGATCGGGCTTCATCAGCTTTTCGGTGCCCGAGACGATAATATCCTGGAAGCGGTCGAACACCGGCTGGGTCGGGCGGAAACCTTCCCAGAATTCATGACCGAAGTTGGTGATCGCGAAGAGCGGCACGCCCGCCTCGTCGAGCCGCTCGACCAGTTCGAGGCTGCCCGGCATCGGTCCGGGGATCGTCTCGTTGAAACGCGTCGCATAGGCGTCGATCAGCGCATCGTGCCCCGGAAATTCGGCCTTGCGCTCGGGCAGCATGGCGGCGAGCGGGCGCCCGGCGTCGTGCTGGAAATGCCACTGCGGCGTGACGACATTGGTCACGAACCATTCGAGTTCCTGCCGGTCGTCGATCAGCTTCGCGAACAGGTGGCGCAGGTCCCAGTCGAACAGCACGCGGCCGACGTCGAAGATCACGCTCTGGCGAATCATAGGGGCTCCGGGCACGCGAAAGCGCCGCCGGAAACATCCGACGGCGTCACGCTAACTCGCAAATGCGCGCGGGACATGGGTCCCGGCAGGACGTTCAGCCCTGGCGCGCCTTGAAGCGGCGGTTGGTCTTGTTGATCACATAGGTCCGGCCACGGCGACGGATCACGCGGTTATCCCGGTGGCGGTCCTTCAGCGACTTCAGGCTGTTGCGAATCTTCATTGGTCTGTTCCGTAAATCTTGGCGTTGTTACGCGAAGCGGCGCAACTATGGGGATAAGGCCGAAAAGTCAACCGCTGCGGAGCCGATCAATCGGGAAAAGTTCACGCGGAGACGCGGAGGCGCGGAGAAGATAATATTCGCGCAGAGGCGCAGAGGAAGCAGAGCAGAAATGCGGGCGGCAAAGCCGCCAATCTCTCTCCTTCTCCGCGCCTCCGCGTCTCCGCGTGAACCAAATCCCCTGCGGTCTCTGCGCCTCTGCGCGAATCACAATCTACCCCGCCAGCGCCTTCTGCCGCCGCCGCTGCACCGACGAGCCATAGCCCATCGCTTCGCGATATTTGACCACGGTGCGCCGCGCGATGTCGTGGCCTTCGGCCGAGAGTCTCTGCGCGATCGTCTCGTCGGAGAGGATCGCCTTGGCGTCCTCGGCCTCGATCATCGCCTTGATCCGGCTCTTCACCGCCTCGGCCGACACCGCGCCGTCGCCGCCGGTCGCGGCAATTCCGCTCGAGAAGAAATATTTGA
The DNA here is from genome assembly GCF_900078365.1 of uncultured Sphingopyxis sp. NCBI lineage: Bacteria > Pseudomonadati > Pseudomonadota > Alphaproteobacteria > Sphingomonadales > Sphingopyxidaceae > Sphingopyxis > uncultured Sphingopyxis sp. Next base: position 3,918,551 of record NZ_LT598653.1, read on the forward strand.
GTTCGAACAGCCCGCGCGCGCAGGACAGATATTTGTTGCTTGTCACGCGGCTCACGGTCGATTCGTGCATGCCGATCACTTCGGCAACCTGGCGCAGCGTCAGCGGGCGCATGTGCGCGACGCCGTTCAGGAAAAAGCCCTCCTGCTGCTTCACGATCTCGCTCGCGACCTTGACGATCGTGCGCTGGCGCTGGTCGAGCGCGCGGACGAGCCAGTTGGCGCCCGCGAGCTGTTCGGACAGCCACGCCTTGCTCTTCGCCGCCGCGCCCTGCGCCAGTTCGCTATAATAGCGGCGGTTGACGAGCAGGCGGGGCAGCGTGCCATTGTTGATCTCGACCGCCCAACCCTGCGCGGTCCGGCGGATATAGAGGTCGGGAACGACCGCCGGCGCACCGTCGCCGCCGAACTTCAGCCCCGGCTTCGGATCGTAACCGCGCAGCTCGCGGATCATGTCGGCGAGATCCTCGTCGTCGACCCCGCAGATGCGTTTGAGCTGCGGAAACGCGCCCTTCGCGACGAGGTCGAGATGCGCGATCATCGTCGCCATCGCGGGATCGTAGCGGTCGGCCTCGCGCGCCTGGATCGCGATACATTCGGCGAGGTCGCGCGCGCCGACGCCCGACGGATCGAACGCCTGGATGCCCGCGAGCACCGCCTCGACCAGCGCGAGCGGCACGCCGAGCTGCGCGGCAAGTTCGGCAAGATCCGCGCGAAGATACCCCGCCTCGTCGATCAGCGCGACAAGCTGCCCCGCGACGATCGCCTCGATGCCGCCGAACCGTTCGCCGACCTGCGCGAGCAGATGATCGTGGAGCGTGCCTTCATGCTCGGCGAAACTGTCGAAATCGATATCCTCGCCCCCGCCCGACAGGCCGATATTGTCGCTCGCGCTGTCGTGGTGGAAGCTTTCGGTCGCGAAGTCGACGTCGAGGTCGTTTTCGCTCCCGCCATCGGCCGACATCGCTTGATCGGTATCGAGCGACGCCGCTTCGGCCGCCGGCGCGTCGCTGGCGGGTTCGTCGCTGCTGCTGCCGTCGCTGTCAGCCGAAGCCGTGTCGAGCAGCGGATTGCCTTCGAGCGCCTCGGCCAGATAGGTCTCGAGTTCGAGGTTCGACAGCGCAAGCAGCTTGATCGCCTGCTGAAGCTGCGGCGTCATCACCAGCGATTGCGACTGGCGGAGATCGAGGCGCGGACCCAACGCCATCAGCGTATCATCGCATTACAAGGAGAAACCCTCGCCGAGATAGAGGCGGCGCACCTCGGGATCGGCGACGAGTTCGGCCGGGGAGCCGGCGAGCAGCACCTTGCCGTCGTAGATGATGCAGGCGCGGTCGACGAGGTCGAGCGTCTCGCGGACATTATGGTCGGTGATCAGCACGCCGATGCCGCGGCCTTTCAGGAAGCGCACGATGCGCTGGATTTCGATCACCGCGATCGGGTCGACGCCGGCGAAGGGCTCGTCGAGCAGGATGATCGACGGGTTGGCGGCGAGCGCGCGGGCGATTTCGGCGCGGCGGCGTTCGCCGCCCGACAGCGCCATCGCGGCGGCATCGCGCAGCCGCGTCAGGCCGAATTCGTCGAGCAGCTCCTCGAGCCGGCGCTCGCGCGCGATCTTGTCGGGCTCGGCGAGTTCGAGCACCGCTTCGATATTCTGCGCGACCGTCATGCCGCGAAAGATCGATGTTTCCTGCGGCAGATAGCCAAGGCCGAGGATCGATCGGCGATACATGGGCAGCGCGGTGATGTCGGCGCCATCGAGCATGATACGCCCGGCGTCGGGCTTCACCAGCCCCATGATCGAATAGAAGCAGGTCGTCTTGCCCGCGCCGTTGGGGCCGAGCAGACCGACGACCTCGCCCTTGCCGACCGACAGCGAGACGTCCGACAGCACGACGCGCTTGTCATAGCTTTTCGCGATCGAGATGACCGCGAGCCCGTTGCCCGCCGCCGCATCCTCGCGGACATGCGCGGTATGTTCGGCAACCCCGTGGTCGCCTTCGACAAGTGTCGCCGCAGTGGATTCGTCGTCGGTCATGGCTCGGTCGGTTCCGTTTCTAGCCCCGGTGCGGCGTTACCCCAGCGACGCCGCCAAGGTCAATCTGGCAAGATTTTTGCATCTCTTAAAAGCCCCTCCCCTTCAGGGGAGGGGTTGGGGTGGGGGCTATCGAGATAGCGTAAGGCTGCTGGCCCCCACCCGCTGCGACTAAGCCAGCAAGCTGGCAAGTCTCGCTGCCCTCCCCTGAAGGGGAGGGATTTTCTTTCTATCAATGCGCCACGCTCTCCCCACGCACGATCCCCGACAGCGCCAGCTGCTCGTCGATCGCGGCGAGCAGGCGCGCGAGCGCAGCCTCGTCCTTCGCCTCGGCACGCGCGACGAGAACGTCCTGCGTGTTCGAGGCGCGAAGCAGCCACCAACCATCATCGGTCAGCACGCGCGCGCCGTCGGTGCGGTCGACCTTCGCCCCCGATTCCGTCAATCGGTCCAAAACCTCATCCACAATGGCGAATTTGCGGCTCTCGTCGACCTGGAAGCGCATTTCGGGCGTGTTGACCATCGGCGCCATGCTGCCGCGCAGCGCGGTGACGCTCTGCTCGAGCTTCGTCGAGGCCTCGATCAGCCGCACCGCGGCGTAAGGCGCGTCGTCATAGCCGTAATAGCGGTCGGCAAAGAAGATATGCCCGCTCATCTCGCCCGCCAGCGGGCTCGCGGTTTCCTTCATCTTCGCCTTGATCAGGCTGTGACCGGTCTTCCACATGAGCGGCGTGCCGCCAAGTTCTGCGACACGGTCGAACAACGCCTGGCTCGCCTTCACATCGGCGATCACCGTTGCGCCGGGCATGTCCTTGAGCACCGCGGCCGCATAGATTTGCAGCAGCTGGTCGCCCCAGATCACCCGGCCCTCGCCGTCGATCGCGCCGATGCGGTCGCCGTCTCCATCGAAAGCGACGCCGAAATCGAGGCTCTTCTCGGCGACGAGCTTCCGAAGATCGGCGAGATTCTTTTCCTCGGTCGGATCGGGATGGTGGTTCGGAAAATGGCCGTCGATGTCGGTAAACAGCAGGTGGTGCTCGCCGGGGAGGCGCGCGGTGAGCTTCTCGATCACGGTGCCCGCGGCGCCGTTGCCGGCGTCCCAGCCGATACGGAAGGCGCCGCCGGCGAAACCCTCGACCAGCCGGTCGACATAGGCGTCGACGATGTCGATGCTCTGCGACGTGCCTTCGCTCCCGGAATCGACGGACTCCCAGTCGCCCGCGGCGGCCATTTCGCCGATCCGCTGAATGTCGGCGCCAAAGAAGGGGCGCCCCTGAAACACCATTTTGAAACCATTATAGTCGGGGGGGTTGTGGCTGCCGGTTATCTGTATGCCGCCGTCCACATCCTCGGTTGACGCGGCATAATAAAGCATCGGCGTCGGGCCGAGCCCGACGTTCAGCGCGTCGATACCCGCGGCGTTGATCCCGGCGATCAGCGCCTCGGCAAGCATCGGCGACGACAGCCGCCCGTCATAGCCGACCGCAACGCGCTTGCCGCCGGCACGGCGGATCATCGTCGCGAAGCTGCGGCCGATGGCAGTGGCGTCCTTGTCGGACAGCGTGTCGCCGACGACCCCGCGGATGTCATATTCGCGGAGCATCGTCGGATGGAAATTGTGCGTCATCTTTGAACCTCTTGGGGAGAGAAGGGTCAGGCGGCGGCGAACAGGTCCCCGTCCGGATGCAATCTTTCGCGCGCCGGGAGGTTCAGTCCGCCCATCGCCTCGCGGAGTTCCTGCCGCGCGACGACGTGGCCGATTCCCATGCCGCCGAGATGCGCCTTGTCGAGCAGGGTGAGGCCAGCCGGGAAAAGCTCGCGATAGATGACGCGCTCGCCGAGCCCCGGGATGACGCGAAAGCCGACGCGGCGCGACAGCTGGGTCAGCGCCTCGCCGACGCGGCGCATATTGTGCGCGTCGACATGCTGGAGGCGGTTGCGCAGGATGATCCAGTCGATCGTCCGTCCGTCGCTCTTCGCGCGCGCCTTGCGCGTGTCCCAGATAAGTTCGGAATAGAAGCTCGGCCGGGTGACTTGGAAGGTCTCCGGGTCGACCTGACCGATCAGGTCGAAATCGATGAAGCTGTCGTTGATCGGCGTGACGAGCGTGTCGGCGCTCGTCGCAAGGTGGCGCGCGAAGACGTCGTCGCGCCCCGGCGTGTCGGCGATCAGATAATCGACATCTTCGGAAAGCCGTGCGACCTGCTCGTCGAGTTCCTCGATCGTCGAGCCGGTGAACACCTCGAAGCGCGGGGTCGGCAGCGCGATCTCGCGGCGCTTTGCGGTATTCTCGCGATTTTCGAGATAGCGGTGGAAGGTGCGCTGGCGCGGGTCGAGGTCGATGCCCGCGACGCGCCATCCCTGGCTCGCCAATGCGACCGCGAAATGCACGGCGCAGGTCGATTTGCCCGTCCCGCCCTTTTCATTGGCAAAGATGATGCGGTGCGGTGCGGGCGTCGTCATGAGCGTTGCGATTTTCCTGTTGGCACGGCATGGGCGGCCGTCGCGCGAAGTGATATAGTCGCGCCAATATCGGAGGGCGACGAACCGTGCAAATCATCCGTGACATCGCGATGCTGCACCGTGCCGTTACGGCACTGAAACAGGGGGGGAAGAGCGTCGCTTTGGTCCCGACGATGGGTTCGCTGCACGACGGCCATCTCTCGCTTGTCCGTATGGCGAAGCGCGTCGCCGACCACGTCGTCGTGTCGATCTTCGTCAACCCGACGCAGTTCGGCCCGAACGAGGATTTCGACGCCTACCCGCGCGACGAAGCGCGCGATGCCGCGCTGCTGGTCGAGGAAGGCACGAGCCTGCTCTGGGCGCCCGATGTCGCGACCATGTATCCCGGCGGCCACAGCACGCATATCGAGGTCGCCGAGCTTGGCGCCGATTATTGCGGCGCGGCGCGCCCCGGCCATTTCGACGGCGTCGCGACCGTCGTCGCCAAATTGTTCAACCAGGTCCGCCCCGACGTCGCGATCTTTGGCGAAAAGGACTGGCAGCAGCTCGCGATCATCCGCCGCATGGCGCGTGACCTCGATTTCGGCATCGACATTTTGGGTGCGCCGATCGCGCGCGACGCCGACGGCCTCGCGCTGTCGTCGCGCAACGCCTATCTCTCGGACGCGCAGCGCGCGGCGGCGCCCGCCTTTCCCGCCGCGCTGAACGCGGCGGCGAAAGCGATCGCGGGCGGAGCAGACGTCGGCGAAACGCTCCTCAAGGCGGAGGCTGCGATCGTCGAGGGCGGCTTCGACAGCGTCGATTATGTCGCGCTCGCCGATGCCGACAGCCTTGAAAGGTTGAGCACTTTCCGCGCGCCGGCGCGCCTGCTCGCCGCCGCCCGGATCGGAAAAACGCGGCTGATCGACAATCTTCAGGTGGGCTAAAATCACTCCACCAGCACTTGGCACGTCATCCCGGCGAAGACCGGGATCTCGCCGGGGACGCCATGATTTGAGGTCGAGATTCCGGCCTTCGCCGGAATGACGGAAGAGAAAAATTGGGATTTCCGGGGCTTTTCTGGCTTATCCCCGAAAATTCACATCGTTGTTAACGCTTTGTTGACCATAAGTCGCAAATTTGGCCCCGAGGTCTCCATGTGGGGTGGAGGCAAAGGGGGTTATCATGGCGAACAGTCTGAAGTCTGCCCAATATCTGATCGAGAGCCGCTTGCTCGACGCAGCGCGCGGTGATGCGGGCGCCTATTTCGATCTCGGTATCGCGTTTTCGACCGGCTCGGGCGGGGTCGATGTCGACCTGATCCAAGCGCATAAATGGTTCAATCTCGCCGCGCTCGGCGGCAATGTCGAAGGCCAGCAATGCCGCGCCGACGTGTCGAGCGAAATGTCGCGCGATGAAATCGCCGAAGCGCAGCGCCAGGCGCGCGCCTGGCTCGACGAGACGGCGCGCCGTCCCGCCGCCCGCCGCTTCGCGGCCTAATCCTTCCAAAATCCCCTTTTTCGTCATGCCGGACTTGATCCGGCATCCATCCAGCAGATGACGCTGGACCCCGGATCAAGTCCGGGGTGACGAAGGGGACGTTTCAGCTCTTCCGCTTGAAGGGCGTGTGCCCTTCAAGCCATTCCATTTCGGCCGCTTCGGCCTGCCTTTCCTGCTCGAGATACTCCGTGACCGCACGGCGAAAGCCCGGATCGGCGATGAAGTGCGCCGACCAGGTCGCGACGGGGCCATAGCCGCGCGCGAGCTTGTGTCCGCCCTGCGCGCCCGCCTCGACCCGCGCGAGCCCGCGTTCGATCGCAATGTCGATCGCGCGGTAATAGCATAGCTCGAAATGCAGATAGGGGATTTCGGCGAGACATCCCCAATAGCGGCCATACAGCGAGTCGGCGCCGAGGAAGTGCAGCGCGCCGGCGACCGGCCGCTCGTCGGCGTCGTAGGCGATGAGCAGGATGATCCGGTCCGCCATATGCTCGCCCATCAGGTCGAAGGCGGCGCGCGTCAGATAGGGATGCCCCCATTTGCGTGCGCCGGTGTCCTGATAGAAAAGCCACATCGCGTCCCAATGCTCGGGCCGGATCGCGTCGCCCGTCAGCTCCTCGACGCGCAAGCCCTCGACCGCGCGCAGCCGCTCCTTGCGCAATTGTTTGCGTTTCTGCGAATTCAGCGTGCCAAGAAAATCGTCGAAGCTCGCATAGCCCGCGTTCGCGAAATGGAACTGGATGTCGCGGCGGACGAGCCAGCCCGCCTGCTCGAACAGCGGCATCTGTTCGGGGGCGACGAAGGTCGCATGCGCCGACGACAGCCCGTTCTGCCGCACGACCGCCTCGGCGGCGCGGAGCAGCAGCAAGGCGTCACCCTTGTCCTTGGCGAGCAGGCGCGGGCCCGGCACCGGAGTGAAGGGCGCCGCGATCTGCAGCTTGGGATAATAATCGCCGCCCGCGCGCGCCCAGGCATCGGCCCACGCATGGTCGAAGACATATTCGCCCTGGCTGTGCGATTTGAGGTAGGCGGGCGCCGCGGCGACGAGTGCGCCGGTTGCGTCTTCGACAAGCAGGGGCGCCGCCTGCCAGCCGCTGCCGGGCCCGACGCTGCCCGATTGTTCGAGCAGCGACAGGAAGGCGTGGCCGACAAACGGATTGCCGCGATCGTGAAGCGCGTCCCACGCCGCCGCATCGATCGCGGCAACGCCGGTTCCGAGCGAAATCGTCCGGGCGGGCGGGTCGGCCTCGGCCATTCGCGCCCTTAGGCGGGCTTCACCGCGACGATCGCGTCGGCTTCGACCGCCGCGCCGAGCGGCAGCACCGCGACGCCGACCGCGGCGCGCGCGTGGCGGCCCGCCTCGCCGAACAGCGTTTCGAACAGTTCCGATGCGCCGTTGGCGACCTTCGCCTGATCGGTGAAGCCGGGCGCGCTGTTGACGAAGACGCCGAGCTTGACGACGCGCTCGACGCGCGACCAGTCGCCGCCCAAGGCCTGCCCGATCTGCGCGACGAGCATCAGCGCGACGCGCTGCGCCGCATCCTGCCCGCCCGCAACGTCCATATCGTCGCCGAGGCGGCCGGTGACGACCTGTCCGTCGCGGAACGGCAACTGGCCGCTGACATAGAGCATGCCGCCCTGCTCGACGACGGGCACATAGGCGGCGACCGGCGCGGCGGGCTTGGGGAGCTCGAGGCCGAGCTCGGCGATCTTGGCGGCGATATCCATGGGGGTGGTTCCTTCTTAAACCGGCTCGGCGGCCGGGGCGGGGATGTTTTCGGCGAGGCGCGCCAATATCCAGCCCTGCGCCTCTTTCCAATCGTCGATTCGCGCATGGGCGTATTTCGCCGGGGCGATCTTGCCGGCGATCGCGGGCTCGCCGATCAGATGCAGCCGCCACACGTCGGGCGCCTCTTGCGCGACCGACTGGTGATGGCCGGCCAGATCGTCGATGAACACCGCGACCGAGGGCCGATACTCGTCGATCAGGCGGCGCACGGGCTCGCCCTTGCCGCCGCGGCTGCCGATCACCGGCGCACGAAAATCATGGAGCGCGAGCTGCTCGATCCGCGCCTGCTGATGCTCGGGACCGACATTGGTGAGGACGACGATATCGGCCTCGGCGCCGATCGCCGCCATTGCCGCGAGCGCACCGGGTATCGGATATTGCCGTGTCATTTCGGTGCGGAAGAAACCGTCGAGCAGCGGCCATACCTCGGCCGCCTCCAATGGCGTGCCGCATTCCTTGCGCTTCAGCGCATTGGCGAAGCTCGCATCCTCGATGCGAAAGATCACGCCATGTTCGGCATCGACCCATTCGGCGAAAGGCACGACCATGTGCATCAGCACTTCGTCGCAATCGGTGATGACGAGCGGGCGGTTCATGCGGGGGTTCCTTCGAGTCTTTGCGCGGCGGCAGCGATGCTGGCAGGCGGCACCTGCAACGCATCGGCGCAGGCGACAAGGTTGTTTTCGTGGCCCGTGAGGAAAGACAGGATCGCGGCAAGCGTCGCCTGTTCGCCGAGTGAGGCGCGCAATTCGTCGGGCGCGAGGCCGGTCAGCGCGAGCAGCCGTTCGGCGCGCGGTTCGTCGCTCAAAATCCAGCCGAGCGCATGAAGCGCCAGCGCCGCATCATCTTCCAGCAAGCCCGATCCCTCCGTCGCGATACAATTGTGTCGTGCGGCCGATTCGCCTAAACGGGCCGCGCACGCAAGGTGGGGAACGGAACGCACATGGGCAAGACCATCCTGGTCGTCGAGGATAATGAACTCAACCTCCGCCTCTTCTGCGACCTGCTCAACGCCCATGGCTACAGCGCGCATCCGGTGCGCGACGGACGCGACGCGCTGGCGAAGGCGCGCGAAATCACCCCCGACCTGATCATCATGGACATCCAGCTGCCGCACGTCAGCGGGCTCGATCTGATCGGACAGATGAAGGCCGACCTGACGCTGCGGGCGGTCCCGATCATGGCGGTCACCGCCTATGCGGGGAAGGGCGACGAGGAGCAGATCAAGGCCGCGGGGGCCGAAGCCTATGTCTCGAAACCGATTTCGGTGATCAAGTTCATCGAAAGCGTCGGGGCGTTCGCTTAGGACCGGTTTCGACTGTTAGTTGCCGTTGGCATCCACTTCAAAAGCTATCGACTTACCTCGACTGGTCGGCTCCCATCCCGCTGCTAAGGCCGCCCGAACCCCATTCGCGATAATCGCCCCGTTGACTGGGGGGCGACGCAACTGAGGTTGAAGGGCCGAGCGTCGGGCCGACGGCATCGGAAATTCTAATAGGGCTTGGCGCGGCGCGGTTGCTCGGCGCAGGCTAACGACCATGCCACGCCAGCCTTCGGCTGTGCACCATTGAGGTTCCCGTTCGATAGCCCAATGATACTCGTGACCATCAACTTCGATCAGGCCGGACAAATCGCGTTTTACGGACATCCGTGCAGCCTAGCACCATGACGTCCGCGTTCCACCCAAAGCCGCCTCTCCTCCATAAGGAAAGGGCCTGTCGCGACAGTGCCCGGCCGCGGCAGGCCCTCCCTACGCCCTCCCCGGCTTTGGGGAGGGGGAGAGACGGTCAGAACTGGCCGCGCAAGGTCACGCCATAGGTGCGCGGCTCGCCGGGGAAGCCGACGAACAGCTGGTTTGCGGTCGCCGGGAAGCCAAGCGCCGCGGGCGCTGCGACCGAACGGAACGAGCCCGATCCCTGCAGCGGCATGTCGGCGCCGATCTGGTAATATTGCTTGTTGAACAGATTCTGCCCCCACAGCTCGATCCCCCAGCGGCGATCGCGCCCATAAAGGCCGATGCGGCCGTTGAAGACCGCGAAGCCGTCCTGGATCTTTTCGACATCCAGATCCGACCCGGTGTTGGTGTCGCTCTGGAGCCGCGTGTCGAGATAGACGAGCGCGCTCAGCCCGCTGTCGCCGATCGGCGGCGTCCAGCTGATCCCCGCGGTCGCGACATATTTGGCGGCGTTCGACACCCCGCGCCCGGGCAGCTGGAACAGCACCGGCGACAGCGGCCGGCCGCCGGTGCCGACGAGGTTGCGGCGATAGAGGGTGTCGACATAGGTCAGCCCCATATTGACCGAGAGATAGCGCGCGGGGCGCAGGAAGGTCTCGATCTCGAACCCCTTGGCGACGACGCCGGGCTTCAGCCGGTCGGACGCGCAGCCGCCGGTCGCGGCGCTGTTGTCGATCGGCCCGGTTCCCAGATCGTCCTTGCACGCCTGGATGTTGGTGACCTCGAAATTGACGCCGTTGAAGGTGTTGAGCTGGTAATTGCTATATTCCTGATAAAAGGCCGCGAGATTGACGTCGACCCCGGGGCCGTCCCATTTGACGCCGAGTTCATAGGCGTCGACCTTTTCGCTCGCGAATTGCAGGTCGCTCGCTTCGGGCCGCGCGTTGCCCGGCGTGTTCGCCGGCCGCGCGAGCGCCGCGACGCAGGCGGCATCCTGCGCATCGGATCCCGCGGTCGTGCTGCACGGCCGGTCGAGCGCCGAATAGTCGAGGTTGAAGCCGCCCGCCTTGTAGCCCTTCGACGCCGAGGCATAGATCAGCCATTCGGGCGCGGGCTTCCAGCTCAGCACCGCGGTCCCTGTCCACTGGCCCTCGCTGAATTTGGTCCCCGGCGCGCCGCGGGCGATGTCGGGCGCGGTGCCGTTGATCACGCAGGCGAGGGTCGCCAGGGCTTGCAAGGATGAATTGACGATCGCCGGACACAGCGTGTTGGTGAAATTGGCGTCGCCGCTCAGCGTCTTCTTCTCGTGCGTGTAGCGCGCCCCGACGGTCAGCGTCAGCGCATCCTCGACGATGTCGAAGCTGTTGTGCGTGAACACCGCATAGTTGGTGCTGCGCTGCGCAAAGGTCGATCCATTGTTGCCGGTGCCATTGAGCGGCGCGGCACCAAGCAGCGCGGCAATCCCCTGAAAGCCCGGAAAGCTCGCCGCGGGCAGGTTCGAACAGGTCGGCGACGCCGGGTTGAGGAAGGTCGGTGCGAGCGCCGCCGCGGCGAGGCAGTTGGCATAGCGCTGATAGTCGGCGCCATAGACGATGTCGTCGTCGACATCGAGCTTCTCGTTCGCATAATAGCCGCCGACGAGCCAGTCGAGCCGCCCGTCGAACGCCTCGCCCTGCAATCTGAGTTCCTGCGTGAACAGCCGGAATCGGCGATCGAGGTCGGTGCGCCGCAATATGTCGAGCGTGTTGAAATCGGCGTCCTGGCCCTGCGCATTCTTGTAATCGCGATAGGCGGTGATCGAGGTCAGCGTCGCGCCGCCGAAATCCCAGTCGAGTTCGCCCGACACGCCCCAGTCCTTGGTATCCGACCGGTAGGGGACGCCGGGCGTCGTCGACTGGCGGCGCACGAAGCTGTCGCCCGCCGGCGGAACCTGATGGTTCGCGCCGAGGAACTGGAGCAGCGGCAACAGCGTGTTGGGCGACGCCACGGGGGCGCCGTCGGGCCCGCGCGTCAGGCTGCGTACGGGGTTGAGGAGCACGCCGCCACAGCAATTCTCGTTGCGCTTCGAATAATCGGCGATCAGCCGCAGCGTGATATTCTCGGCGGGTTCGAGCAGTAGCTGCCCCTTGACCAGCCAGCGGTCGCGGTCGTTGATATCGGGCTCGCCGGGGGTCGCATTGTCGATGAAGCCGTCGCGCCGCTGCCAGACGCCATCGACGCGTACCGCCGCCTTGTCGCCCAGCGGCGCGTTGATCATGCCGTCGACGCGCCAATAATCATAATTGCCGTAGGAAACCGATCCCTTGGCGCCGAACGCCGAAAGGTCCGGCCCCTTGGTGACGATGTTGATCAGCCCGGCGGTCGAGTTGCGGCCAAACAGCGTGCCCTGCGGTCCGCGCAGCACCTCGACGCGCTCGATATCGCCGAGTTCGGACAGGCCGACGCCCGTCCGGCTGCGATAGACGCCGTCGATGAACAGGCCGACCGAGCTTTCGAGCCCGGGATTCTCGCCGACGGTGCCGATGCCGCGGATGCGCGCGGTGAAATTGACCTCGCTCGTCGCGCCCGACACGAGCAGCGACGGAGCGACCTGTCCCAGCGCGCGCACATCGGTCGCGCCCGTCTTTTCGAGCGTATCGCCGGTGACGGCGGAGACCGCGATCGGCACGTCGGACAGCGCCTCGCTGCGCCGCGTCGCGGTGACGATGATCGTGCTGTCGTCGGTTTCGGCGCCCGCGGCGTCCTGCGCCATGGCGGGCACGGCGATAAGGCCGAGCGAAAGCGACAGCCCGGCGGCGCTGGTTCGCAGCAGACCCGCGGCGGTGCGGCAATTGTTTTTCATGAAAATGGCCCTCCTCTCACGATCGTTCGTTTGTGCGGGGGAGAGCGGTTTTTCTGTTTATGACGCAGGCGTATCACGACTTGTGCGCGTCATGCCAGCGCGCCGCCGCCGCCCTAACGTCATTCTGCCGGGCGCGCGGCTTTTGTGTCACAGCTGTCAGATGTGACGGGTTGACTTGCCGGAGCAAAAAAAGGGGCGGGACCAACGGCCCCGCCCCCTCGAAAGTCATGCGATCATACGCGATCAGAATTTGCCGCGCAGCGTCACGCCATAGGTCCGCGGTTCGGCAAGGAACTGCGAGAAGATCTGGCGACCGCCCGGATATTGCGGGTCGGCGAAGGCGGCGCTGGCCGATGTCGCGCCCTCCTGGAACGGCGAATTGAACGCAACCTGGGCATATTGCTTGTTGAAGATATTCTGCGCCCACAGCTCGATGCCCCATTTCTCGTCGGGACCGCGCACGCCGAGGCGGGCGTTGAACAGCGCATAGCCGTCCTGTCCCTTTTGCGGGAACAGGTCCGACCCGGTGTTATAATCGCTGGTCATGCGGCCATCGATATAGACAAGGCCGGTCAATCCGCTGCTGCCGATGTCGGGGGTCCAGGCGATGCTGCCGGTCGCGACCAGTTCGGGCGCGTTTGACAGATTGTTGCCCGGCAGCAGGCGCAGCGCCTGATCGAGCGGCGCGCCCGAATCATTGCCCACCAACTGGCCGCGATATTTGGTCTTCGCATAGGTCAGCCCCGCGGTCATGCGGAAGCTGCGCGCCGGAACGAGCGAGGCTTCGAGTTCGAAGCCTTGCGACCGCACGCCATGGCTGACGTCGTCGGCGGGACAGGCGCCGGTGGTATTTGCCGGATTTGCATTGGTCGGCGTCGGCGCAATATAATTCGGGGCACCCGGGAACTTGTTCTGATCGCGATCGCCGCCGGCGAGGTCGCTGTCGCAGCCGTTGATGTTCTGGACGAGGAAGACCGTGCCATTGAACGTGTTGAGCTGAAAGCTCGAAAAGTCCGACCGGAAGAAGGTCAGGCCGAGGCCGAACGGACCGGTCGAATATTTGGCGCCGATTTCATAGCTGTTGACCGTTTCGGGGTCGAACTGCAGCGCGCCGACCAGCGCCTGCGCCCCGCCCGGCGTCGCCGCGAAGGGCAGGATCGGCGATTTCAGCGCCGACCGGTCGAGGTTGAAGCCGCCCGCCTTGTAGCCGCGCGAATAGCTCGCATAGACCATCAGATCGTCGACCGGCTTGTACGACAGGATCGCGGTGCCGGTGAATTCGTCCTCGCTCCGCTTGTCGTTGATCGACACGCCATTGAGTTCGGCGGTCGAATTGCCCTGGCAGCTGAGGCCGATGAGTGCCCCGGCGAGCGAGCGCGCCGTCGGGTTCGGGCTCGAGAGATCGTCGAGCACCAGCCCCTGCACCGTGGTGCAAACGGTGTTGTCGTTGGTGAAGCTCGCCGAGAATTTCTTCTTGTCGTTGGTGTAACGGAGACCGAAAGTGAAATCGAGTTTGTCGGTGATGTGGAAGATATTGTGCGTGAACAGCGCCCAATTCTCACCATCCTGGCGATAGACGTCGTTGATGCTGCCAAGATCGCTCAGCCCGTCGAGCGCGTTGAACGCCGCGAGGATATCGGGACCCGATGCGCCGCTCGCACCCGCGATCGTCGCCGGTCCGACGCCGGGCACGGCGCAGAGCGGATTCTCCGGCGAATAAAGGAAATTAAGCCCGCTGCCCGAAATGATGCGGCAGCTCGCGAAACGGCCGTAAGCCTCGCCGAAGCGGAGATTGTCGCGCACGCGCAGCTTTTCATTGGCGTAAAAGCCGCCGACGAGCCAGTCGAGCTTGCCGTCGAAGGCCTCGCCCTGCAGGCGCAGTTCCTGCGTGAAGGTGTGGAACTGGCGATAGGCGTCGTCGTCGGGCGCGCGATAGAGGATGTCGACCGTGCCATAATCGACGTCGCCCGCCTGACTCGACCGATATTCGCGATAGGCGGTGATCGAGGTCAGCGTCGCGCCGCCGAAATCATAATCAATCTGGCCCGAGAAGCCGTAATCCTTGGTCTTGCCGGCATAGCTGCGTCCCGGCGTGACCCAAATGTCGCGGCTATAGCCCTGGTTGAAGGCGCTCGGATCCTGCCCCAGATCGGTGAGCACCTGGATGATGCTGTTCTCATTGTCGCCAATCGGCGTGCCCGGCGGATAGGGAAGGTTCGACGGATTGTTGAGGTTGCCGATATAGGGATTGACCGACGGCCCGACATAGGTGGCGCCGCAGCATTCCTCGTCGCGCGACGTGTAATCGGCGATCAGACGGACCGACAGCGCGTCGGTCGGTTCGAAAAGCAGCTGGCCGCGAAGGAAATAGCGATCGCGGTTGTTGATGTCGCGGTCGTTGTTCACATCGTGCAGAAAGCCGTCGCGCTTCACCCAAACGCCGTCGAGGCGCGCGGCGAGCGTGTCGCTGATCGGGCCGGTAACGCTGCCGCCGAGGCGCCAATAATCATAATTGCCATAGGTGATCTCACCCGTGGCGCCGAACTGGAAATCGGGCTTTTTCGAATAGATGCTGATCAGGCCCGCCGACGAGTTGCGGCCGCCGAGCGTGCCCTGCGGGCCGCGCTGCACTTCGATGCGGTCGATTTCGCCGAGTTCGTTGAGGCCGATGCCCGAACGCGAGCGATAGACGCCGTCGATGAACACCGGAACCGAGCTTTCGAGGCCGGGGTTGTCGCCGACGGTGCCGATGCCGCGGATACGTGCCGAACCATTGGCTTCCGAACCCGTCGACGAAACGAGCAGCGACGGGGCGACCTGGTTCAGCTGGCGAATGTCGTTCGCGCCGCTGTTCTGCAGCGTTTCGGCGCTCACCGCCGAAATCGCGACGGGGACGTCGGACAGGAGCTGCGAACGGCCCTGCGCGGTGACGATGATCGGCGTGTTGTCGCTGTCGTCAGCCGCAGCATCGGCCGGGGCATCCTGGGCGAAGGCCGGGACCGCAACCGCCGCCATGGCGATCGAGACGCCCAGCGCGCTGGTGCGAAGAAAACGGGCAGCACGAAGGGAAGATGATTTCATATCGGGCACTCCTCTCAACATTTCATTATTTTTGTTGCCGGGGGAGCATAACTCAATTGCGCCCCCGATCCAGCCGGAGGGGCCGATTTGCGTCATTTTTGAGAAAGTGATGCTTTTCGGTCACAGGCGGAAAAGCGCCTGTTCGACGGGACTTAGCTCCCCGCCTGGCGAAGGAGGCGGCTTGCCGTAGCGTCACCCTGCGCCCGGCCGGCGCAGGGGAAGCAGAGGCGGCGCCCGCGCGCGACGAGCATCGCCTGATAGGGGCCGGCGAAATTTTCGGCGATGGCCGGATCTTCGGCAGCCAGGCCGCCGGTCAGGCTGCCGAAGGCGGGGAGAATCAGCCGCTGCGCGTCGCCCGCGAAACAGGGGCGCGAAATCGGCCGGCCGCGGACGTTGATCCGCAATTTGGGGTGGAAATGCCCGGAGATTTCGGGCCGCGTCTCGTCGGCCAGGCTCTGGTGGCGAAAAACGATGCCGTCGACGGCCAGCTCGTCGGCGACCTCGCCGCCCCACGCGCCGCCGGAGAGCCCGTCGTGGTTGCCCGCGATCCACAGCAGCCGCGCCGATGTCGCCTGCCGCGCCAGTCGCTCGGCCACCGCCGGCACGATGCGCGCCGCGGCGTGCCGGTCGTGGAAACTGTCGCCAAGGCACCAGATCGCGCTCGCACCGGTCTCGGCGGCGAGCGCGGCGAGCCGGTCGAGCGTGTCGTGGCTGTCATAGGGCGGCAGCGGCTGGCCCAGCGCGGCGTACCAGCTCGCCTTTTCCAGATGCAGGTCGGCGACGATCAGCGCGCCGTGGCGCGGCCAGAACAGCGCCCGGTCGGCCAGCATCTCGAACTGCTGGCCCGCGAAGGCAAAAGTCGGCGGCGCGGACATGGCGCCGCTATGACGGCGCCCGCGATCCGCCGCAAGCGCGCAATCGATGCTAACCGCCGATGCGGATCCCGTTGGCGGCAAAGCGCTGTCCCATGTCGCGGCTCGCTCCTTCGGGTAGGTCGAACACGACGCGCTTGTTCGGAAAATCGATTTCGACGCGGTCGAACAGCGACAGGCTGTCCATGCCGATCAGCAGCGCCGGCCGCTCGACGAGGCCCAGCGCGCGGAACGCCTGGCTGTCGGCAAAGCTGACGGGCAGGTCGTTGACATCCATGCCGTTGATCACGATGCGCCGGATCGCGGTGCGCACCGCGGGCACGGCCTCGCCGGTCACCGCGCCGAGCGTGGTCGGCAGGAAGGGCAGGCGGTTCGCGCGCTTCGCCGCGACCAGCTTTTGCAGCGCGATATTGCCGACGCTCGTCTGCGCGCCGGTGTCGACGATGACGTCGATGCGTTTGCCGTCGAGCCGCGCGTCGGACAGGATCAGCCGCCCGGCCGAATTGCGCGCGGTGACGACGATCGCGTCATCGTCGCGGATGATCGGGCGCGCGCGCTTGCGCGTCTCCAATATCTCCATCGTTTCCTCGCGGAAATCGATGAGCACGCGCCGCTTTTCGAGCATGTCGACCCCGATCAGCCCGGCGGCGCCGATGTGCCGGCCGGAAAAGGCGGGAGCATCGACCGGCGCGAGGTGCAGGTCGGACATCCGCAGCGCCGCGACGCGGAAACTGGGCACCACCGCCGATCCGCCGATCGTCGCGAGCTTGAGCTTGGCGCCTTCGACAAGCTTGAGTCGCTCGGCGAGCTCGCGCGCGATCACCGTGCGCTCGGCGCCGGTATCGACGAGGAAGGAGAAGGGCCCTTCGCCGCCGACCATGACCTGCACCGCCATGCGCCGCGTCGCGTCGAGGTCGAAGGGCTGAATGAAGGGGACGACGGTGACCGGCGGCGCGACCAGTTGGCCGGCGGGCGTCGGCGCCGCGGCGGGGGCGGGCACGGGATCGGCGGGCGCCGGCGTCGCGCCAGAGGGCGGGGGGGCGGTGAGCGGGGGAGCGGTCAGCGCGGGGGCGGCGAGCAGCAGCGCCAATGGGACGGACCAACCGGTTGCACGGGTCATCGCTGGCATCCTCATCTATATTTATGCCAGTCTACGCCTGTGCGGCGCTTGCGGCAAGCGACGCGCCGCCCGACGTCCTATTCCTGCGGGTCAACGCGCATCGCTTCTTCGGCCAGCGTATCGGCGAGTTCGCCGAGCAGCATGTCGTCGAGGTCGGACGCCGCGACATTCTCGCGCCCGATCAGCACCAGCACGGGGATGGCGAGCGGGCTGATCCGGTCGAGCGTCTTGTGCAGCATCGTCCCCGCCGCGCGGTCGAGCAGGTCGCTGAGCCGCGCGACGTCGGTCAGCCGCTCGCGCGCGTCGGCCCACGCGGCTTCGAGCAGCAGATGGTCGGGCTCATATTTGCGCAGCACGTCGAAGATCAGGTCGGTCGAGAAGGTGACCTGCTTGCCCGTCTTGCGCTTGCCCGGATGCTGGCGCTCGATCAGCCCGCCGATCACCGCGACCTCGCGGAAGGCGCGCTTCAACAGGTGCGAGTGTTCGACCCATTCGACGAACTCTTCGGACAATATCTCGGCATCGAACAGGTTCTGGGGGTACGCCACGGGCCGCAGCGACCAGATCGCGATCGCATAGTCGGAGGCGACGAAGCCCAAGGGTTGCAACCCGGCGCGTTCCATCCTTTTCGTGATCAGCATCCCCAGCGACTGGTGCGCGTTCCAGCCCTCGAACGGATAGCAGACGAGATAATGATGTCCTTCGTGCGGGAAGGTCTCGACGAGCAGTTCGCCCGGCCGCGGCAGCGCCGAGCGCAGCGCCTGCATTTCGAGCCAGAAGCGCACATCCTCGGGAAAACGCGCCCAGCTCGCCGGATCGGCCAGGAAAGTCCGCACCCGGTCGGCGAGCCGCGTCGAGATCGCGAGCCTCGCCCCCATATAGCTCGGAATACGCGCCGGGCGCGTCGTCGCGCGGACGATCAGGTCGGTATCGCGGATCGCCTCGACCTCGAGGCTCAAACCGGCAAAGGCGAAGGTGTCGCCGGGGGTCAGCGTGCTGGCGAAATATTCCTCGACCTTGCCGAGCCGCCGGCCGTTCTTGAAGCGGACGTCGGCCATCGGCGCTTCGACGATGATCCCCGCATTGAGCCGGTGCTGCGCGGCGAGCCGCGGATGCGCGATCCGCCACTTGCCCGGCCCGTCGGGGGCGAGGCGGCGGAAGCGGTCGTAGCTTTTGAGCGCATAGCCGCCGTCGCGCACGAAGCCGAGCAATCGCGCGAAGATGTCGGCATCGATCCACCGATAGGGCGTCGCGCTCCGGATTTCGGCGAGCAGTCCAGACTCGTCGAACGGCGCCGCGCAGGCAAGCGCCATCACATGCTGCGCGAGCACGTCGAGCGCGCCGGGGCGGAAGCGGTCGGCATCGCGCTCGCCCGCTTCGACCGCGTCGAGCGCCGCCTGCGCTTCGAGATATTCGAAGCGGTTGCCGGGCACGATCAGCGCCTTGCTCGGCTCGTCGAGCCGGTGGTTCGCGCGCCCGATGCGCTGGAGCAATCGCGACGACCCCTTGGGCGCGCCCATCTGGATCACGCAATCGACGTCGCCCCAGTCGAGCCCCAAGTCGAGGCTCGCGGTCGCGACGAGTGCGCGCAGCCGTCCCTCGGCCATCGCGGCCTCGGCGCGCTGGCGCGCTTCGCGGTCGAGACTGCCGTGGTGGATCGCGATCGGCAGGCTGAGGTCGTTGACCTTCCACAGCTCCTGAAAGATCAGCTCGGCGAGCCCGCGCGTGTTGCAGAAGATGATCGTCGTGCGGTTCCGGGCGATCACCTCCATCACCTGATGCACCGCCCAGCGCCCCGAATGCCCCGCCCAGGGCACCGCGCCTTCGGGCAGCAATATCTCGATGTCGGGCTCGGCGCCTGCTTCGCCCTCGACGAGGGTGACCGCGCCGGCGTCGGCTTCGGGGGCGAGCCAGCCGGCATATCGCACCGGATCGGCGATCGTCGCCGACAGCCCGACGCGGCGCAGCCCCGGCGCGATCGTCTGGAGCCGCGACAGCGCGAGACTGAGCAAATCGCCGCGCTTGCCCGGCGCAAAGGCGTGGATCTCGTCGATCACCACCGTCTTCAGATGCGCGAACATCGTGAAGCTGTCGGGATAGGAAAGCAGCAGCGACAGCGATTCGGGCGTCGTCAGCAGGATGTTCGGCGGGCGGCTGCGCTGGCGCGCCTTCTTGTCCGACGACGTGTCGCCGCTGCGGCTTTCGACGCTGATGTCGAGTCCCATCTCGGCGATCGGACCGAGGAGGTTGCGCTCGACGTCGGCCGCCAAGGCTTTCAGCGGCGAAACATAGAGGGTGTGGAGCCGGTCGGACGGATTTCGGGCGAGATCGACGAGGCTCGGCAGGAACCCCGCCAGCGTCTTGCCCGCCCCGGTTGCCGCAACGAGCAAGGCATGCTCGCCCCGCGCGCTCGCGCCGAGCATATCGGCCTGATGCCGCCGCAGCCGCCACCCGCGCGCGGCGAACCAGTCGGCGAAGGGGGCGGGGAGCTGCATCGCGAAAATGTGGCGCGGCGGGGGACGGGGGGCAAGCCCCTTGGCCCCTTCGTGCTATGAAGGCATGTCCGCTTTCGGACGATTGCGGACCTATGTTTCATCGTCACCCCGGACTTGATCCGGGGTCCATTCACGCAGCGTTGAAAGAATGGATCCCGGATCAAGTCCGGGATGACGAATGTCTGAGACCGGACAATTGCGGCCTCTTACATCGTCATCCCCGCGAAAGCGGGGACCCAGAGCGTGCGTAGGCTGATCCCGCACTGGGTTCCCGCGGAGGCGCTGCGCGCCGTCTGCGACTCCGCGGGAATGACGAATGTCGGGAAGGTCTGCTTTCCACCTCAAAGCGGTCGCAACGAACGCTCCGTCCTCAAAAAATCCCGGCCGCGATCCCCTCCGCCAGCGCGGCGCCCATGTCGCGCGCTTCGGCAAGGCGGTCGGGCGCGATGGTCTTTGGTGCGAGGATGGCTTCGGGAGTCTGCGCCGCGGTATTGACGATCATCGGCTCGGCGACGCGCTTCAGCCGCCAGCCGGTGGCGATGCGGTCGAGCTGGCGCTGGGCGTTCTCGCCGTCGGACCCCGCGCAAATGATCGTCGCATAGGGGCGGCCTTCGAGCTTGCCGAGGCAGGGATAATAGCAGCGGTCGAACATCTCCTTCATCGCGCCCGACAGCGCGGCGAGATTTTCGGGGCCGACGAAGAGATAGCCGCCCGCGGCTTGCAGAAGCTCCGGCGTGACGTCCCCCGCGGCGACGAGCTTGGCTGCCGTGGCGGCACCCTCCGCCGCGGCTTCGGCGAGCGCCTTGCTGCCGCCGGTGCGGCTATGCCAGACGATGAGGAGGTGCGGCGTGCCGGTCATGCGCCGATGCTTGCCAAGCGCAAGGACGCGGCGCAAGCTGCTCCGAAATAGGGGGAGAGAGAAGATGCGCCGTTTGACCGCCCTGCTGCTTGCCGCGAGCCTGCCCTTTGCCGCTACCGCGCAGGATCCCGCGAGCGAGGCGACCCGCGCCGCGCAGGCCGACCTCGCAAAGCGCCTGCCGCTCGATGACCCGCGCGACGAGGCCAACGCGACGCGCGGCAAGATCGCCGAGATTCCGGGCGGACTGATCCAGACCGCCGACGGCAGGATCATATGGGACCGGCGGCCCTATGCCTTCCTCGACGCGAAGGAAGCGCCCGATACGGTCAATCCGTCGCTATGGCGGCAGGCGCGGCTCAATGCGGTCCACGGTCTGTTCGAGGTGGTGCCGGGCAGCATCTGGCAAATCCGCGGCTATGACCTGTCGGTGATGACGATCATCCGCGGCGAGACCGGCTGGATCGTCGTCGATCCCCTCTTGTCCGAAGAGGCCGCCGCCGCCGGATGGAAGCTGTTCGCGGACACGGTCGCGGGCAAGGAGTCCGAGCGGCCGATCAGGGCAGTGATTTTTTCGCACAGTCACAGCGATCATTTCGGCGGCGTCGGCGGGATCGTGACGCCCGAACAGGTCCAGGCGGAGAAAATCCGCATCATCGCGCCGCACGGCTTTTCGGAGGAAGCGACGTCGGAAAATGTCCTTGCGGGCGGCGCGATGGGGCGGCGCGCGCTCTATATGTTCGGCGCGATCCTGCCGCCGGGGCCGACGGGACAGGTCGACACCGGGCTGGGGCCGAAGCTGTCGTCGGGAACGATCGGCTATATGGAACCGACCGAGACGGTCGGCGAACAGGGCGGCACGCTGACGATCGACGGGCTGGTCTTCGACTTCCTCGACGCGGGCGGCACCGAGGCGCCGTCGGAGTTTGTTTTCTATATTCCCGCCTATAAGGCGCTGCACACGACCGAGGTCGTGACCCACAATCTCCACAATATCCTGACCCTGCGCGGCGCGCAGGTGCGCGATGCGCTGCGCTGGTCGAAGGTGATCGACGCGATGCTGCTCAAATGGGGCGGCACGGCCGAGGTCGCGATGGCGTCGCACCATTGGCCGACATGGGGCGCGGGCGAAGTGTCGGCGCTGCTCGCGAACCAGCGCGACGCCTATCGCTATGTCCACGACCGCACGCTCTTCCTCGCGAACCGCGGCGCGACGCTGCACGAGCTCGCCGACCAGACCGCCGAAGCGCCGGTGCAGGCGGCCGATTTTTCGACGCGCGGCTATTATGGCACGCTCAACCACGACATGAAGGCGGTCTATCAGCGTTATTTCGGCTGGTGGGACGGCAATCCGGCGAATTTCAACCCGCTGCCGCCCGAACAATCGGCGCCCAAATATGTCGCGCTCGCGGGCGGCGCCGACAAGCTGCTCGCGGCGGGGCAGGCGGCGCTGAAGGCGGGCGATTATCGCTGGGCGGCCGAGCTTTTGAACAAGCTGGTCTTTGCCGAGCCCGATAACAAGGATGCGCGCGCGGCGCTGGCCTCGGCCTATGACCAGCTCGGCTATCAGGCCGAATCGGGCGCGTGGCGCAACTATTATCTCGCCGGGGCTGCGAGCCTGCGCGGCAACGCGGTCGAGGCGGCGACGAGCAACGGGCAAAGCCGCAGCTTCGTCAGCGCGATCCCGACCGCGGTCTTCTTCGACGCGCTCGCGACGCGCTTCGACGCCGTGAAGGGGCGCGCGGTCGAGGGGATTTTCCAGTTCATCCTGCCCGACAGCAAGGAAAGCGTCGCGGTCGTCGTCGGCGGCGGGGTCGAATTTCCGCGCTATGGCGCGACCGACCCCGCCCCCACCGCGACGATCACGATCGACCGCAAGATCCTCGACGAGGCGATGATGGGCCGCGCGCAATTTCCCGCGCTCATCCAGTCGGGGGCGATCCGCATCGATGGCGACAGGCAGGCTTTCCTGTCGTGGTTCGCGCTCCATCCGCCCGCCGACCCGCGCTTCAATGTGGTTGTGCCATAGTCATATAAGACGCTAACGGAAGAGCATGACCGACACGCCCGCCGCGCATCCGACCGATCCCTTCGACGCCGAGGCGTTGAATGCCGCCGAAGGGCTGCACCCGGTCGACCCGGCCTATGCCAAGGTGCTGCGCATCGCGACCGCGCTCAACCTGATCCCGCTCGCGATCGGCGCGAGTGTTTTCGATGCTCTGCTGATCCGGCATATCGAGGGCCCCTATGGGTTGATCACCGCGCTGGCGTGGCTGATCGCGATCGTCACGATCGTCAGCTTCCCGTCGCGCCGCGTGTCGCGCTGGGGCTACAAGATCGGGGAGGGGCAGCTCCGCGTCGCGCGTGGCTGGCTGTTCCGCACCGACACGATCGTGCCCTTCGTGCGCGTCCAGCATATCGACGTCGGGCAGGGGCCGATCGAACGCTGGTTCGGCCTGTCGCATCTGATCGTCCACACCTCGGGCACGCACAACAGCACGGTGACGCTGCCCGGACTGCCGAGCGACCTCGCCGCGGCGATGCGCGAGACGATCCGGCGCCATATCCAGACCGACTTCGCATGAAGGGCGCCGCCATCCTCGCCGCGCCAGAGGGCGAGGCGCGCTGGCAGCGGCTGCATCCCGCGACGCTGGCGCTCGCGGTCGTTGCGCTCGGGCCGAAGTCGCTCAACGCCCTGCCCGCGGTCGCGGCGCTCGGCTTCACGGGCAATTGGATCTGGATCGTGCCCGCGATCGGCGCCTTTCTGCTCATCTCGCTGCTCGCCGCCTGGTTCCAATGGCTGCGCTTCCGCTTCCTCGTCGGCGACGACGAGGTGGAGATCGAAAGCGGCGTCCTGGCGCGCCAGCACCGCACCATCCCCTTCGACCGCATCCAGGACGTCAGCATCGAGCAGGGGCTGGTCGCGCGCGCGCTCGGCATCGCCAAGGTCGGGTTCGAGACCGGCGCGGGCGGCAAGGAAAATGACGCCGCCCTAAACGCGATCGCGCTCGACGCCGCGCAGGCGTTGCGCACGACGATCCGCGCGCATCGCAGCGGCGAGGCGGCCGCCGCCGTCGCGGCCGACATCCCCGATACGCCGCCCGCGCCCGAAGACCGGCTGCTCTTCGCAATGAGTCCGGGGCGGTTGCTGACCGCGGGGCTGTTCAACTTCTCGCTCGCCGCGCTGGCGGTGGTCGGCGCCGCGATGCAATTTTTCGATGGCCTGTTGCCGTTCGATTTCAATATTTTCAATCCGGTGGACTGGATCGACATCGCCGAAAGCTATGGCCTCGATCGGTGGCTGCTCGCGCATCGCTGGGTCGCCGGGATCGGCGCGGCGCTGTCGCTGCTGCTGATCGGTTTCGTAAGCGGGATCGCGATGATGGTCTTCGCCAACTGGGATTTTCGCCTGACGCGCGAGCCGCGCGCGCTGCGCCGGACCCGCGGGCTGACGACGCGCACCGACGTCGCGCTGCCGGTCAGGCGCGTGCAGGCGGCGATCCTCGTCACCGGCTGGTTTCGCCGGCGTTTCGGCTGGCACGAGCTTCGTCTGCAAAGCCTTGCGAGCGATGGCGAGAAGGAGCGCGATCATCAGGTCATCCCCTTCGGCAAGCTGGCCGAGATCGACCCGGTGCTGGACGAGGTCGCGATGGCGCGGCCGGGCGCGGAGGCGGCGTGGCAGCATAGCCACCGCATCGTCGCGCTCGGCGGCTTGATCGGCGCGGTGTGTGCCGCCGCCGGCGGGCTTGTCGCCGTGTCGTTCGGCCAGCCGCTCGGCTGGCTGGGGCCTCTCGCCGGGCTCCTGATCGGCGCGGGGTCGCTGTTCGGCGCTCGCTTCCATCGCTGGACCGATCTTGGCGAGCAAGTGGCGATCCGGCGCGGGATATGGAAACCCAAGACGACGCTGCTGCCGCACGCGTCGGTGCAGAGCGTCGACCTCAAGAGCGATTTCATCCTGCGCCCGCTGGGCCTCGCGACTCTGGTGTTCGGCGTGCCCGGCGGCAGTTCGCTCGTCAGCCATGAAATTCCGGCGATCCCGACCGCCACGGCGCAGGCGCTGCGCGCCCGCATCCTTGCCGCGAGGGTACGGCGATGAGCGATGCGGCGCTCGGAATAACGCGCTCGATCGCCGGCCAGCCCTGGCATTGGCGGCGGGCGAGCGCCGATATGGCTAGCGAAAATCTCGCCCCCGACGATCTCGTCACGCAATTGCTGCTCGCGCGCGGCGTCGCGCGCGACGATCTCGACCGGCAGCGCGCGCCGACGCTGCGCGGCTTCATGCCCGACCCGTCGCTGTTCCGCGACATGGACGCCGCCGCCGCCCGGCTCGCCGATGCGGTCGAGAAAGGCGAGGCCGTCACGATCTTCGGCGATTATGACGTCGACGGCGCGACCTCGGCGGCGCTGCTCGTGCGATTGCTGCGCGGGCTCGGCCTCCCCGTCGGCGCCTATATCCCCGACCGCCTGATGGAAGGCTATGGGCCGTCGGGCGCGGCGCTCGTCAAGATCGGCGAGGCGGGGTCGAAGCTCGTCGTCACGGTCGACTGCGGCGCGCAGGCGTTCGACGCGATCGCCGAGGCCAAGGCGGCGGGGGTCGAGGTGATCGTCGTCGATCATCACCAATGCGCGACGACGCTGCCCGCGGCGCTCGCGCTCGTGAACCCCAACCGGCTCGACGAGGAAGCCGATGCGGCGATCCACGGCAATCTCGCCGCGGTGGGGGTCGCCTTCCTGCTCGGCGCCGCGCTGCTCCGCACCCTGCGCGCGCGCGGATTTTTCGCGAGCCGCGCCGAGCCCGCGCTGATCGAGCTGCTCGACCTCGTCGCGCTCGGCACCGTCGCCGATGTCGCGCGCCTCACCGGCTTCAACCGCGCGCTGGTGACGCAGGGGCTGAAGGTGATGGCGCGGCGCGGCAATATCGGCCTCGCCGCGCTGATGGACGCCGCGCGGCTCACCAAGCCGCCGGGCGCGAGCGACATGGGCTTTGCGCTCGGTCCGCGAATCAACGCCGGCGGGCGCGTCGGCAAGTCCGACCTCGGCGTCCGGCTGCTCACGACGGGCGACCCGCAGGAAGCCGCCGAGATCGCAGCCGAGCTCAACCGGCTGAACGAAGAGCGCCGCGCGATCGAGGCGGCGGTGCTCGACCAGGCGATCGAGGCGAGCGCCGCCTGCGGCAATGCGCCGGTCGCGATCGTCGCGGGCGAGGGCTGGCATCCGGGCGTGATCGGCATCGTCGCCGGGCGTCTGAAAGAAAGGCTGCATCGCCCCGCTATCGTGATCGCGCTCGACGAGGATGGCGTCGGCAAGGGGTCGGGGCGCTCGATCTCGGGCGTCGACCTCGGCGCCGCGATCCTCGCCGCGAAAGAGTCGGGGCTGCTCGTCGCGGGCGGCGGTCATGCGATGGCGGCGGGGCTGACCGTCGAAAAAGACAAGGTCGATGCGCTCGGCGCTTTCCTCAGCGATCGTCTCGCCGCCGACGTCGAGCGCGCGAGCGGCGACAAATCGCTGCTGATCGATGCGGTGCTCGCGCCGCGCGGGATCAATCCGCTCTGGTGCGACGCGATCGAGAGCGCGGGCCCCTATGGCGCCGGCTGGCCCGCGCCGCGCGTCGCGACGGGACCGGTGCGAATCGTCGAATCGGGGATCGTCGGCGCCGACCATGTCCGCCTGATCGTGGCGGGCGACGACGGCGCGTGCTTCAAGGCGGTCGCCTTCCGCAGCGCCGAGACCGAATTGGGGCAGGCCCTGCTCCACGCGCGCGGACGCAAATTATGGCTCGCGGGCCGCGCAAAACGCGACGATTGGGGCAGCCGCCCCGCCGCCGAACTGCATCTCGAGGATGCGGCCTGGGCTGACTAGGAGCGGGCCGCCGGCGTGCGGCGCAACATTTTTGCGCGGGCCGGGCGTCCCCATGCTTGACCGCGTCCCAACGCCCGTCTAAGGCGCGCGCTCACCGATCAGACGGCCCCTTCGTCTAGCGGTCTAGGACGTCGCCCTTTCACGGCGAAAACACGGGTTCGAGTCCCGTAGGGGTCACCATCGGTCACGGGAGCGGTCGGCTCCTCCTTGCTACGAAATTTCCGACCCAAGGCCCCTTCGTCTAGCGGTCAGGACGCGGCCCTCTCACGGCTGAAACACGGGTTCGATTCCCGTAGGGGTCACCACCGGTCGATAATCCATCGCTAGGGAAGAGGGGCGTCCGGGACTCTGAAGTCCAGCTTCTCGTCGGCCGCATAGGCGTCCCATGACTGGCGCGTGCGAAAGCCGCCCCGACCCTTGTCCCAGGCCGAACCCGAAAAATAGACGAACGGCTTGCCCGGCGCGACGCGGAGCAGGACGAGATGATTGTCCGCATCGTCGCGTATCCCGGCGATCATCGCAGGATCGACGCGGATCGCGATCGCGATCCGGCCATGGTCGCCGTCGGCGGGTCCCCACCATGAGAGCAGCCCTTTCGCGCGGTCGACCGTCAGTTCGCCGGCGCCTGATCCCGTGGTCCGCTTGCCGATGCCGATCCCGACGAGGAGCGGTTCGGCGCTGTCGGACGAGATCGTCGAGACCATGCGGGTGAAATGCGTGCCGAGCGGGAGCGTGAAGCGGCGCGTCTCCCAGACCTTGCGGTCCACATCGACGGGCCAGGGCGCGTAATCGACGGTGAAATCGGCGGCTTGTCCGCTCGCTGACAGAATGCGGTGGCGGACGTAATTGCGCGAGGTCCACAGCTTGTTGTCATGCCAGATGCCGAGCCCGCCGGCGCCCCGCGTCGTGCCGACATTGTAGAAGTCGAGGCCTTCGCCGCGATAACTGTGCTGGTCGCCGCTGCGCAGCTGACGATCGGCAAAGGGCCAGGGCACATTCTTGCCCCACGAATCGATTCCCGAGCCCGACGGCGGTTCCGCCGCTTCGAGCGCATGGCCGTAGATGCGGTGCGCGGTGCGATCATTCTCCCACAATAGATCGTCGTAGCGATAGTCGGCCCGCACCACGGCGGCCTGAGCTTCGCGATCGGGCGGCGGCGGCAGCGACCCGGTGGCCGCCGGCATGTCCGGCGTCCCGGTGTGTTGTGCCGCGGCGGGCATCGCCGCGGTCACCGCAAACAGAAACGCCATGGTCACCACCGGGCACCCGTTTTTCCATAGGGTCGAAGCCTGCATCATTCTCTCTCCCGTTGCCGCCCTTTCCGTCGCACATGCGCGAACGGCGCTCTCATATTCGTGGCTCGCAGCCCGATGGCTGCATTTTAAAATCAAATGAAATTATTTAAGTTGTCATATGACTTATAATCGTTACACTCAAGCGGGTATGATGCACAATGCGTCGGCAACGGGAGGATGGGCGTGAAGCAGGGCGGCACCCACGCTGTGCATGACGACAGGCTGACGCTGCGCAAGCGGCGGCCGTCGCTCGTCGATGCTGCGTGCGAAAATATCCGCGCCAGCATCCTGTCGGGCGCGCACCGGCCCGGCGCGCAGCTCCCTACCGAGGCGGAATTCGTCGATGTTCTGGGCGTGAGCCGGACGGTGATTCGCGAAGCGATCGCCCGCCTCGCCGCTGCGGGTTTGGTCGAGGCCCGACAGGGCAAGGGGCTCTTCGTCAGCGAGACCGCGCGTTACCAGGCGTTCCAGATCACGCGCGACGAGGTGGAGAATCTCGGCGACGTGATCCAGTTGCTCGAGCTCAGGCTCTGCGTCGAAACCGAGATGGCGGCGCTGGCGGCCGAACGGCGCACCGAGGTCGACGTGATGAACATGCGTCAGCAGATCAAGATTCTGGGCGAGGCGGCGGTCGGCCTCGAGGATTCGGTCAAGGCCGATGTCGAATTCCACAACGCCATCGCCCGGGCGAGCCAGAACAGCTATTATGCCAAGCTGATAGACTTTCTGGGAGTCCGCCTCGTCCCGCCTCGCTCGCTCTATCTGCGGCAGGGCCAGGCCTATATCGGCGACAGCTATAAGGCGGTGATCAGCGCGGAGCATGAGGCGATCCTCGACGCCATCATCCATCGCGACCCCGACGCCGCGCGGATAGCGGCGCGGACGCATATGAGCGGCAGCCTCAAGCGGCACCGCGAATTGCACGACTTCATGTCGTCCAACAGCCCGACGGGCTGACCCGACCAACACGACAGACCTGAAGAGCAATCAGGCACCCGATTACGCCCGGCAGAATAATAAGATCAATCTGCCAAGCTTATATGATGTCTTATAGGGAGAGGTCCATTGAAGGTCAGTCTTCGCGCCTCCGTGGCGCTGATCGCACTCGCAAGCGGTGCGCCCATGGCAATCGCGCAAACCGCGCCGGCCGCCGATCCGGCCGCAAGCGAGGCGCAGGACGGCGACATCGTCGTCACCGGCATTCGCCAGAGCTTGTCGCGCGCCGCCGAGATCAAGCGCGAGTCGACCGCCGTGGTCGATTCGATCGTCGCCGAGGATATCGGCAAGCTTCCCGACCTGACCACGGCGTCGGCGCTCCAGCGTGTGCCCGGCGTGCAGGTGGTCGTCGGCGGTAATAACGAGATCGTCGGCGCGCGCATCCGCGGCCTCGACGACATCATCACCACGCTCAACGGGCGCGAGATCTTCACCGGTGTCGGTCGCGGCTTCTCGTTTCAGGATCTGCCGGCCGAAGCGCTTGCGGGCGTCGATGTCTACAAGTCCAATTCGGCCGAGCGGCTCGAAGGCGGCGTGGCCGGCGGCGTCAACATGCGCCTGCGCCGCGCGCTCGACTTCAACGAGCTGACGATCGCGGGCAGTGCGCGGGCGACCTATCTGCAGGAAGCCGGGTCGAAGAACACGATCAATCCGGCATTGAGCCTGCTCGTCGCCAACCGCTGGGACGCCGGCGAGGGCGAGATCGCGGCGATGGTCGGCCTTTCCTATCAGCGCAACAAATATGCCCGGCCGATCGCATGGAACGACTGGACGCGCGCAACCAGCGCGGGGCCCGCGGGCTCGCCGCAGAACCTGCACGCGCCCACGGGCTTCGCCGCCGCGATCGAATTCGGGAAATATGAGCGCCCGCAGGCCAATTTCTCGCTCGAATGGGCGCCGGACAGCGACACGACAATCTATCTCGAGGGTCTGTTCGCGGGGTATCGCGGCGACGTCTTCCAGGCGCGCCCGACCTTCCGCGCCTTCACCGGCACCTCGTTCGAGGCGACCGCCGGCGACACCTGCGAGGATTTCGCGGTCGGCCCCGACGGCTATTATTCGGGGAATGTGCTGAGCCCCGACAATCCGACGGGGACGGGTACGATCCGCGAGCTCTGCAACGCCACCGGCTACACGGCGCGCAATCTGGAATATTACACCGCGACCGTCGCGAACAAGTCGCGCACCGACATCTATGTGATCGCCACCGGCTTCAACAAGGAGATCGGCGCGCTCACCTGGAATACCGACATCTCCTATGAATCCTCGACCAACCGGAACGACAGCTTCCGCGTCGACATAGGCAAGCGCATCGACGAACTGGTCCTCGTTCGCGACGTCGATCATGAGGTTCGGGCGACGATGCCCGGCAACCCCATGAACGACCCGGCGGGCCTCGCGTTCGCCAACGGCATGAGCGAAAATATCAACCGCAGCCGGGGCACTTTGTGGGCTGTCATGAGCGACGCCAAATATGATTTCGATGGGGTCCTCGACTATGTTCAGGCGGGCGTTCGCGTGGCGAAGCGCAAGGCCGCGTTCGAGCAGTATCTCGGCGGCCCGCCGGCCCCAGGCGGCTCGTTCGTGACGCCGCTGGACGCGGCCGGCCTGCCCGGCGATATTCTTTCGCAGGCCCCCGGCGTCCCGCAGATGAACGACGGCGCGCCCTTCCTGCAGCTCGATCCCGACTATCTGGTTCAGGAATCGATCAAGCGGCAGCTCAGGACGCTGTACGGCATCTCGCCGGACACGCCGGCTTTCGACCCGACGCGCGACTATGATGCGCAGGAAAAAAGCTATGCCGGCTTTCTGCAGGCGGGCTATAAATTCCCGCTCACGGATACGATCTCGATCGACGGCATGGTCGGCGCGCGCCTGACCCGCACCGACCGCAATATTGCGGGTTCGGGCCGGGTGACCGATCCGGCGACGGGCACCTCGCGCATCGAACTCGTGCGGCGCTCGACCAGCGACACCGACCTTCTGCCCAACGCCAGCGCGCGCATCCAGTTCGGCGGCGGCCTCCAGTCGCGCTTCAATTATTCGAAGACGCTGTCGCGGCCGAGCTTCAGCCAGCTCAACCCCGGCCTCAGCTATGTCGTATCCTACGTCAACACGATCCAGAATTCGGGGTCGGGCGGCAACCCCGACCTCCGGCCGCAAAAGGCCGACAGCTTCGATGCGTCGCTCGAATATTATTTCGGCCGCAGCAACTATGTCTCGGTGGTCGGCTTCTATCGCGACATCAAGGACCGGATCATCAATGGCACCGAGGTCCGGACGATCGACGGCTTGCAATATGTGATCTCGACGCCCCGCAATCTGGGGTCGGCCAAGATCAAGGGCGTCGAAGTGGGCGGCCAGCTCTTCCTCGATTTCCTTCCGGAGGGTCTCGACGGTGCGGGCGTGATCGGAAACTTCACGGTCATCGACAGCGAGGTGACGACCCCCGGCGACCGGCTTCAGGGTCTGCCGCTGCTCGGCGTCTCCAAATATAATTACAACATCGGCCTGATCTATGAAAAATACGGCATTTCGGCACGGATAATTTACACCTATCGCTCGCGATATTTCGACGGGGACATCACCAACGGCCTCTCGCTGCGGCCGGTTTCGATCCCCGTGGGACTCAACGGCATCCGCGCCGCAGGGCGGCTCGACTTCGGCCTCAATTACGACGTGGCGCCCGGCATCACGGTCAGCCTCGCCGGCACGAACATCACGGGCCAGAAGACGCGCAACTTCGAATCGCGCGAGGATTTCGTCCGCGAGGTGCGGAACGACGACACGACCTATTCACTGGGGGTCCGCTTCAACTTCTGAACATGAATATGGCGCGCGGCCCGCGTCGAATGACGCGGGCCGCCGAACGGACGCTGAAAAAGGCGAAAACAGGAGGATGGTTTGAACAGGAAAAGAATGTTTGCGGCGTTCGGGCTGGCAACGGCTCTGACGGCTGGCAGCTTCGCAATCGCCGGCGCGGCGCATGCACAGGCGCCGGCCACCGCTCTCGCCGAGTCCGCCCAGGCCCTGCCCGGCGATGTGCGCGTGGCGCGGACGCAGGACTTGGTGACGATCGACTGGCCCTCGGCGCAGGGTGAGCGCGCGCAGCTCGTCCTCGCGCGCGATCCGGGCAAGCCGTTGATCCAGGCCATCGCAATCGCCGGCACGACCGTGCTCGGCGGCGTCGATCCGGCCGGCGTCGTCACCGTCGGGACCCGCGATCTCAAGCAGGGCTGGACGATCTTCTTCGACAACCCTCGCAAGCGCCCGTTCGAAAGCTTCCCGCTGACGCTGGCGCGCAGCGACATCAGCGTGCGCGCGGAAGGCGGCTATACCAAGGTGATCGTCGGCGGCGCGGCGGCCGGGCCCTTCTCGGGCACCTATGAATTCACTATCTATCCGGGTTCGCGACTGGTGCGTGCGGCGATGGTGATGACCACGCAGCGCCCCGCCACCGCCTATACCTTCGATGCCGGGCTCAGCGTCGCCTCCTCGGCGCCCTTGCCATGGCGTTCGATCGCCTTCACCGACACCAGCGACGCGATGGTGCGCAAGGAAGGCGACGCGTCGCGGGAGCCCGCGGTCTCCCCCAAGGTCCGCGCTCGGATGATCGTCGCGGAAGGGCCGTCGGGCGGTTCGCTCGGCATCGTCCCGCCGCCGCACCAATTCTACTACCCGCTCGACTATGCCAACAACGACAATTCGGCCTGGTACGGCAACGACTATCGCAACCTCGACGGCCGCACGAGCTTCGGTGTGCGCCAGACGCTCGAGGGCGACCGGCGCTATGTGCCGTGGGTCAACGCGCCGCCGGGCACGATGCAGGACATGGGCGTGTTTCTGCTCCCCGACGGCGGCGACGCCGCGAGCGTCACCAAGGCTGCGCTCGCCTATACGCGCGGCGACCGCTTCAAGGCGCTCGACGGGCACCGCACCTTCACCAGCCACTATCATGTCGAGCACACCGAAGACTTTCTGAACACGCAGCGTTTCCAGCAATCGACGGGCGTGCCCGACGGGCTCGAGTCGCCCGAGTTCGTCAAGCGGTTCAAGGATATGAACGTCGAGATCGTCCATCTCGCCGAGCTTCACCTCGGGCGCGAGGCGCTCGATCGCGCGGGCGACCGGCTGACCTTGCTCAAGACCATGCACGCGGAGACCGCGCGGCTGTCGGACGACAAGCTGCTGCTGCTTCCGGGCGAGGAGCCCAACGTCCATCTCGGCGGGCATTGGATCAGCTTCTTCCCCAAGCCGGTCTATTGGACGCTCGACCGCAAGGAGGGGCAGCCCTTCGTCGAAAACGACCCGAAGCTGGGCAAGGTCTATCATGTCGGCTCGCAGGACGATGTCCTGAAGCTGATGCAGGACGAGAAGGGCCTGATGTGGACCGCGCACCCGCGAATCAAGGGCTCGACGGGCTTCCCCGACAAGCATAAGGACACGGCCTTCTTCAAGAGCGACCGCTTCCTCGGCGGCGCGTGGAAGAACATGCCGGTGGATTATTCGCTGCCGCGGCTCGGCACGCGCGTGCTCGACACGCTCGACGACATGAACAATTGGGCGGCCAGCCCGTCCGAGCGCAAGTTCGCCCCCGGCGAGGTCGACGTGTTCCAGATCTCGGACGAGAGCGAGCTCTATGCGCATATGAACATCAACTATCTCCGGCTCGACGGGCCGTTGCCGCGCTACTCCGATGGGTGGCAGAGCGTGCTCGACGCGCTGCGCGGAGGCCGCTTCTTCACCACCACCGGTGAAGTGCTGATCCCCGAATTCACGATCGGCGGTGCGAAGAGCGGCGAAGAAGCCGCGTTCGGACGGAATAGCGTGGTGCGCGCGAAGATCGAATGGACCTTCCCGCCCGCCTTCGCCGAAATCGTCAGCGGCGATGGCAACAAGGTCTATCGTGATCGCATCGACCTGACCGGCGCCGCGCCCTTCGGAAGCCGCACGATCGAGAAGCGTGTCGATCTCCGCGGCCGCAAATGGGCGCGCATCGAGGTGTGGGACGTCGCGACGAACGGCGCCTACACGCCGCCGGTCTTCCTGAAAGGGAAATAGCCCTCCCCCCTGCCCGTGCGGTCGTCGGCGCCTCGCGCCCCGGCGGCTGCACGTGGCCCTTTTGACCCGGGGCGGTGCCGCCGGTCCGGTCCTTTCTTCGGAGCAATCATGTTCGATCGAACCTATTACGCCACCCATCCGGACATGATGGCGTGCGTGTCCAATGACGAACTGCGCGATCGCTATCTCATCCGGAATTTGTTCCGCCCGAACGCGTGCGTGCTCAACTATACGCATGCCGACCGGCTGGTGATCGGCGGGGTGCTGGTCGAGAGCGGAAGCGTCCGGCTGCCCGACCAATCGGAGCCGGCGTCGGCAGCCGGCCACCCGTTCCTCGAGCGGCGCGAACTCGGCATCGTCAATGTCGGCCGCGCCGAGGGCACCGTGGCCGTCGACGGCGAGCTGTTCGCGCTCGGTGCGAAGGACAGCCTCTATGTCACGATGGGCGCGAAAGACGTCCGCTTTTCCGGCGACGGCGCGCGCTTCTATCTCGCCTCGTCGCCCGCGCATCGCGCCTTCGATACGCGCAAACTGCCGCTCGCCGACGCCAGGATACTCGAGCGTGGCAGCCTGGAGACGGCCAACGACCGGACGATTCACCAGCTCGTCATCCCCGGCGTGTGCGACAGCGCGCAGCTGGCGATGGGCCTCACCATCCTCAAGCCGGGAAGCGTGTGGAACACGATGCCGCCGCACGTCCACGAACGCCGGAGCGAGATTTATTTCTACTTCGATCTCGACGATCCCGAACAGGGCCGGGTGATGCACTTCATGGGTCAGGGCGAGGCGACCCGGCATATCGTCATGGCGGACGGCGAGGCGGTGATCTCTCCGCCCTGGTCGATCCACATGGGCGCCGGAACCGGCGCCTATGCGTTCATCTGGGTCATGGCGGGCGAGAACCAGGATTATGACGACATGAATGTCCTCGACATCTGCCAGCTCAGCTAAACGGCGGATAGTTGTTCGGGGTCCTCGCTTCCCCGAATTTCCGGCAAACGCGCCGAAATGGCGCCGCCTTCGACCCTTTCGCGCTGTCCGTCCGGTCATTCGGGGCGCAGCATCGCAGCGTGACCGAAAGCGGGGGCCATATCCATCTGATCCTGCCCGATCCTGTCGAACGGGCCGCCTGTTTTCGTGCGCTCGCGGCGGGTGGCGCGCGGGTCGTGCGCAGCTTTGCGAGCGCGGATGCGTGGATCGAGGCCGAGGGCGACGACCTTTCCGGCATCCTGCTTTTTCGCTGGCGCCAGCCGGGCCGGACCGATGGCGCGGCGCTGCTCGACCGGGTCGCCGGGCGTCCCGGGATCGCCGCGTTCGTCGCGGCCGAGCGGCTCAGTATCGCCGAATCGCGCGCCATCCTGCGCGGCGGCGCGCAGGATCTACTACCCGCGCCGCTCGACCCCCGCTTCGTCCGGGGCACGATCGATGCGGTGCTGGCCGATTGGCGCGCGGCGCAAGAGGCGCGTGCCCGGCAGCGCGAAGCCGAAGCGCGACTGGCGGCGCTGACCCCGCGCGAGCGCGACATATTGGATGGGATCGCCGCCGGTCTCGGCAACAAGACGATCGCGCGGCGGCTCGCGCTCAGCCCGCGCACGGTCGAAGTGCATCGTGCGAATATCATGCGCCGCGCCGGCGCGGGTAATGTCGCCGAACTGCTGCGATTGCAATTCACCGCCGAACATGCGCGCGCCGCGCCGGTCGATCGGGTCCGTTTCGGTGCATGATCGCGCGCAAACCCGGCCACGCGGCGCGCAATGCGCCTATAAGGAAAATGAACGGTGTACCGCCCTTGAGTTGGTCCCCATTGGCGCTGCCGTTCATCCGCCCGGGGTCAACCCCACCTGACCCCGGGCCAACGACAGGCCGGCAGGGACGTTCCTCCCTGCCGGCCTATTTCGTCATCGCTGGAGGACCAGCGCGCGCTGATCGGCGCGCCCCATCGAGAGCAGGATCGGGTCCGACGCCTGCCGCGCCATGAAATCAGCCTTGCTTGCCATGCCCTGCCAGCCGATACCGATCAGCGACTGCGCGATCGCTCCGCCGAGCGTGTCGCCGGGGCCGGGCAGGATGATGACGTCGGGGGCGAACTCCTTGACCGCCACCTGCACCGAGAGCGCGAAATCATAAGGCGCGAGGATCTGGTGGCCGAAGCTGTAATCCCATATCGCGGCGGGATCGCTGGAGAAGCGCCGCCAGATATGGCCGCGGCCGTCGACCAGCGGCAGGGCCGGGCGGCCGAACAGCGACGGCGGCAGTTCGGCCTTCGCCTTGTCCGCACTGCCGACCATCAGCGGGGTATGGAAAGGGCCGTGGCCCGCGAGGCGCAGCGGATCGCGCCCCGGGGTCGGCGGGGCTTCGGCGAGCAGGGCAGCGAGCCCTTCCTCATTGCCCGCAAGCACGAGCATCCCGGCTAGGTCGATCGAGAGCGCGAGAGCGTGATCGGGCCGCGCGTCGATCGCGGCGACGAGATCGAGCAGCGCCGCACGCAGGCCGGGCACCGGGCGCCAGTCGTCGTCCACCACCTGCAGCAATATCTGCCCGCCGGGCCCGTGCGTCTGGCTGTTGAGCCCCATCGCGTTCGATATGCGGAAGCCGTCCTCGACCGAGACCGCGCCCCCCACGGCCAGCGCACTGTACCAGCCCATCGAATTGCCGAGCGCCGCGACGATGTCATATGTGTCGCGGTCGATACTCAGATAATCGAGCGCGGTCGCGGTGTAGATCAGCGGCGCCGCGACGTCGCCGCGCATATGCGTGCTCACGCTGAAGCGGTCGGCGCCGTCTAGCTCGGAAACGGTCGGCTGGTCCCGTTCGCGACGCTGCGCGTCGAAATCGGCGATCAGGTCGGCGAAGCGCGCGCCGTGAAGCCGGGCAATGCTGCCGAGCTCGCCCTTGCCATAGGTGCCGCGGCCAGGGGCGACGACAAGGGCGGTTTTCTTTGCCGCGGTCATACCCGACCTCCATCAACCAAACCGCCGTGCTCCTGCGCAGGCAGGGGCCCATCATCGACCATTTCGGCTCGAAGCAACGGGCCATGAAAAAGGAAAGCGTCGGAGATGGGCTCCTGCCTGCGCAGGGGCACGGCGGTGTAAAGCGTCACGCCAGCAACTCCTTCGCAGCCGCGACGATCGAATCGCGGCTCGGCAGCGTCAGCGTCGCGGCCTTGCCCAAGGGAATGAAGCTGTCGTCGGCGGCGATGCGCTTCAGCCTCTTGTCAGGAGTGCGCTCGGCGAAGGTCGCCATCAGCGCCTCGCTTTGCGACCCGGTGATGCGGCATTCGTCGACGATCAGGATGCGCTGCGCGTCGCCGACGGCGGCGACGAGCTTCTCCTCGTCGACCGGGCCGAGCCAGCGCAGGTCGATCACGCGTGCCTTCACACCATCGCCGGCGAGCAGTTTCTCGGCCTGCCGCGAGAGATAATATCCATTGCCGTAAGTGACGATCGCGAGGTCCGTGCCTGCGCCATGGACGCCGACGTCGCCGAGGCGGATCGGCGCGCCTTCGCCGGGGGTTTCGTAGACGCTCGTCCACAGCCCGTCGCCTTCTTCGTGGAGGTCGCGCGTCATGTAGAGCGCGATCGGTTCGACGAAGACGACCACGCGCTGCTCCTCGCGCGCGAGGCGGACGCATTCGCGAAGCATTGCCACAGCGTCGCGCCCGTTCGACGGTACCGCGAGGACAAGGCCCGGAATGTCGCGGAAAACCGCGAGGCTGTTGTCGTTGTGGAAATGGCCGCCGAAGCCCTTCTGATAGCCGAGCCCCGCGATGCGGATCACCATCGGGTTCGTATATTGGCCGTCCGAGAAGAAGCTCAATGTCGCTGCCTCGCCGCGGATCTGGTCCTCGGCATTGTGGACATAGGCGAGGAACTGGATCTCGGGCATCGGAAGGAAGCCATTGTGCGCCATGCCGATCGCGAGCCCGAGGATCGCCTGCTCGTCGAGCAAGGTGTTGACGACGCGCGCCGAGCCGAAACGCTGATGGAGCTTCGCCGTGACATTGTAGACGCCACCCTTCGGCCCGACATCCTCGCCCGCGACGACGATCTCCCGATGCGCGAGCATCAGGTCGGCGAGCGCCCACGAGAGGAGACGCGCCATGTGCTGCGGCTTGTCCATCGCCTGCGCGTCGCTGCCGAACATCGCCTTGCGATCGTCGTCCGACGGCGTGTTGGCGCGGGCGATCTTCCGCTTCGGCGGGATCAGGCTTTCCATCACGCCGGCGGAGGTCGTGATCTTCGGGCGCAGGATCGCCGCTTCGGCCTGCCGCGCGAGCGTCGCACCGATCTCTTCATAGGCGTCGGCGATCTCGGCGCGCGACATCCAGCCATGTTCGATCATCAGCGCCGCGCCCGCGAGCAGCGGGTCGCGCGCCTCGTCGGCCTCGATCAGCGCCTTGGGAAGATAGGCGCCCTGCACGTCGGACCCGGCGTGGCCGTAGAGGCGCACCGTCGCCATATGCAGGAAGACGGGCTTGCGCGTGCGCCGCGCATGGTCGGCGGCTTCGCACGCGCCGGCATAGGCCGAGACGAGGTCGGTGCCGTCGCATTTGATATAGTGGAGCCCCGCGCGGTGGCGGAACTGCGCCTCGATCCAGCCGGTCGGGGTGCGCGTCGAAATGCCGATGCCATTGTCTTCGCAAAGGAAGATCAGCGGCATGGGCGAGCCCTGGAACGCCGCCCAGCCCGCCGTGTTGAACGCGCCCTGCGCGGTCGAATGGTTCGCCGACGCGTCGCCGAAACTCGTCAGCACCACCGCATCGTCGGGCAACGGCAGCCCGGTCATGCCGAGCCGCCGCGCGATCCCGATCGAGAAAGCCGCACCGACCGCCTTCGGCAGATGCGAGGCGATCGTCGAGGTCTGCGGCGGGATCGCGAGCGGCTTCGACCCGATCACCTTGTGCCGTCCGCCCGAGATCGGATCTTCGGACGAGGCGGCGAAGCTCAGCAGCATGTCCCACGTCGGCGTGCCGCCGGGAAGCTGGCGCGACCGGTGGAGCTGGAAGGCGTTCGAACGATAGTGGAGGAACGCCATG